>NZ_JBWKPE010000011.1:0-122167 GCF_059418085.1 Pseudomonas sp. GW821-FHT09C10
CCCCCCCCCCCCCCCCCCCCCCCCCCCCCCCCCCCCCCCCCCCCCCCCCCCCCCCCCCCCCCCCCCCCCCCCCCCTCGCCACAGAAGCTTATGCATGGGCCGCTTCCAATTGGATGCGGCCGCTGGAGCAGGCCGCGACGCCGTTGCGGTAGGCGAAATATAACTTGCCGCGTTCCTGGTCGAAGCGCAGGTGCAGTTCGATACGGTCGCCGGGGCGCACCAGTTGCTGGAACTTGAGCACTTCCATGCCGGCAAAGGTCGCGGGCAGATCGAGCAGTTGTTGGCCGAGGTTGAACGCCCACTCCACCTGGACCACGCCGGGCAATACCGGAGTGACCGGGAAGTGGCCGCTGAAATAGGCCAGGTCCGGCGGCACGCTCAGTTGCAAGGTCCATTCGCCATCGACTTCGACTTGCTCCAGCACTTCCGGCGCCTTGGGCCGGGGCGCCAGCAGCAGCGCGGCCACATCGGCCTGGGGCAGTTTGCCCTGGGCATTCAGCGGCAGCTGGCGCAGCAGCCGCCAGCGACGTGGCAGCGCCAGGGCTTCGCAATGCTGGCTCAAATGCTGGCGCAGGGTCTGGGTGACAGTCCGTCGGCCCTGGTTGCGCAAGGCGTGCAGGCCGTCGGCACTGAGCACCACCAGCGCGCCGAGGGAGGCGCGGTTTTCCTGCACCACCCCCAGGCGCGTTTCGACGACCCACGGGTGGGCCATCAGCGCCTGCTCAAGCATGGGCAGGGAGATGCGTTTTTCTTCCAGCTTGACGATACGGTCCAGGCGTCCGAGCAGCTCGAAGCGACCATCGGCATGGATGCGCGCAGCGTCAGCGGTTTGTTCTATGTGCCCGACGGGCAAGTATGGCGAGGCGATGCGCAGGGCACCGTCGGCGTCCTGGCTCAGGTGTACATCGGCGAACGGCTGCCAGGGTTGCGCCCCCTGGCGCCAGGCGATGCCACCGGTTTCCGAGCTGCCGAGGATCTCGGTCGGCCATTGCTGCAAGCGCTCGTATAGACTGCCGGCCGCCTCGATGGGCAGGGCGCCGCCCGACGAGAACACCCGCGATACCTGGCTCAGCGCCGGCCAGTCGAGGTTGTCGCCCATGCGCTTGAGCAGCGCCGGGCTGGCGACCCAGGCGAATTGCGGGTGTTCGCGGCTGGCGCGTTGCATGTCTTCCGGAAACGCCAGCTGGCGGCGCACAAAGCTGCGCCCGGCGCACAGCGGCCACAGCACGCGGAACAGCAAACCGTAGATGTGCTGGGTGGCGACACTGCCGATGATGCAGGCGTCTTTCAGGTCGGCGCCCCACAGCGCTTCCAGGGCCTGGACTTCATTGGCGAGCTGGCGCAGGGTCTTGTCGATACGCTTGGGTTCGCCGCTGGAGCCGGAGGTGCACAGGCTCAGTTGGCAGGTGTCCAGGTCGAGGGCAGCCGGGCTCAACGGTGCTTGATACAGCGCGTCCAGGTCTGCCGCTTCAGTCAGCCAGGCGTCGACAACCGTGTCCCAGCGTTGGCGGGTCTGGGGTTGCAGATCGGCGGGCAGCAGTACGCTGGCCCCGGCGCGCCAGGCGCCCAGCAGTGCAATCGCCAGCAGGCCGGCGTCTTCCAGGTGCAGGGCCAGGCGCTGGATGCCACGGGCTTGCAGCCCGGCGGCCAGGCTCAGGGAGTGTTCCCACAGCTGGGCGTGATTCATCGCAGGTTCGGTGGTCACCAAACGCTGTTCCAGCGGCTCGAGCAACAGATGCTCAAGATTCAACCCATTCATACGCGGCCTCGAACCCTTTGTCGTACCAGCCATTCCACGGCAAACAACAGCCCCATCAGCCCGTAGGCGATCAAGCCGTTGTACAACGTCCACCAGCTCAACGGCGCCCATAGGGTGAGGGCGGCGGCGAGCAGGCCATTACACAGAAAAAACACGCACCACACCACGGTGACCTGGCGCGTATACACAATCGCGTGCGGCGGCAGCACCGGGTCGGTCATGCGCGCCAGACGCTCCACCATCGGCGGGCCGTATTTCAGGCTCAGGCCGAACAGCGCCAACATGAACGCACTGACCAGGCTCGGGTACCAGCGCAACAGGTGCGGGTTGTCGAACCAGGCCAGGGCCAGGCAAAACACGATTACCGCCAACGCCATCCAGCGGCTGCCGGGGCGCGTCGCACCCGTGACCGCGCGCAGCAGCCACAGGCTGCCCAGCAGCAGGCCGAATTGCCAGGGCGCAAAGTGCTCGGTGCCGTAATACACCGCAAACGGGTACAGCAGCCCCGCCAATAACAGGCCAAGGCCGATCAGCCGGCTCATGCGGCAGGCTGGACCAGACGGTACACCGCCTCAACCACGTCGTTGACGGTGCGCACGGCCTTGAACTCTTCGGCGGCGATCTTCTTGCCGGTCTGGCGCTTGATATGGTCGATCAGGTCCACGGCATCGATGCTGTCGATCTCCAGGTCCTGATACAGGTTGGCGTCGAGGGTGACGCGCTCCGGGGGCAGTTCAAACAGTTCCACCAAGGCATCGCGCAGGGTGTTGAAAATATCGTCACGAGTTTGCATGGTCCGGTCTCAAGCTGCCTGTCTGGCCGTGACGAACGCCGCAAGGCTGGCCACGTTGGTGAAGTGATTGCGGGTGTCCTTGGCGTCGGCATCGATCTTGATGCCGTACGTTTTCTGGATCGCCAGGCCCAATTCCAGGGCGTCTACCGAATCCAGGCCCAGGCCTTCGCCGAACAGGGTTTGGTCGCTGCCGATGTCGTCGGCGCTGATGTCTTCCAGGCCCAGGGCCTCGATGATCAACAGCTTTATGTCGTGCTCAAGGCGGTGTTGGTCGCTCATCTTCGGCGAGCTCCTTAATGAAATAGTGGTGCAGGTAATCGTTGAGCTTGCGTGAGGCCTGGGGCGCGGGCCCCAGTGTTGCGAACGCCTGTGGTTCTATATCGGCCCCCACGCGCAAACTGAAGTGAAAACGGCATTTAGGGATGCGATACCAGGGTTCGGCCTTGGTCAGAGTGGTGGGGCTGACCTTGATCACTACCGGGGTGATGATTGTCGCACCGCGCAGGGCAATGGCGGCGGCCCCGCGATGAAAGGCGGGCGCCACGCCGGGTGTGGTGCGGGTGCCTTCGGGAAAGATGATCAGCGTCTGGCCTTGGCGCAGGGCGTCGGCGGCGGCGTCGAGCATGTCTGCGCTGCCGTCGTTGCTTATGTAACCCGCGTCGCGCACCGGGCCACGGGTGAACGGATTTTGAAACAGGCTCTGCTTGATCACGCAATTGGTCTGGCGCATCAGGCCGATCAGGAACACCACGTCGATCAGCGACGGATGGTTGGCGATGATCATCTGGCCTGGCTGGCCGAGTCGTTCGGCGCCTTCGACGCTGTAGGTCAGCACGCCGGCGCGCTGCATCAGGCGGATAAAGAACCAGAACAGCTTGCTGATGGTATGGCGGGCGCGGCGCTGGTGCCTTTCTACGTTGCCCGGCAGGCAGCTGAGCAGGGGAAAGACCAGCAAGCGCAGGCACAACCCGCCGACGCCGAATACGAAGAAGCTCGCGGCAGTGGCGAACAGGCGCCAGTAGTAGGCATCCCGTGGCTTATCGTTCACGACTTGCGTTGCCAGTTCCATACACGGTTCTTCCAGGCATGTTGGCAGGCGCCCTGTTCGGTAAGCAGGGCGCGCAGCAGGTTCAGGGCGTGGGGCCACTGGGTTTGAGTGGGTTGGACAGTGCCGGCGCTGAGTTCCAGTTGCCACTCGTCGCCTGGTGTCAGCAGCAGGCCGAGGGCGTAGGGAAAGGGTACGTCAACGATCCAGCTGGCGTAGGCTTCGGGCGGCTGTTCTTCGGTGATCACCAGCAATACCGCCGGAGCGCCTTCGTTGAGCAGGGCCGCGGCTTCGAGCATGCCGTGCTCCAGGCCATCGCCGGCGGCGGCGAGGGCTGTCATTTCGCTGGTTTCATTGCGCAGGATCGACCACAGGCCAATCACCGCGTTGTGCACCGACAGGCTGAATTGGGTCGGCGACAGCGGCTGGTCGTTGGCCAGGTCGCTGAGGATGTCGAGGGTGCGCGGAGTTTCCCCATGCCGGGAAATAAACACCAGCGGCAGGTCTTGCAGGCCGTCGGCCAGCGGCCAGCCTACGCTGAACGCCATGCGCGCCAGGCGGCTCAGGCGGCGGCGCTGCATGGCCGGCAGGAACGATACGTCGGGCGAAGCATCGCTGGCAGGCAGCAACACCGGGGCCTGGCACCAGGCGTGCCAGTCGTCCGCGCTTTCCAGGCCGGGGGCCCAGGCGCGCCATTGGGCGATGTTGAAGTTGATCACTGAGAAGTTATCCCGCCCCTGCGGGCTTCCATGTGCGGCTTTTGGCCCCGAATACCGGGACAAGGAGCAATCGCCGAGTGGCGCGCATTATCCCGGTGCTGCGGGGTTCTAGCAAACTTTGGTAAAGAATTGTGCAAGGCCGATTACAAATAAGTCGGGAAGGTTTACAGATTGTCCTTCAACGAGGAGCAACTTGGATCGTCGGACACTTCCTTTTCATTTGTACGCGACATATGACAGACCCGATGCAATGCAGCAATGCATCGATGAACGAGGTAGCTAACAGGCGCTTTTGCCCTCTACACTCGGACATTCATTGATACACGGAGGTTTTTCCATGCGGCGCGTGGTGTTCAATCAAAAAGGCGGTGTTGGCAAGTCGAGCATCGCCTGCAACCTGGCGGCGGTCAGCGCCAGCGAAGGCTATCGAACCCTGTTGGTGGACCTCGATGCACAGGCCAATTCAACCCAATACCTGACGGGGCTGACTGGCGACGACATCCCCATGGGGATCGCGGATTTTTTCAAGCAAACCCTGTCTTCCGGGCCGTTTTCGAAGAAGAACAAGGTCGACATCTACGAAACCCCCTTCGACAACCTGCACGTCATCACCGCCACCGCCGAACTCGCGGACCTGCAGCCCAAGCTTGAAGCCAAGCACAAGATCAACAAGCTGCGAAAGCTGCTCGATGAACTGAGCGAAGATTACGACCGGATCTACCTGGATACCCCGCCAGCCCTGAACTTTTATGCCGTTTCTGCGCTGATTGCCGCTGATCGTGTGTTGATTCCCTTCGATTGCGACAGCTTCTCGCGCCAGGCCCTGTATGGCCTGCTGGCTGAAATCGAAGAATTGAAGGAAGACCACAACGAAGGCCTCGAAGTGGAAGGTATCGTGGTCAACCAGTTCCAGGCACGGGCGAGCCTACCGCAGCAAATGCTCGATGAGTTGATTGCCGAGGGCTTGCCGGTGTTGCCGGTGTACCTGGCCAGCTCAGTGCGCATGCGCGAGTCGCACCAGGAGAACAAGCCGCTGATCCACCTCGACCCACGGCACAAGCTCACGCAGCAATTCTTGGAGCTGCATAACCTGCTGGAAAACGCCTGACCTTGAAGGCAACAAAGAATCCCTGTGGGAGGGGGCTTGCCCCCGATTGCGGTGTGTCAGTCACGAATACGTTGACTGAGTCAGCGCCATCGGCGTCAAGCCCCTCCCACATTTGTATTGCATTTCAGTCGGGGATTTGGATTTGTCCCACAGAGGTTGTAGGAAGGGTCTGGCTAGAGGGGTTGTGGCTTGTATCGTTGCCTACAGCTACGCCAGAATCCGCCGGCTTGTGCGTCTGGATGGGCATCTCTAAGGTTCTGCGGTCACTGAATGTTCAGTGATCGGGTTTAGTAGCCCGAGGTGAGATGTACGGCAATTCGTCGATCAGGAGCTTCCTGAATTTGATGGTGGCTGTACGGAGGGCGCTTTCGAGCGCGCCGGTTGCGTCTCCCCGGTCTACTAACCTGCGTACAGCTGCCACCCTCCGTTTAGTAGCGGCCGGTTGCGGCTCCACTACTCGGAGACGATCCATGGTTAACCTTTATACCGTTACGCCCAACCTCCCCACCGAAACCCTCATCCTCAACAGCTACGAAACCTTCTCCTCCGTCCGTACCCTATTGCTCAACCTTTCCAGCGACCTCACCGGTGAACACCGCGACATGGCCCTGGCTATCCACCAATTGAGTGAACTGGGCGTATTGCTGGTCGGCCAGATGATGGACCGCGAAGTCCCTCTGGCCTGAAGGTACAACGCGGTCAAATGTGGGAGGGGCGGTGCGACGATTCGACTTGCCCCTGATGGCGGTATGCCGGCTAGCTCATCTGTAGCTGAGCCACCGCCATCGGGGGCAAGCCCCCTCCCACATTGTTCAGCATCGTTCTCAAGTCCGGTTATATCCCCTGGCTACGCAACCAGCTCATCAACTGCGGCAACGGAAACGCTCCGCTCTGGCGCGCCACTTCGCGGCCGTTCTTGAACAGAATCAGACTGGGGATCGAACGAATCCCCAACTGCGCCGACAGCTGCTGATTGGCCTCGCTGTCCAGCTTGGCCAGCCTGCACTTGCCTTCCAGCTGCCCGGCCGCCTGTTCAAACACCGGCGCGAACGACTTGCACGGCCCGCACCAATCGGCCCACACATCCACCAGCAGCGGCAGGTCGCCCTTGATCTGGCTGGCGTAGTCACCTTGTTTCAGCTCGAAAGGCTTGCCCAGTAGAACCGGTTGTTTGCAGCGCCCGCACTTGGGCGTATCACCCAGGCGTTCTGCGGGGATGCGATTGAGGCCGTTGCAATGGGGGCAGGGGATAACGAGAGGTTCGGACATGGTGGGCTCCGTGGATGTGGCCAATGCTCCCTATCTGGAGTCAGCGCCGATAATTATCAAGATAGATACATGACTGTGGCGAGCGGGCTTGTCCCGCGTTGGGCTGCGTAGCAGCCCTGGGTAGCGTGGCGAGGTGTACTGGATATACCTCGCTTTCAGGCGTTGGGGTTGCTGCGCAGCCCAGCGGGAGCCAGCTCTGTCGCCACAGTCTGCCTGTCTTAGGACGAACAACTGATCTCCAAATGCTTGCCCCAATCCGGCGGTCGTTGCGCGTACTGTTCCATCCCCGCTTGCTCCTCGAACGGCTTGGAAAGCACCTCATGCAGTCGCTGCACTTCGCTGTAGTCGCCTGATTCGGCGGCGGCGATAGCGTTCTGTGCGAGGTAGTTGCGCAGGATGTACAGCGGGTTCACTGCATGCATCCGCTCACGGCGCTGCTCTTCGCTGTAATCCCCGTCCCGCGCAACACGGGCCGTGTACAGCTCGGCCCAGGCATCGAACCCGGCGAGGTCGACAAAGTCATCGCGCAGCTTCGCCACCGCCAGCGCTGCCGATTCGTCGCCCAGGCGTCGGAAGAACAAGGTGTAATCCACGCCGCTGTTCTGCATCAGCTTCAGCAACCGCTCCACCAGCTTCTGGTCGTCGTCTTCGGCGGTGGTCAGCCCCAGTCGGCGGCGCATCAGGTCCAGGTAGTGGGCCTGGTACAGCGGCAGGTACAGGCCAAGGGCTTCTTTCAAGGCATCGACGCTGATAAATGGCGTGAGCGCCTGGGCCAGCGCGCTGAGGTTCCACTGGCCGATGGGCACCTGGTTGCTGAAGGAGTAGCGTCCTTCATGGTCCGAGTGATTGCAGATGAAGTGCGCATCAAAGTCGTCGAGAAACGCAAAGGGCCCGAAGTCGAAGGTGATGCCGAGGATCGACATGTTGTCGGTGTTCATCACGCCGTGGCAGAAACCATAGGCCTGCCATTTGGCGATCATCTCGGCATTGCGTTCGACGATTTCGCGGAACATCGCCAGGTACGGCTCGGGCTGTTCGCGGCACGCCGGGTAGTGCAGGTTCAGCACGTGTTCGGCCAGCTCGGCCTGCTGTTCGGGCTTCTTGGTGTAGTAGAAATATTCGAAATGACCAAAACGGATATGGCTGGGCGCCAGGCGCAGCACCATCGCCCCACGTTCCTGCTTCTCACGCCAGACCGGGGTGCTGGAGCCGATCACGCACAACGCACGGCTGCTGGGGATGCCCAGTGCATGCAGCGCTTCGGAGGCCAGGAACTCCCGAATCGACGAGCGCAGCACCGCGCGGCCATCGCCCATGCGCGAGTAGGGCGTCATCCCGGCACCCTTGAGGTGCAGGTCCCAATGCTCGCCGGCCTCGTTGTATACCTCGCCCAGCAGCAATCCCCGACCATCGCCCAGCTGCGGGGTGTAGCCGCCGAACTGGTGCCCGGAGTAGACCATTGCCCGCGGCTCGGCTTCGGCCCACAGCTTATGGCCGCTGAACAGCTCGGCGAATACCGGCGTTTGCGCCACGGCAGGGTCGAGGTCGAGCAGGGCCATGGCGGCATTGCTTGCCACCACCAGGCGCGGTTCGTCGAGGGGCTCGGGCAATACGTGGGTTGAGAACGCGTCGCCCAGGCGTGCGAAGCGGTTGTCGAAGGTCAGTTCGTCGAGGGCTTTCACCGGCCATCTCCAGCAGAATGTCCGAGCATTCTGCTGGGGATAGGGCGTTTAGTCGAGTTTGCTGGGTGGTGGCTCGGGTGCATCCGCCACTTTGCCGTCCGGCGGCTCCGGCACATCTTGCGCCTCGGTCGGTCCGACGATGGTTCTCTTCTCGTCCTCCACCGGCACCAGCTTGTACTCCTGGCCGTGGAGGTTTTTCAGGTACACCTCCATCTGCCGGAACGAGATGTTGATGTGGTGGTTCTTGAACTCGCGGTTGATAAAGCGGTTCACTTCGTCGATCACCGGGTTGCGGTCGCCGAGGTCGCGCACGTGCATGCGCAGTTCGTGGTCGAGGGTGCTTTCGCCGAAGTTGAGGAAGTACACATGGGGTTCCGGTTCCTTCAACACCCTTGGGTTTTCTCGCGCGGCCTTGAGCAACAATTCCTTCACCAGGTCCAGGTCGGAGCCGTAGTCCACGCCCAGCTTGAGGGTCACGCGGGTGATGGTGTCGGTCAGCGACCAGTTGATCAGTTGCCCGGTAATGAACGTCTTGTTCGGGACGATGATGTCCTTGCGGTCGAAGTCGGTGATGGTGGTAGCGCGGATGCGGATCTTGCTCACCGTGCCCGACAGGTTGCCGATGGTGATGGTGTCGCCGATCCGCACCGGGCGCTCGAACAGGATCATGATGCCGGAGATAAAGTTGGCGAAGATCTCCTGCATGCCGAAGCCCAACCCCACCGACAGCGCGGCCACCAGCCATTGCAACTTGTCCCAGCTCACGCCGAGGGTGGACAGGGTCGAGACAAAACCCACGCCGGCAATGATGTAGGACAGCAAGGTGGTCGTGGCGTAGGCACTGCCCTGGGCCAGGTCCAGCTTGGACAGCACCAGCACTTCCAGCAGGCCGGGCAGGTTACGCGCCAGGGCGAAGGTGATGCCGATGATGATCAGCGCGCCGAGCAGGTCGCCGATGCTGATCGGCACCATGCTGATATTGGCACCGGTGCCGCTGGTGTATTCGTAGAGGGTGACGTTGTCCAGGTAGGAAAATACCGAGATCAGGTCCGACCATACCCAGTACAGCGCCGCGATAAAGCCACCGAGCAGCGCCAGGCGTATCAGGCGCATCGATTGTTCGTTGACCTGTTCGATATCCAGGGTCGGCTCTTCGATCACCGCTTCGCCTTCGCCGGCTTCCTTGGCAGCCTGGCGTTTGGCCAGGGCGCGGGAATAGGCCAGGCGTCGGGCGGCAACGCCCAGGCCGCGCACGAAGGTGGCTTCGATGACCAGCCAGAACATCAGCAGGTACAAGGTGTTGATCAGCCGGTCGCTGAGCTTGAGTGCGGTGTAGTAGTAGCCAAAGCACACGGCAATGAACAGCGCGATAGGCAGGGCGGTAAACAGCAGGCCCACGGCTTTGCGGAACAGCGAGGCTTTTTCGTGGGTCGGGCTGTGCAGCAGCAGGCGTCCCAGCAGCCAGGCCATCAGGGCGTAGCAGGTCAGGACCACCCCAATGCCCAGCACGTCGTCGGCCAGCGCCGCCGGTTGATGCTCGGCAATCGCCACCACGGCCACCAGGGCCAGCACCACCAGCCCGAGCTTGCGCACCCAGCCCTGGAGGAATTCGACCTGGGGCTTTTCCCAGCGGAAGTGCAGCTCGGCCACGCCGCCCGGTGCCAGGATGCGGTAGGCGGTGTAGAACACCAGCCACGCCTGGGCAATCTGCAACAGCGCCGCACCCAGGTTGGCGTTCTGCCCACGTGCGTCGATCTGCAGCGCGTAGCCGCACAGCGCCAGGCCCAGTGCTACCGGCATCGCCAACAGGATATTCACCAGGATCGCCTGGGGCGTGTGCCATTGGCTGTCGCGTTTGAAGTGGCCGATGTCCAGGTGGACTCTTTTCAGACGCGCGTACAGCGCGTTGCGGCGCCACAACAGGGCACCGATCAACAGCAGCAACGGCAAAAACAGCAGCGGACGCTGGGTCAGGCCGTCGTACAACTCGCTGACGCTGGAGGCCCAGGGCAGGGTGGTGACCTGCTTGCTCAGGTGCGCCGGCACGGTTTCCAGCCATTCGGTGTCCAGCGGCTTGTTGCTGGGGATCCAGAACATCTGTTCATCGAGCGTCGCGCGCAGGGTGGTGGCGGTGCTGAGCAGTTGTTTCTGGTTCAGTTGCAGGGTGATGGATTCGTTGAGCAGCGCGCTCAGCTCGCGGCTCAGGCGCTCCAGCAAGTCGCTGCGGGTGATCGCCAGTTCCAGCAGGGTGCGCCGCAGTTGCGGGGTGACGTCGGCCGGCGGCTGGTTGGCCAGCAGGTTATCCACATAGGTGCTGGGGGAGCTGATCAGCTCGCGCTGTTGGTTGACCTCGAACTGGTACAGGCGAATGTTGGCGATATCGTCCGCCAGGTCGCGGTCCACCGTCAGGCGGGGCAACGCTTGTTTCTGCTTATACAGAATCTTCGACAGGAGCAGGCTGCCCTTGAGCACGTTGATCTGCTCGTCCAGGGCCGAATCGCTCTGGGTCACGGTGTCCAGCTGTTGCTTGGTCTGCAGGTTCTTCTGGGTCAGGTCGTTGAGGCGGTCGGTGCTCTTGAGCAGGTAGTCGGAGAGCTTCAGGTTGGCTGCGCTTTCCGTGGCCAGCAGGCTGCTGCCGCCGGCTTTCTGCGCTTCGATGGACTGCTGGGTGACGGTCTGCTGGGACTGGGCCAGGCGCTTCTGGTTGATCAGGGTTTGCAGGTCCTGGATCTCCTGTTCCAGGCGCGCGGTTTTTTCCTGGATCAGGTCGTGCTGGCTGTTGCCCAGGTCCTGCAGCTGGCTGTTGCCGGCCAGCTCCTGGCGGCGCAGGGGGATCAGGGCATTCAGGGAGGCCAGTTCGGCATTCAGTTGGTTGCGCTGGTCGCCGCTGAGGGCTTTGCCATTGTCCTTGCCGGCCTTGAGGGTGGCATTGATCTGCTGGATGCGCGTCTGGCTGCTGCTGATTTCGGTCTGGGCGCGCTCGGGACGGGTCTGGGCGGCGATGGTCAGGCTGTTGGCGTCGGCCAGTTCCTTTTGCAGGTCGCCTTGCTGGGTGCTGCGCTGCACCAGCAATTGCTCGAGCTGCGGCACCGGCAGGGTGGCGTAGCGTTGGGCCACCGGAATGACCTTGGTGGCCTTGAGCCGGGTCAGTTCGCGCTGGTTCTCGCTGGTCTGGCGCGGCGCGTCTTCCAGCTGGCGCTTGAGGTCGACCAGGCGCTGCTCGTAATCCTGCTTGTTGCCCAGGTAGGTCAGGGTCTGTTGCAGGATCGATTGCAGCGCCTTCATGTCGGCGTCGGGCAGTTTGCGATCAGGCAGCTTGTCCAGGGTTTGCTGGATGGCGTCGGCGCTGGGCGGGTCGGCGGCGTAGACGCTGCCGACACAAAGGGTCAGGCCCAGCAGGGCAGTGGCGAGAAAAGTGCGCAGGGTTGGCATAGAGACCGATCGAGCAAGGTGAAGAATCGGGGGCGTGCTGTCGCCCCGCAGTTTAGAGGAAGAGTCCGGGGGCCGGGCGACTTCCTTCGGGGAATCTGACGCCGACTTTGCCAATCTTGTTCCCGTCCATGACCGCGACGGTCCAGATGGTGTTGTTCCACTCCACCTGGTCGCCCACGACCGGCGCGCCGCCGACTTTCTGGGTGATGAAGCGGCTCAGCGGCATGTCCGGGTCGATCCCTTCGAGCTTGAGGCCATACAGCGCCGAAACCGCGCCCAGCTGGGCGTCGCCTTCGAGGACGAAGTCGCCGAAGAAGCGCAAATCGAGGCCGCGTTGCGGTGCCTGGCTGAACAGTTTGCCCAGGGCCGGCAGGTTGTGTTCATGGCCGATCACACAGAGCAGATCGCCGACTTCCAGCACCGTACTACCCGACGGATGGAGCAGTTGCTGGCCACGGAACAGGGCCGCGATGCGCGTGCCTTCGGGCATTTTCAGCTCACGCAGGGCCGCGCCGATGCACCATTTTTCTGCGCCCAGGCGGTAGACGAACAGCTCCCACTCGCTGGTGACGTGCACTTCCAGGGCTGCGCGGGAGATTGGCGCCGGGTCCGGCGGCACGGTCACTTTGAGCAGCTTGGCCACCCACGGCAGGCTGGTGCCCTGTACCAGCAGCGACACCAGCACGATAAAGAACGCCAGGTTGAAGTACAGCTGCGCATGGGGCAGGCCGGCCATCAACGGGAACACCGCCAGGATGATCGGCACCGCGCCGCGCAGGCCGACCCAGGCGATAAAGGCCTTTTCGCGGCCATGGAAGGCTTTGAACGGCAGCAGGCCGACCATCACCGACAGCGGCCGCGCAAACAGGATCATCCACAGCGCCAGGCCCAGGGCCGGCAGGGCAATCGGCAGCAAATCATGGGGCGTGACCAGCAGGCCCAGCACCAGGAACATACCGATCTGCGCGAGCCAGGCCATGCCGTCGAGCATATGCAAAATGCCATGACGGCTACGCACCGGCCGATTGCCGATCACCAGGCCGCACAGGTACACGGCGAGGAAGCCGCTGCCATGGAAGGCGTTGGTCAGGGCGAACACGAACAGGCCGCCGGCGATTACCAGGATCGGGTACAGGCCGGTGGCCAGGTTGATGCGGTTGACCATCTGCAACATCAGCCAGCCGCCGCCGAGGCCGACGATGCCACCGATGCCGAACTCGCGCACCAGGTGGGTCAGCAGGCTCCAGTGCAGGCCGGTCTGGCCGCTGGCGAGCATGTCGATCAGGGTGACGGTGAGGAACACCGCCATCGGGTCGTTGCTGCCGGATTCGATCTCGAGGCTGGCCGTCACCCGTTCGTTCAGGCCCTTGCCGCCCAGCAGCGAGAACACCGCTGCGGCGTCGGTCGAGCCGACAATCGCACCGATCAGCAGGCCCTGGATAATATTCAGGTCAAACAGCCAGGCCGCCGCCATGCCGGTGAGGCCGGTGGTAATCAACACCCCCACCGTGGCCAGGGACAATGCCGGCCAGAGTGCCACGCGGAAACTCGCCACCCGTGTACGCAAACCGCCGTCGAGCAGGATCACTGCCAGCGCGAGGTTGCCCACCAGGTAGGCAGTCGGGTAATTGTCGAAAATGATGCCGCCGCCATCGACGCCGGCCACCATGCCCACGGCCAGGATGATCACCAGGATCGGGATACCCAGGCGCGAGGAAAGAGAACTCACCAGAATGCTCGCACTCACCAGCAACGCGCCGATCAAGAACAGGCTGTTGATGGTCGTCGCATTCAAAGGCAGTACTCCATGGGCAAACAAGACGGGACGCAAACTGACCATGCAGTCTGCGTGCCAGGGATTCTAACCTGTTGAATTGCGGTGCTGTCAAAAAGCTTTTAACGTCGGGCGCAGATCTGAATGTGGAAGGGGGCTTGCCCCCGATGGCGGTATGTCAGTCAGCTTGTCTGTAACTGATCCACCGCTATCGGGAGCAAGCCCCCTCCCACATTTCAAGCCAGTGCAGGGCGTTAGAGGCGGAAGCGGCCTACCATCCCGTTC
This sequence comes from Pseudomonas sp. GW821-FHT09C10, assembly GCF_059418085.1. Taxonomy (NCBI): domain Bacteria; kingdom Pseudomonadati; phylum Pseudomonadota; class Gammaproteobacteria; order Pseudomonadales; family Pseudomonadaceae; genus Pseudomonas; species Pseudomonas sp. GW821-FHT09C10. The sequence goes on from NZ_JBWKPE010000011.1 coordinate 13,867, forward strand.
AGGTCTACCGCCAGGCGTGACAATTCGCTGCTCGCGGCGCTGGTCTGGCTGGCGCCCGTAGCGGATTGCACCGACAGATCACGAATGTTCACCAGGTTGCGGTCCACTTCCCGCGCCACCTGCGCCTGTTCTTCCGCCGCGCTGGCGATCACCAGGTTGCGCTCGTTGATCTCGACAATCGCGGTGTTGATGGTATCCAGCGACATCCCGGCGCCTTTGGCGATGTTCAGCGTCGACTCCGCCCGCTCGGTGCTGTTGCGCATCGAGTCCACCGCGTGCTCGGTGCCGGCCTGGATACTGCCGATCATCCGCTCGATCTCGCTGGTGGACTGCTGGGTACGATGGGCCAGGGCCCGCACTTCATCGGCGACCACCGCGAACCCGCGACCGGCTTCACCGGCACGTGCGGCTTCAATCGCCGCGTTCAGGGCCAGCAAATTGGTCTGGTCGGCCAGGCCGCGAATCACGTCCAGCACTTTGCCGATATCGCGCGACTCATTGGCCAGTTCGCCGATCAGGGTGGCGGTAGCCTGCACGTCGCCGCTCATGCGCTCGATGGCGCTGACGGTTTCCTGCACCAGGTCGCGGCCGTCGCCGGCGGAGGTGGTAGCGTTGCGCGAGGCTTCCGAGGTGCTCACCGCATTGCGTGCGACTTCTTCGACGGCGCTGGTCATCTCGTTGACGGCGGTGGCGGCTTGTTCGATTTCGTTGTTTTGCCGGGTCAGGCCACGGGCGCTTTCGTCGGTGACGGCGTTCAGTTCCTCGGCGGCGGAAGCCAGTTGGGTGGCGGAGCCCGCGATGCGTTGCAGGGTGTCGCGCAGTTTGTCCTGCATCTTGGCCATGGCGGCGAGCAGGCGCCCGGCCTCATCGCTGCCGTCGACTTTTATCGGCCGTGTCAGGTTGCCTTCGGCGACTTCTTCCGCCGCTTCCAGTGCCTGTGAAATCGGCAGGGTGATGCTGCGGGTCAGCAGCCAGGCAAACAGCAGGGTCAGCAGCGTGGCGATCACCAGCAGGCCCACGACCAGGTTGAAGGCCGCGTTGTATTGGTCTTCGGCCTCCTGATTGGTGGCCAGGGCCATCTTGTTATTGAGGTCCAGCAGGCGCGTCAGCACGGCGTTGACCTGCTCGGAGTTGCTCAGCAATTCGGTGTTAAGCAGGCTGCGCAGCTCATCCACCTGGTTGGCCCGTGACAGGCTCTTCATGCGCTCTTCAATCTGATGGTACTGGCCCAGCAGGCTTACATATTCGTTGTAGGTGCTACGTTCTTCGCTGCTTTCAATCAGTTTCTCGTAGACGCCCTGGGCGGCGCGAATCTGCTGGTTGCGCAGTTCGAAGGCTTCCAGGGTCTTTTGCTGCACATCCGGCTCGCGGTTGGTCAGCAAGCGGTAAGACAACACGCGCAGGCGCAGGGTCAGTTGGGTGAACTCATCCAGGGCGCGGATGCTTGGCACGCTGGACAGGGTGATGTCTTCAGTGGCGCCACGGATCTTGCTCATCTGGTTCAGGGCGAACACGCCTAGAAACAACATCAACGCGCCAATAAACGCGAAGCCGAGGAAGGCCCTCGGGGCGATATTCATATTACGAAGCGACATGCGGAAATCCTGGGAGAGGCGCGATCCGTGCGGTCATGAGACGGGGTGTGCCTCTCTATCGGGCGTACGACTAAAGTCTAAAGGGGGCTGTGCGTTTTTGTCGCATCTGACGAGGGGATGCGCGGATTCAGGAACCAGATGGGGGAAATGCAGTCACTAAGGCTCGAAAGCGTGGCCCGGCCCTTGAAAAACGGGCTGCGCGCCAGGGATAACCCTGGCATCCGAGGTGAATTTTCTTTATCGTCACCGCCCTTTGAAAAAGCCCGAGAAATCAAAATGTTAGAAGCATCCCTCAGCCAACTGGAACAACTGGTCAGCGACCTGGTACAGCAGAATCAGGAGCTACTGGGCAGCAACGAATCCCTCAAGGCCGAACTGGCTCGCGCCAAGGATGAGAACGACAGCCTGCAACTGAACCTGATGGAGCAGGAAGAAAAGCACGGCGCTACCGCAGCGCGGATCCAGGCGCTGGTTGAGCGCGTGAGCGCAGGCCCTGTCAGCGCATGAATGAAGGGATAAAGGTCGTTTCGATTCTCGGAGAGGATTACTCGATCAAGGCCCCGGCCGGGGAAGATAAGACCCTGATGCACGCCGTGACCATGCTCAAGGCCTCCCTGGCCACCACCAAGAAAAAGTACCCGACCCTGATCGGTGACAAGCTACTGGTGCTGGCGGCGCTGAACCTGTGCGCCGAGCAGATCGAAATGCAGCAGGCTCACCAGCAGGAACTCGACCGTTACCAAGAGCAAGTCAGCGCCACGGTCGAGGTGATTTCCAAGGCGATCCAGCCTTAGAACCACTCATCCTGCATCCCCAGGCACGTATCATCCCGTGCCTCCAGAATCACCAGTTCATGATGGCAGCCCGGAATCTCCCAAGTCAGGAAGTACCGGGCGGCCTGGAGCTTGCCTTTATAGAAGGCGACATCGGCCGCATTGCCCTTGGCCAGCCCTTCTTCGGCGCGAATCGCCTGTTCCAGCCAGCGCCAGCCAATCACCGTATGCCCGAATACCTTCAGGTACAGCGCCGAGTTCGCCAGGCTGCTGTTGACCTTGCCCTGGGCGAGATCCGTCAGCAGGCCGATGGTCACGCTTTGCAGGCGGCTGACCAGGTGCTCCAGCGGTTCTCTCAATGCCGTCAGGCCTGGATATTCCTGTGCCCGCGCGCCCGTGTCGGCGATCAGCCGAATCAGTTGCTTCAGGCCCGCGCCGCCGTTCTGCGCCAGCTTGCGCCCCAGCAGGTCCAGGGACTGGATGCCATGGGTGCCCTCGTGGATCGGGTTCAGGCGGTTGTCGCGGTAGTACTGCTCCACCGGGTATTCGCGGGTATAACCGTGGCCGCCGAGGATCTGGATCGCCAGTTCGTTGGCCTTGAGGCAGAACTCCGAGGGCCAGGATTTGACGATGGGGGTGAGCAGGTCCAGCAGTTCGTGGGCCTGTCTGCGTTCGGCCTCGGTCTCCAGTGTGGTGGTGTCATCGAACAGCCGCGCGGCGTACAAACCCAGGTCGAAGGCACCTTCGACGTAGGCTTTTTGCGTCAGCAGCATGCGCTTGATATCGGCGTGCTGGATGATCGAGACCGGCGCGGTACTTGGGTCCTTGCTGTCGGGCAGGCGGCCTTGCGGGCGTTCGCGGGCGTATTCCAGCGAATAGAGATAGCCGGCGTAACCGAGCATCACCGCGCCCATGCCGACACCGATGCGCGCCTCGTTCATCATCTGGAACATGCAGCTCAGGCCTTGGTGCGGTTTACCCACCAGATAGCCGACGCAGTTGCCGTTATCGCCGAAATTCAGTGCCGTGGACGTGGTGCCGCGCCAGCCCATCTTATGAAACAGCCCGGCCAGCAGCACATCATTGCGCGCGCCGAGGCTGCCGTCGTCGTTGACCAGGAATTTGGGCACGATAAACAGCGAAATGCCCTTCACCCCGGCGGGCGCGTCCGGCAGCTTGGCCAGCACCATGTGCACGATGTTTTCCGACAGCGGGTGATCGCCGCCGGAGATGAAGATCTTGTTGCCTTTGAGGCGATAGCTGCCGTCAGCCGCGGGCTCGGCGCGGGTACGAATATCCGACAGCGATGAGCCGGCGTGGGGCTCGGTCAGGGCCATGGTGCCGAAGAAGCGGCCTTCGATCATCGGTTGCAGGAAGCGCTGTTTTTGCTCCTCGGTGCCGAAGCTTTCGATCAGGTTGGCGGCGCCCATGGTCAGGAACGGGTAGGACGTCGAGGCCGCGTTGGCGGATTGGAAATGAGCGAAGCAGGCTTGAGAGAGCAGGGTCGGCAACTGCATGCCACCGGCTTCGAAGCTGCGGGCCGCATTGAGGAAGCCGGCTTCCAGGAACGCATCCACCGCCGGTTTGACTTCCGGAATCAGGATGGCTGCGCCGTTTTCGTAGCGCGGTTCGTTTTCGTCGTTCTTACGGTTGTGGGGGGCGAAGTGCTTTTCGGCGATGCTGCGCGCTGTGCTGATCGCGGCATCGAACGTTTCGCGATTGTGCTCGGCAAACCGCTCGCGCTGGGTCAGGCCTTCGGCATCGAGGACTTCGTACAGCTCGAAAGCCAGATTGCGGGAACTGAGCAGCGTCTCGGACATGGCGGCTTACCTTTGGAGGAATTGGCCTGAGTCTAAGTGCGCGAATAAAGACTGGATAGCAAGATTGATCTGGGTGATGAAGAGGCAGAACGCGGGGAGGGGAATTGAAATGCGATCAAATGTGGGAGAGGGCAAGCCCCCTCCCACATTCAGTTAGCCGATGGTCATCAGGCTGGCATTACCGCCGGCAGCAGCGGTGTTAACGCTCAACGCACGCTCGATCACCAGGCGCTCCAAGGCAATCGTGGTCTCGCCCTGAGACAAACCATGTACCCCGACAATCGCCCCGCCACGCTGCGCCACTTGCTGGCACACCCCACGCAGTTGGTCGGAATCGCCGTGGTGCAGGACGGCGTCAAACACCACCTCGTCCTTGGTCCAGTCGGCCACGCGCTTGATTTTCGCCTGAATCTCCTTCGGCAGGCGTGGGAACACGGCCTTGGTCAGGTCGGTTTCCGGCCATACCGCCGAACCGCCGACGGCCAATACCGCCGCCAGTTGAGTCAACAGATCGCCTTCCACGTCCGCCAGGCACAGTACGTGCTCGCGGGGCAGGATGGCGTAGCTGTTGCGCTCGCCGGTCGGGCCGGCCAACTGACGGGTGATACCGCTTTGGGATTGCGCGGCGAACTGGCTGCACAGCGCACTCAGTTCGCTGAACTTATTGCTGTCGGCCCAGGTTTTCAGGGCGGTCAGCGGTTGGCTCATGGCGTCGCGCAGGCGTACATCCGGTGCCGCCAGCTTGTCGCCACGTACGAAGGATTGCTCGATCGCATCGGTAGGACGGGTCGACAGCAAGCGGTACAGGTACAGCGGACCACCGGCTTTCGGGCCTGTGCCCGACAGGCCTTCGCCGCCGAACGGCTGCACGCCGACCACGGCACCGACAATGTTGCGGTTGACGTAGACGTTACCGGCATTGACGTTGTCGATCACCTTGGCGATGGTCTCGTCGATACGGGTGTGTACGCCCAGGGTCAGGCCATAGCCGGATGCGTTGATCTGGCCGATAAGCTGGTCGATCTCCTTGCGCTTGTAGCGCACCACGTGCAGCACCGGGCCGAAGATCTCCCGTTGCAGTTCGTCGAAGCTTTCCAGCTCGATCAGGGTGGGCATCACGAAGGTGCCGCGCTTGATTTCTTCACCGTCGGCAATCGCCACCTGGTACACATTGCGGCCTTTGTCGCGCATGGCCTGGATGTGTTTCTCGATGCCGGCCTTGGCTTCGGCGTCGATCACCGGGCCGATGTCCACCGACAGGCGCTCCGGGTTGCCCAGGCGGCATTCAGCCATGGCGCCCTTGAGCATTTCGATCACGCGGTCTGCCGAATCTTCCTGCAGGCACAACACACGCAGGGCCGAGCAACGTTGACCGGCGCTGTCGAAGGCCGAGGACACCACGTCGATGACCACTTGTTCGGTGAGTGCCGAGGAGTCGACGATCATTGCGTTCTGGCCGCCGGTTTCGGCGATCAGCGGGATCGGACGGCCCTGGGCATCCAGGCGCCCGGCGACATTGCGTTGCAGCAGCCGCGCGACTTCGGTGGAACCGGTGAACATCACGCCCTTGACGCGATCATCGCCCACCAGGCGTGCACCCACGCTTTCACCCTGGCCCGGCAGCAATTGCAGTACGCCTTGCGGAATACCGGCTTCGAGCAGGATGCGCACGGCTTGTGCGGCGACCAGCGGGGTTTGCTCGGCAGGCTTGGCCAGTACCGGGTTACCGGCGGCCAGTGCGGCAGCCACTTGCCCACTGAAAATCGCCAGCGGGAAGTTCCACGGGCTGATGCACACCACCGGGCCCAGTGGGCGGTGGGCGTCATTGGTGAAGTCGTTGCGCGCCTGTACCGCGTAGTAGCGCAGGAAGTCCACGGCCTCACGCACTTCGGCGATGGCGTTGGCGAAGGTCTTGCCGGCTTCGCGGGCCAGCAGGCCCATCAGCGGCTGGATCTCGCCTTCCATCAGGTCGGCGGCACGTTCCAGGATCGCTGCGCGTTCGGCGGGCGGGGTGGCCTGCCAGATCGGGCCGGCGCTGATGGCGCACTGGATCGCGTTGTCGACGTCTTCGACAGTGGCTTCTTGCACGTGACCGACCACGTCACGCAGGTCGGACGGGTTCAATACCGGTGCCGCCGCTTGTTCGCTGGCGGCGCAACCGAGCATCGGCGCGGCCTTCCAGTTGTTGTGCGCGGTGGCCAGCAGGGCGCAGGACAGCGATGCCAGGCGGTGTTCGTTGGCCAGGTCGATACCGGCCGAGTTGGCACGGTCGCTCCCGTACAGGTCACGGGGCAGCGGGATACGCGGGTGCGGCAGGCCGAAGCCGCCTTCCAGCGTCGCCATCTGCTCGATGCTGGCCACTGGATCGGCCACCAGCTCCTGGATCGAGATGGACTGGTCGGCGATGCGGTTGACGAACGAGGTGTTGGCGCCGTTTTCCAGCAGGCGACGCACCAGGTAGGCCAGCAGTGTTTCGTGAGTGCCGACCGGTGCGTACACGCGGCACGGACGGTTCAGCTTGCCTTCGGAAACCTTGCCTACTACCTGCTCGTACAACGGTTCACCCATGCCGTGCAGGCATTGGAACTCGTACTGGCCGGGGTAATAGTTCTGACCGGCGATATGGTAAATCGCCGACAAGGTATGGGCGTTGTGCGTAGCGAACTGCGGGTAGATGACTTCCGGTACCGACAGCAGCTTGCGTGCACAGGCAATATAGGAAACGTCGGTGTACACCTTGCGGGTATACACCGGGTAGCCTTCCAGGCCTTCGACCTGGGCGCGCTTGATCTCGCTGTCCCAGTACGCGCCTTTTACCAGGCGGATCATCAGGCGATGGCGGCTGCGGCGTGCCAGATCGATGACGTAGTCGATCACATACGGGCAACGCTTCTGGTAGGCCTGGATCACGAAGCCAATGCCGTTCCAGCCGGTCAACTGCGGTTCGAAGCACAGACGCTCGAGCAGATCCAGCGACAGCTCCAGGCGGTCGGCTTCTTCGGCGTCGATGTTCAGGCCGATGTCGTATTGCTTGGCCAGCAGGGTCAGGGACAGCAGGCGCGGGTACAGCTCATCCATCACGCGCTCGTACTGCGCACGGCTGTAACGCGGGTGCAGGGCCGACAGCTTGATGGAGATGCCCGGGCCTTCATAAATCCCACGGCCGTGGGAGGCTTTGCCGATGGAGTGAATGGCTTGCTCGTACGAGGCCAGGTACTTTTGCGCGTCGTGTTCGGTGAGGGCGGCTTCACCGAGCATGTCGTAGGAATAGCGGAAACCCTTGGCTTCGAATTTGCTCGCGTTGGCCAGGGCTTCGGCGATGGTTTCGCCGGTCACGAACTGCTCGCCCATCAGGCGCATGGCCATGTCGACGCCCTTGCGGATCATCGGCTCGCCGCTTTTGCCGATGATGCGGCTCAGGGATGAGGTGAGACCGGCTTCGTTATGGGTAGCGACCAGTTTGCCGGTCAGCAGCAGGCCCCAGGTAGCGGCGTTGACGAACAGCGACGGGCTGTTGCCCAGGTGCGGATGCCAGTTGCCGGTGCTGATCTTGTCGCGGATCAGCGCGTCGCGGGTGCCTTTGTCCGGGATCCGCAGCAGTGCTTCGGCCAGGCACATCAGGGCTACGCCTTCCTGGGACGACAGCGAGAATTCCTGCAGCAGGCCCTGAACAATCCCGGCACGGCCGCCGGCACTCTTCTGATTGCGCAGTTTTTCCGCAATCGACGCGGCGAGCTTGTTGGTGGCTTCGGCCATTTGCACCGGCAGGCGGGCCTGCTCGATCAGCATCGGCACCACTTCCGGCTCTGGGCGGCGGTAAGCGGCGGTGATCGAAGCACGCAGTACGGATTGCGGCAGGATGCTCTCGGCGAACTCAAGGAAGCACTGGTGGGCGTGGTCGCTCTGGACTTCGCCTGCGTCGTCAGCGTCCTTGCTGCTCAAACCGTTGAGCTCGGTCAGGGTTGCACCACCCTCGAGTTTCTCCAGGTAATTGAAAATCGCCTGCTTGATCAGCCAGTGCGGCGTGCGATCAATGGAGGTCGCGGCCGCCTTGAGGCGTTCGCGGGTCGGGTCGTCGAGTTTGACCCCAAGGGTGGTCGTAGCCATTTTCTTATCCTCATGGGTGCCACTACCGAGTGGCATCAGCTGGCGGCAAGATTAGCTTTGCTCAGGGAGAGGTGCAACCGGGTGCAACCCATTTTGTTGGTGAATTTTTCGTCGCTTGATCGGAAAAAAATTGGCCGCCGACGGAATCCGCTTCGGCTTGGTGCATTTGCTTCTGAGATCGGCTGTTCTTGCTCCGAAAAGGAGCAAAAAAGGGGCGTTTTGCGTGTTTTACACTTGGGTGCAACTTATTCCCAAGAAACTGGTTGCACCTTATTTGCTTTGTTGAATAGCATTCGCGCCCAAGGTGCAACCGGCTTTAGGGTTTGGTTCATCGGCTGGCGGCTTTCCTGGGGAAACGTCAGTCATAAATGCGCGGCACGCAGTTACGTTTACCTACTTCCAGTAGGTGGCCGTCTGACAGACCGCCGCTACATAAAAACAAAGCCAGGGCGTCACTCCTATGAGCGTTAGTAATCCAACCCTGATCACGTTCGTGATCTACATCGCAGCAATGGTGCTGATCGGCTTCATGGCCTATCGCTCCACCAACAACCTTTCCGATTACATCCTTGGCGGTCGCAGCCTCGGGAGCGTGGTGACTGCCTTGTCAGCCGGTGCTTCCGACATGAGCGGCTGGTTGTTGATGGGCCTGCCGGGCGCGATCTACATGTCCGGCCTGTCGGAAAGCTGGATCGCCATCGGCCTGATCGTCGGTGCCTACCTCAACTGGCTGTTCGTGGCCGGTCGCCTGCGGGTACAGACCGAGCACAACGGCGACGCTCTGACCCTGCCGGACTACTTCTCCAGCCGTTTCGAAGATAAAAGCGGCCTGCTGCGGATCATCTCTGCGGTCGTGATCCTGGTGTTCTTCACCATCTACTGCGCGTCCGGCATCGTGGCCGGTGCCCGCCTGTTCGAAAGCACCTTCGGCATGTCCTACGAGACCGCGCTGTGGGCCGGCGCTGCGGCGACGATTGCCTACACCTTCGTGGGTGGTTTCCTGGCTGTCAGCTGGACCGACACCGTACAAGCCACGCTGATGATTTTCGCGCTGATCCTCACGCCGATCATCGTGCTGCTGGCCACCGGTGGCGTCGACACCACCTTCCTGGCCATCGAAGCCAAGAACCCCGACAACTTCAACATGCTGAAAAACACCACCTTCATCGGCATCATCTCGCTGATGGGCTGGGGCCTGGGTTACTTCGGCCAGCCACACATCCTCGCGCGCTTCATGGCGGCGGATTCGGTGAAGTCGATTGCCAACGCGCGTCGCATCTCCATGACCTGGATGATCCTGTGCCTGGGCGGCACCGTGGCCGTGGGCTTCTTCGGCATCGCCTACTTCTCGGCGCACCCGGAAGTGGCGGGCCCGGTCAACGAGAACCATGAACGCGTGTTCATCGAGCTGGCCAAGTTGCTGTTCAACCCATGGATCGCGGGCGTACTGCTGTCGGCCATCCTGGCTGCGGTCATGAGCACCCTGAGCTGCCAGTTGCTGGTGTGCTCCAGTGCCCTGACCGAAGACTTCTACAAGACTTTCCTGCGCAAAAGCGCTTCCCAGATTGAACTGGTCTGGGTCGGCCGCCTGATGGTACTGCTGGTGGCCTTGATTGCCATCGCCATGGCCGCCAACCCGAACAACCGCGTCCTGGGCCTGGTGAGCTACGCCTGGGCCGGTTTCGGCGCGGCGTTCGGCCCTGTGGTGCTGATCTCGGTGATCTGGAAGAACATGACCCGTAACGGCGCACTGGCCGGGATCCTGGTCGGCGCGGTCACCGTGATCGTGTGGAAGCACTTCGAACTGCTGGGCCTGTACGAAATCATCCCAGGCTTCATCTTCGCCAGCCTGGCGATCTACGTCGTGAGCAAGCTGGGCGCACCGACAGCCGGTATGGTCGAGCGCTTTGATGCGGCGGAAAAAGACTACAACCTCAACAAGTGATTTGCCGGGCGCTGAGCGCTCGATGAATTAAAAGAAGGCCCGCGTCCTACGGATGGCGGGTCTTTTTTTGCGTGCGATTCGAGCTGGACTGAGTAGGACTCCTACGTACACATGTAGGGTTTTACTGATTTATTTGGGCTGTGCCCGGCAGGGTGAGGCAGTGGTGCAGAATCTCCCGCCTACCCCTCGCAGAGAAACACCGGATGTTCGCTCCTGCCAATCAAAGTGCCTTTACCCTGACCCTCGACGGTGTGCCAAGTGAACTCAAGGTGTTTGAGTTCCAGGGCCGCGAAGCCATCAGCCAGCCGTATCGTTTTGATCTTGAACTGGTCAGCGAACAGCCCGACCTGGACCTGGAAAGCCTGCTGCATCGTCCGGCATACCTGGGCTTCGACGCTCACGGCCGTGGTGTCCACGGCCTGGTTTATCGGGTGGCGCAGGGCGATTCCGGGCGGCGGCTGACACGTTACCAGATCAGCCTTGTGCCGCAGTTGGCCTATCTCGCGCACAGCAGTCACCAGCGGATCTTCCAGCACAAGACGGTGCCGCAGATCATTGCGCAGGTGCTGGCGGAGCAGCGGCTCCATGCGGACCAATTCGAATTTCACCTCAGTGGTGCCTATCCCGAACGCGAGTATTGCGTGCAGTTTGGCGAGAGCGACCTGGCCTTCATTCAGCGCCTGTGTGCCGAACAGGGGATTCACTATCACTTCCAGCATTCGCCCGAAGGACACCTGCTGGTGTTTGGCGATGACCAGACCGTTTTCGCCCCGCCCGATCAGCCTACGCCCTACATGCCGGGCTCCGGGATGGTGGCGGATACGCCGGCCATCAAGCGCTTTGCGCTGCGGTTGGAAACCCGCACCACCGCGGTCAACCTGCGTGACTACGACTTTCTCAAGCCAAGCCTGGTGCTGGAGAGTGGCGTGGTCGGCGAACAGCTTCCACGGTTTGAGGCGCAGGCCTACCCCGGTCACTTTTCCGATCGCCCCCACGGCAAATATCTCGCGCAACGTGGCCTGGAGCGGCACCGTAGCGACTATCGAATAGCCCGTGCCAGCGGCGATGACCCTGCATTGAGCAGCGGCCGGTTCTTCAAGTTGACCGGGCATCCGCGGGACGAATGGAATGACGTGTGGCTGGTGACGCAAGTGACCCACGAAGGCAGGCAGCCCCAGGTTCTGGAGGAGGCTGTCACCGAGGTTGGCGGTGGAGATTTTCTTCAGGGGTATCGCAATGAATGTGTGGCGACTCCGTGGGACGTGATCTTCCGCCCACCCTTGCCTGAGCAGGCGCGGCCGGCGTTGTCGGGTTATCAAAACGCAGTGGTGACCGGCCCCGTCGACAGTGAAATCCACTGCGACGAATACGGCCGGGTCAAGGTGCAGTTGGCCTGGGATCGCGCTGGGGCGCATGACGATCATTCCAGCTGCTGGCTGCGGGTGGCCAGCGGTTGGGCCCATGACCGCTATGGCTCGGTACTTATCCCGCGAGTGGGCATGGAAGTACTGGTGGGGTTCGCCAATGGCGATATGGACATGCCGCTGGTGATGGGCTGCCTGCCGAACGCGGCGACCCCGGTCCCCCTCGACCTGCCGGCAGACAAGACCCGCAGCATCTTCCGTAGCCAGAGCAGCCCCGGTGGTGGTGGCTACAACGAACTGCGCATCGAAGACCGCAAGGGCGCCGAGGAGATCTACCTGCGCGCCCAGCGGGATTGGACCCAGCATGTGCTGCATGACCAGCAGGTGCAGATCGACCATCGGCGACGCATCCGGGTGGGTGGTGAGTCGCACCATGAGCTGCAAGGCGAAGAGCAGCGCATCACCCATGGCAACCGTTTGACGGAACTCAAGCAGGACGATCATCTGGTGGTCGGCGGTTCGCAGCAGATGCGGGCCGGGCGGGCCATCCGGATGGGCGCCGGGCAGAGTGTTGTCATTGATGCGGGCGCAAGCGTGACCATCCAGGCCGGTGGGCAGTCGATCACGCTGTCGGCAGAGGGGATTTTCAGCAGCACGCCCATTCAACTGGGAGGCGCGCCTGCTCCGGCGGCGTCGCCATTGATGCCTGGGGTGAAAGCGGCGTTGCTGGCGGTTATACCTGCACCGCTGAGCCGGATACAGGTCGCCAGCCTGAAACGGAGCGCGCCGTTTTGTGAAGAGTGCCAACGCTGCAGTGACGGGCAGTGTGCCCTCCCATTCCATTCAACCTTAAAAGGAATTTACCCTGATGTCCCAACCCTTGAGCCCCGATGACTGGCTGGCACAATTCCCTCTACTCCCCAATGAGCGGCTTTACGTGGTACTGAGCAGTGCCAGCGACGCGAAGCCGCTGGCTGCGTGGCAAGTCTCGGCCGACGGGATGTTGCCTCAAGCGCTCTGGGCAGGCACGGCCTATGCCGGGTGGGATGAGGTGATGCCCTACGCAGGGATTGTCGAACCCGACAGTGCCTTCCTCGATTGGATCGCAGCCACTGACGCTTCGGACTGGGGTTGGCTGGCGGTATCGTCCAGCCCGCTGGAAGTCGTGGTTGCTCACCTGCAAGGCCTGACCAAGATAGTGCTTCCCGATGAGCGGAGCGTATTCCTGCGCTTCTGGGATGGCGCCCAGTTTCTGCCGATTGTGCAGAAACTGGGCGATGAAATCGGCGCAGTACTGCCCGTGTTCCAGCGCTATCTGATCAATGGCCAGCCGTTGAGCGTGGCGACGCCATCGGTCACTGCGGCCAAGGCCAGCCCTTGGTGGCGAGTGCCTGACGCGTTATTGGCGCACTTGGCCGCGCAGTCGCCGCAGACCCTGATCGACAACCTGCTGCAGTGGCTGGAAGAACAGCGCCCCGACCTGTATGCCGCCTTCACGCCGGCGACCTTGCAGCACAAGGTCGCCTACTTCGTACGCAGCGCGGATATCAGCCCTGAAGCGTTGGCGGGCTACCTGGACTCAGAGTTGAGTTGAGGCCAGCGCCTGTTGCAGGTCGTCGATCAGGTCTTCGACCGCTTCGATACCCACCGACAGGCGAATCATTTCCGGCTTTACGCCGGCCTTGGCCTGTTCCTGCTCGTTCATCTGCCGGTGAGTGGTGGAGGCAGGGTGGCAGGCCAGGGACTTGGCGTCGCCGATGTTGACCAGGCGCTTGAAGATTTGCAGGGCGTCGTAGAAGCGCACACCGGCATCAAAGCCGCCCTTCAAGCCGAAGGACAGGATCGCCGACGGTTTGCCCTGCATGTATTTCTGCGCCAATGCGTGGTGCGGGTGGTCCGGCAGGCCGGCGTAGCTGACCCATTCCACCTGGGCATGGCCTTGCAGGAATTGCGCGATTTTCAGGGCGTTTTCGGTGTGGCGCTCCATGCGTAACGCCAGTGTTTCCAGGCCTTGCAGCAACAGGAAGGCATTCATCGGGGCCAACGCCGCGCCGGTGTTGCGCAGTGGCACGGTACGGGCACGGGCGATGAAGGCGGCGGGGCCGAATTTTTCGGTATAGACCACGCCGTGATAGGCCGGCTCGGGCTGGTTGAGGCCGGGGAATTTATCCGAGTATTTCGTCCACGGGAACGTGCCGCTGTCGACAATTACACCGCCCAGGGAGTTGCCATGGCCGCCGACGTACTTGGTCACCGAGTGCACCACGATGTCGGCGCCGAACTGGATCGGTTTGCACAGGATCGGCGTGGCCACGGTGTTGTCCACCACCAGCGGCACGCCGCGGGCATGGGCGACGTCGGCCAGGGCTTCGATGTCGATGATATTGCCCGCCGGGTTGCCGATGCTTTCGCAGTACACCAGCTTGGTGTTGTCGTCGATCAGTTCGGCGATGGCGGCGGCGCTGTCGTCCCGGGCGAAGCGCACCTCCACGCCAAAGCTCGGCAGCAGGTGGGCGAACAGCGTGTAGGTGCCACCGTAGAGTTGCGGTGTGGTGACGATATTGTCACCCGCACGGGTCAAGGTCTGGATGGCATAGTGGATCGCCGCGCTGCCGGCCGAGACGGCCAGCGCTGCGATACCGCCTTCAAGGGCGGCGATGCGCTGCTCCAGCACATCGTTGGTGGGGTTCATGATGCGCGTGTAGATATTGCCGGGTACGTCCAGGTTGAACAGGTCGGCGCCGTGTTGGGCGTTATCGAATTCGAAGGCGACGTTCTGGTAGATCGGCACGGCGACCGCCTTGGTGGTCGGGTCCGACTTGAAACCGTAGTGCAGCGCGATGGTGGCGTCTTTCATGATTGTTATTGACCTCCCTGGAGTGGTGGATGGCCACAATAAATCCGCCTCGCCGTCGGCATTTAGATTTTTTTCAACGGGCTGCCTGCGTTTGCGGCATAAGCACCGCCCGGCATGCGGCCCTGCACCTTTGCGCCCGTAGAAGGTAAACTTCGCCCCCTGCGCAGGAGCAACCATGAATTATCGTCACGCCTTTCACGCCGGCAACCACGCCGATGTCTTCAAACACCTGACCTTGACCCGCCTCATCGCCCTGATGTCGCGTAAGGAGCAGCCGTTCGCCTACCTCGACACCCATGCCGGGATTGGCCTGTACGACCTGCAAGGTGATCAGGCCAATCGCACGGGTGAGTACCTGGAAGGTATCGCGCGTTTGTGGGGCGCCGACGATCTACCCGCGTTGACCGCCGATTACGTGCGCGTGCTGCACGAGATGAACCCCGATGGCCAGTTGCGCTACTACCCGGGCTCGCCGGAGCTGGCGCGCCGCCTTACGCGCCCCCAGGACCGCGTGTTGCTCAATGAAAAGCACCCGGAAGATGGCGTGCTGCTCAAGGACAACATGAAGGGCGATCGTCGGGTCAAGGTTCATTTGGGCGAAGGCTGGCATGTGCCGCGCGCGCTGTTACCGGTGCCGGAAAAGCGTGCGTTGATGCTGATCGATCCGCCGTTTGAAAAACTCGACGAAATGCAGCGCTGCGCTGCCTCCCTCAAGGAAGCCGTCAGCCGTATGCGCCAGACCGTCGCGGCGATCTGGTACCCGGTGAAGGACCAGCGCATGCTGCGCCGTTTCTACCAGGACCTGGCCGGCACCGGTGCGCCGAAGTTGCTGCGCGTGGAATTGCTGGTGCATCCGCTGGACACGCCCAACACCCTGACCGGCTCGGGCCTGGCGATTGCCAACCCGCCGTGGGGCCTGGAAGAGGAGTTGCGCGAGCTGCTGCCGTGGCTGTCCAAGAAGCTTGGCCAGACCCAGGGTGGGTGGCAGATGGATTGGCTCATAGCTGAGTAGTTGTAAGCCTCAAGCCTCAAGCTGCAAGTGAGAGCAGAAAACACCACATGCAGCTTGAAACTTGCAGCTCCGATCTTCAGATCGGGCAAGTCACGCCGGTGCCACCGATCCCACAGTAGCCCTGTGGATTCTTCGCAAGGTACTGCTGGTGATACGCCTCGGCGAAGTACACCGTCGGCGCCTCGTCGATCTCGGTGGTAATCACACCCAGGCTCGCTTTGGTCAGTTCAGCCTGATACGCCTCGGCACTGGCCTGCGCCGCCGCCAGTTGCTCAGGCGTGGTCGCATAGATCACCGAGCGGTACTGGGTGCCGATGTCGTTACCCTGGCGCATGCCCTGGGTCGGGTTGTGCAGTTCCCAGAACATCTTCAGCAGGTCTTCGTAGTTCACCTTGGCCTGGTCATACACCACCAGCACCACTTCGCTGTGGCCGGTCAGGCCCGAGCAGACTTCTTCATACGTCGGGTTCGGCGTGAAACCACCGGCATAGCCGACCACGGTGCTGACCACGCCATCGCGCTGCCAGAACCTGCGCTCGGCGCCCCAGAAACACCCCAGGCCGAAGATCGCGAAGCCGACGTCGTCGACGAACGGGCCCAGCAGCGGGTTGCCGTTGACGAAGTGCGTCTGCGGCAGGTTCATCGGGGTTTCACGACCGGGCAACGCTTGTTCTTGAGTAGGCAGCACGTTTTTGTTCACCAGAATTTCCGAGCGCAAGACCATGAGCAGTCCTCTCGTCAGGTTGGGTTAGCGGTAAATTTCAGACAGCCAGTGTGCCCGAGTGTTACAGCGCTGTCAGGCGATTGGCCCGCGCGGGTAGCGTCTAAGCTTCTCGAGCAGCTCTGCACCGGGGATCGGCCGGTCGAACAGGTAGCCCTGGCCAACGTCGCAACGGTGCCGACGCAGGAACGCCAGTTGCTCGGCGGTCTCGATGCCTTCGGCCACCACCTTGAGCTTGAGGTTGTGGGCCATGGCGATCACGGCCGAGGTGATTTCCATGTCGTCCTGGTTGTCCGGGATTTCGTGGATAAAGCTGCGGTCGATCTTGATGATGTCGATGGGGAATTTTTTCAGGTAGCTCAGTGACGAGTAGCCGGTGCCGAAGTCGTCCATGGCCAGGGTCAGGCCGAAGCTCTTGAGCTGGTCCAGTTGCAGGCGCGTGTCTTCGGTTGCTTCCAGCAGCAGGCCTTCGGTCAGCTCCAGTTCCAGCAGGTTGGCCGGCAGCTGTTCTTCCTTGAGGATCGTGGCGATCGAGGCCACCAGGTCCGGGTCGGAGAATTGCTTGGGCGACAGGTTGATCGCCACCTGCAGATTGCCCAGGCCGGCGGCGCTCAGTTGCTTGCTCATGCGGCAGGCCTGGCGCGCGATCCATTTGCCGATCGGGATGATCAAGCCGGTCTCTTCGGCGACGCTGATGAACTGATCGGGGCGGATCATGCCCTTTTCCGGATGGTTCCAGCGCAACAGCGCTTCCATGCCCAGCAAGCGGCCGCTGCGCAGGCACAGCTTGGGCTGGTAGAACACGTCCAGTTCGTTCTGGGTCAGGGCGCGACGCAGGTTGTTCTCCACAAACAGCTTGTAGCTGGCCTCGGCATTCAAGGCTTCGGTGAACACCTGAACCTGGTGTTTGCCGTTGGCCTTGGCTTTGTGCAGCGCCAGGCCGGCGTTGCGCATCAGGGTCTGCGGGTCGCGGCCGTGCAGCGGCGCACAGGCCAGGCCCACGGAGCCGGTGACGCTGATCAGTTGGTTGTCGACGAACATCGGTTTGTCGAGGGTCGCCAGCAACTGGCTGGCCACCTGTTGGCCGCTTTCCAGGTCAGTGTCGTCCAGCAGCACCGCGAATTCGTTACTGGCAAAACGCGCCAGGCTGCCGCCGGCACTCAGGCTGTTGCGCAGGCGGCGGGCCAGGCTGATCAGCAGCTTGTCGCCGGTTTGGTGGCCGAGGCTGTCGTTGATGCGCTTGAAGTTGTCGATGTCCACCAGCAACAGGCTGATCGGGCTGTCGCTGTCGCGGGCAAAGCGCTCATCGAGGTTGCGGATGAATGCCGGACGGTTGCCCAGGTTGGTCAGGTTATCGGTGTAGGCCAGGCGTTCGATGCGCTGCTGGGCCAGCTTGTTCTGGGTGATGTCTTCGTAGATGCCGATGTAGTGGGTCAGCTCACGGTTGTCGCCATACACCTTGGAAATCGACAGCTGGCCCCAGTAGGGCTCGAGGTTTTTGCGTCGACTCTTGAACTCGCCCTGCCAGCTGTTGCTCTTGGCCAGGCTTGACGGTGCGTCGAACAGCAGTTCGCTGAGGTTTTCCAGGGCCGGCAGCTGGGCCAGGCGGTGGCCGTGGACCTCTTCGGCGCTGTATTGGGTAATCGCGGTAAAGCTTGGGTTGACGTACTCCACCACGCCGTCGCAGTTGACCAGCAAAAAGGCATTGGCGCTTTGCTCCACGGCACGTTGGAACAGGTGCAGGGCGCTGGTGGCGGTACGGCGGTTGTGGTTGTTGATCACTTGCGCGAACTGGTCGGCCAGTTCGCCGGCAAAGGCAATTTCATCGGCCTGCCAGACACGTGAGCTGCCACCCTGTTCCAGGCACAGCACACCGACCACCTGGCCGTCGACGCGGATGCTCGCATCGAGCATGGCGTGGATATCCTTGGCGCGGAGGTTCTCGGCCATTTCCCGGGTGCGCGGGTCGCGCATCGCGTTGGTCGCGTCGATTGCCCGGCTGGTGTGCAGGGCTTCCAGGTAATCCGGAAAGCAACTGGCGTCGATGGGCTCGGGCAGGTGGTGCTGCTGGTCATCGCGGTGGTAGGCCGAGATCGGTACCAGGCGCTGGCCTTCGAGGTTCCAGATGCTGGCGCAGTCGATCTGGTAGATGTCACAGGCGCTGCGGGTGATCAGCTCTGCGGCTTCCTGCAACGAATTGTTGGCGGTGTAGCGCTGGCGGGCCAGCAACAGGATCAGCTCCTGCTGGGCGCGCACCCGCTCCAGGTGCTGTAGTTGTTCCTGCTGGGCGCGCTGGTTGAGCTCCAGGGCGATCTGCAGGCGGCTGTTCTGGCTTTCCAGGTCCTCCGTCGGGGCAGGCAGGGAGACTTCGTTGAACAGGCCGTCGACCACCATCAGGTAGCCGCGCAGCAGATGGCGATTGTGTTGTTTGTAGGCTTCGCCCATTTCCAGCAGGCTCAGGGGGCCATCGTTGGTGTGCAGGGTGTAGCGCACCAGGTAGTGAGGGCTGTCGCTCAGTTGCTGTTGGATGGTGTCGTGCAGTTGGTAGCGCGCCTGAGGCTCCATCAGGCTGGCGAAGGGGGTGCCGAGCAGCGCGCACAGCTCGACCGCCGACAGGCCGAATTGGCGCTCGCAGTTAGGGTCGAGGTACAGAAGGGCCCAGCTTGCCTCATTAAGCCGCTCGAAACGCAGCATACCGAGGCGCGAAGGCACCGGTAACTGCGTCACTACCTCGGCCGCCATACGGGCGACATCGGGTTGGCTTTTCATGGGAGGAACTCACTTCAAATAACGCGCACGGCGCCGGGCTCACGCCCTCTTTACTGTTGCCTGCGGCAAGGTTGCATCATGCGGCGCGGGCTGACAAGAGAGGATGAAGGCTAAGTGCTATAAGGGGGTTATCGGCCGGGCGGGGGAATTCTTCAGTCAGGATGACAGAAGGTGTACAACCCTGTTCTGTCTGTAGAGAAAAGCAAAAAAAGCCCCGCCAAATTGACGGGGTTGAGGTACGAGCGTGGCGCTCGGAAATCGGTGCAACCAGGCCTCCCCGATGAAAGGGAGGCCGCAGTGGCTTACAGCAGGATGGTGCGGATGTCGTTCAGCAACTGGCTCAGGCGCTGGGTGAAGCGTGCGGCGGCCGCGCCGTTGATCACACGGTGATCGTAGGACAGCGACAGTGGCAGCATCAGCTTCGGCTGGAACGCTTTACCGTCCCAGACTGGCTGGATGGTGGCCTTGGAAACACCCAGGATCGCCACTTCCGGCGCGTTGACGATTGGCGTGAAGCCCGTACCGCCAATGTGACCGAGGCTGGAGATGGTGAAGCACGCGCCTTGCATGTCGTCTGCAGTCAGCTTTTTGTCACGGGCCTTGGCAGCCAGTGCAGCCGCTTCGGCAGCGAGTTGCAGCAGGCTCTTCTGGTCGACGTTCTTGATGACCGGTACCAGCAGGCCATCCGGCGTGTCGACGGCAAAGCCTACGTGCACGTACTTCTTACGGATGATCGCCTTGCCGCTTGGCGCCAGCGAACTGTTGAAGTCCGGCAGCTCCTTGAGCAGGTGCGCACAGGCCTTGAGCAGCAGCGGCAGCACGGTCAGTTTCACGCCGGCCTTCTCGGCCACGGCTTTCTGCGCAACGCGGAAAGCTTCCAGGTCGGTAATGTCGGCCTGGTCGAACTGGGTCACGTGCGGAATGTTCAGCCAGCTGCGATGCAGGCTCGACGCGCCGATCTGCATCAGGCGGGTCATCGGCACTTCTTCGGTCTCGCCGAAGCGGCTGAAGTCCACCACCGGGATCGGTGGAATCCCCGCGCCGCCAGTAGCAGTGCCGGCAGCCGGAGCTTCCTTGGCTTTCTGCATCATGGCTTTGACGTAGACCTGCACGTCTTCCTTCAGCACGCGACCGTGGGGGCCGGTGGCCGACACAGCGTTCAGCTCGACGCCGAATTCACGCGCCAGTTGGCGAACCGCCGGGCCTGCGTGAACCTTGGCACCGCTTGGCGCCGGTGCGGCAGCCGCAGGGGCCGGAGCGGCCTCGGCTTTTGCAGTCGGTGCAGGGGCGGCAGCGGCCGGAGCGGCTTCAGCCTTGGCCGCCGGAGCAGCAGCCGGTGCTGGAGCAGCGGCAGGCGCAGCGCCTTGTACTTTCAGCTTGAGGATGAAGTCGCCCGTGCCGACTTCGTCTTCCAGCTTGACCGCGATGCTTTCCACCACGCCGGCAGCCGGCGATGGGATTTCCATGGAGGCCTTGTCGGACTCCAGGGTGATCAGCGACTGGTCGGCTTCGACGGTGTCGCCGACCTTGACCAGCAACTCGATGATCTTGGCCTTGCCCGAAGAGCCGATGTCCGGAACATGAATGTCCTGGACGGTGGCTTCGGCCGGCGCGGCAGCCGGGGCTGCAGGAGCCTCGGCAGCAGCGGCAGGTTTTTCCGCGGCAGGTGCCGGAGCAGCAGCGGCAGCAGGAGCCGCCGCAGGGGCCGCATCAGCGGCACCTTCGATTTCCAGTTCCAGCAGTTCGTCGCCTTCTTTCAGGCGGTCGCCCAGCTTCACTTTCAGGCTCTTGACCACGCCGGCCTTGGGAGCAGGGATTTCCATGCTCGCCTTGTCCGATTCCAGGGTCAGGATGCTCTGGTCGGCTTCGACGGTGTCGCCGACCTTTACAAACAGCTCGATTACTTCACCTTCACCGCTGCCGATGTCAGGTACGCGAATGAGTTCGCTCACAAAAAGTCTCCTCAGCAGTCCAGTGGGTTGCGTTTTTCCGGGTTGATCCCGAACTTGACGATAGCGTCAGCTACCACCTTGGGTTCGATCTCACCGCGGTCAGCCAAGGCTTCCAGGGCTGCCAACACCACGAAGTGACGGTCGACTTCGAAGAAGTGACGCAGCTTCTTGCGGCTGTCACTGCGACCGAAACCGTCGGTGCCCAGGACTTTGAATTCCTTGGACGGGACCCACTGGCGAATTTGTTCAGCAAACAGTTTCATGTAGTCGGTAGAGGCAATGACTGGACCTTTACGGCCGGCCAGGCACTCTTCGACATAGCTCTGCGCAGGCTTCTGGCCCGGGTGCAGGCGGTTGTTGCGCTCTACGGCCAGGCCGTCGCGACGCAGTTCGTTGAAGCTGGTGACGCTCCAGACGTCGGCGCCGACGTTGAACTCTTCACGCAGGATCTTCGCCGCTTCACGGACTTCACGCAGGATGGTGCCGGAGCCCATCAGCTGCACGTGGTGCGCCGCTTCCTTGGTGTCTTCTTCGAGCAGGTACATGCCCTTGATGATGCCTTCTTCCACGCCGGCCGGCATGGCTGGCTGCTGGTAGGACTCGTTCATCACGGTGATGTAGTAGAAAACGTCCTGCTGCTCTTCGGTCATCTTCTTCATGCCGTCCTGGATGATCACCGCCAGCTCATAGCCGTAGGTTGGATCAAAGGTGCGGCAGTTCGGGATGGTGGCAGCCAGGATGTGGCTGTGACCGTCTTCGTGTTGCAGGCCTTCGCCGTTCAGTGTGGTACGGCCGGCGGTACCGCCGATCAGGAAACCACGGGTACGGCTGTCGCCCGCTGCCCAAGCCAGGTCGCCGATACGCTGGAAGCCGAACATCGAGTAGAAGATGTAGAACGGCAGCATCGGCTGGTTGTGGCTGGAGTACGAAGTACCGGCAGCGATGAAGGAGCTCATGGCGCCCGCTTCGTTGATGCCTTCTTCGAGGATCTGGCCCTTCTTGTCTTCCTTGTAGAACATCACCTGGTCTTTATCGACTGGCTCGTAGAGCTGGCCGACGGAGGAGTAGATGCCCAACTGACGGAACATGCCTTCCATACCGAAGGTACGGGCTTCGTCCGGGATGATCGGCACGATACGCGAGCCGATTTCCTTGTCCTTGACCAGCTGCGCGAGGATCCGCACGAAGGCCATGGTGGTGGAGATTTCACGGTCGCCCGAGCCGTCCAGGATTGCCTTGAGGGTATCCAGCGGAGGTGTCGGGATGTTGAAGCTCTTGGCGCGGCGCTGTGGCACGAAACCGCCCAGTGCGGTACGACGCTCGCTCAGGTAGCGGGCTTCGGCGCTGTTTGCCTCAGGCTTGAAGAACGGCAGGTTCTCCAGCTCTTCGTCCTTGACCGGGATGTCGAAGCGGTCGCGGAACAGCTTCAGGCTTTCAACATCAACCTTCTTGGTGTTGTGCGCAGTGTTTTTCGCTTCGCCGGCACCGGTGCCATAACCCTTGATGGTCTTGGCCAGGATGACGGTCGGTTGTTCTTTGTGGTTGACCGCTTCGTGGTACGCAGCATAGACCTTGTACGGGTCGTGGCCGCCACGGTTGAGTTTCCAGATCTCGTCGTCGGACAGGTCGGCAACCATCGCCTTGAGTTCAGGCGTGTTGAAGAAATGTTCACGTACGAACGCGCCGTCTTTGGCCTTGTAGTTCTGGTACTCGCCGTCGATGACTTCGTCCATGCGACGTTGCAGGATACCGTCGACGTCCTTGGCCAGCAGTGGGTCCCAGAAACGGCCCCAGATGACCTTGGTCACGTTCCACTGGGCACCGCGGAACACGCCTTCGAGTTCCTGGATGATCTTGCCGTTGCCGCGAACCGGGCCGTCGAGGCGCTGCAGGTTGCAGTTGATGACGAAGATCAGGTTGTCCAGCTTCTCGCGGCCGGCCAGGGAGATGGCACCCAGGGATTCCGGCTCGTCGCACTCGCCGTCGCCCAGGAAGCACCAGACTTTCTGCTTGCCTTCAGGGATGAAGCCACGGGCTTCCAGGTACTTCATGAAGCGCGCCTGGTAGATCGCCTGGATCGGGCCAAGGCCCATGGATACGGTCGGGAACTGCCAGAAATCAGGCATCAGCCAAGGGTGCGGATAGGACGACAGGCCCTGACCGTCGACTTCCTGGCGGAAGTTGTTCATTTGCTCTTCGCTGATGCGACCTTCCATGAACGCACGGGCATAGACGCCTGGCGAGGTGTGGCCTTGGAAGTAGATCAGGTCGCCGCCGTGTTCTTCGGTCGGGGCCTGGAAGAAGTAGTTGAAGCCGATGTCATACAGGGTTGCGCTGGAAGCGAAGCTGGAGATGTGACCGCCCAGGTCAGAATCTTTCAAGTTCGTGCGCATTACCATCGCCATGGCGTTCCAACGTACCAGCGAGCGAATGCGGCGTTCCATGAACAGGTCGCCAGGCATGCGTGCTTCGTGGGTGACGGGGATGGTGTTGCGGTATGGCGTGGTGATGGCGTAGGGCAGTTGCGAGCCGCTGCGGGTCGCGAGTTCGCCCATACGGGTCATCAGGTAGTGAGCACGGTCTTCGCCTTCTTTGTCGAGAACCGATTCCAGGGCGTCCAGCCATTCCTGGGTTTCGACGGGATCGAGGTCTTGCATGGCTTGCTCCAGGGCGGAAAGGCTACCAGAATCGGTTGCCTGAAGTTTGCGACTGGCCTTGTGGGCAGACGACATAAATTCTTGGATGGCCGAAGGTTGCTTCGGCGTCCTGTAGTTTTACTACAAATCGTCGGCCATTTCAGCCTTTCGAATGTATATACGAGTAGTAAAACTACACAAGACCGAGCGGATTGCTCGGTCTGGCTGGTGAGCATAATCGTTATTGTTGATCTTTTGCGAACAAGAAAAGGTAGAAGTTTAATGTTGCCTGCCAAAAATTACATATTTTCAGCTATTTATCACCTTTGTTCGACAGTCCTTCATCGAGCGCGGTGCCTGCCTTCACAGCAGCAGGCCATTTACACGCCGACCAAGGATAGACCATGAGCCTTCCAACGCTGGCCGAACTGCCGGCCATTCTGTTGCCAAAAGCCCAGCGGGCCGAGCAGTCATTTCGTGACGCCGTGGCCGCGCTGGACGACGATCATGGCCTTTCTGCGTGGACGCCGCAACGGTGGGCCGACTTCGCCCGGGTGTGCGCCGCCAGTGATTTTGTCATTGAACAGAGTGTTCGTGACCCTTTGATGTTGCTCGAGCTGGCCGCCTGGGGCGAGCTGGACCGCGGCTTTGCGCCGGGCGAGCTGTGCGGGCAGATTGCCGGCGCCGTGCAACAGGCCGAAACAGAAGATGAGCTGGGCCGCGTACTGCGTCGCCAGCGTACGCGCCAGCAAGTGCGCATCATCTGGCGCGACCTGACCCGCCAGGCCGACCTGGTGCAAACCTGTCGTGACCTCTCCGACATGGCCGACGCCAGTATCGACCAGGCCTACCAATGGCTGTACCAGCGCCACTGTGTGCAATTCGGCACGCCGACCGGGCGGCGCAGCGGCGAACCGCAGCACATGGTCATCCTCGGCATGGGCAAGCTCGGCGCGGTGGAGCTGAACCTCTCGTCGGATATCGACCTGATCTTCGCCTACCCCGAGGGCGGCGAAACCGTGGGCGTGAAGCGCTCCCTGGATAACCAGGAGTTCTTTATCCGCCTTGGTCAAAAATTGATCAAGGCCCTCGACCCGATGACCGTCGACGGCTTTGTGTTCCGTGTCGACATGCGCCTGCGCCCCTACGGTTCGGCCGGTGCCCTGGTGCTCAGCTTCAATGCGCTGGAGCAGTACTACCAGGACCAGGGTCGCGACTGGGAGCGCTACGCCATGATCAAGGCGCGTGTGGTTGCCGGTGACCAGGTGGCCGGTGCGCAACTGCTCGATATGCTGCGGCCGTTCGTGTACCGCCGTTACCTGGACTTTTCCGCCATCGAGGCGCTGCGCACCATGAAGCAGCTGATCCAGCAGGAAGTCCGGCGCAAAGGCATGGCCGACAATATCAAGCTGGGCTCGGGTGGCATCCGCGAAGTGGAATTTATCGCCCAGGCGTTCCAGCTGATCCATGGCGGCCGCGACCTCAGCCTGCAGCAACGGCCGCTGCTCAAGGTGCTCGGCACCTTGGAAGGCCAGGGCTACCTGCCGCCGGCGGTGATCGCCGAGTTGCGTAATGGCTATGAATTCCTGCGTTACACCGAACATGCGATCCAGGCGATTGCCGACCGCCAGACCCAAATGTTGCCGGACAGCCCTGAAGACCAGGCGCGCATTGCCTTTATGCTCGGCTTTGCCGACTGGGCGGCGTTCCACGAGCGCCTGATGTACTGGCGTGGCCGCGTGGACTGGCACTTCCGCCAGGTGATTGCGGATCCTGATGAAGAAGAAGGCGCGGAAAGCGAGTTGGTCGTGGGCGGAGAATGGCTGCCGCTGTGGGAAGAGTCCCAGGATGAAGAGGCCGCTTGCCGTCAATTGGCTGAAGGCGGCTTCACCGACGCCACCAAAGCCCTTAAAGCCTTGGCCAGCCTGCGCAACAGTCCGCAACTGCGGGCCATGCAGCGCCTGGGGCGTGAGCGCCTGGATGCCTTTATCCCGCGCTTGCTGGCCCAGGCCGTCGAGCACGCCAACCCGGACCTGGTGCTGGAGCGTGTACTGCCGCTGGTGGAGGCCGTCGCCCGGCGTTCCGCCTATCTGGTGCTGCTGACGGAAAACCCCGACGCCCTGCGCCGCCTGCTGACCCTGTGCGCCGCCAGTCCATGGATCGCCGAGCAGATCACGCGCTTCCCGCTGCTGCTGGATGAATTGCTCAACGAAGGGCGTTTGTTCAAGCCACCGCTGGCGCCGGAACTTGCCGCCGAGTTGCGCGAACGCCTTACGCGCATCCCCGAGGATGACCTTGAACAGCAGATGGAAGCCCTGCGGCACTTCAAGCTGGCCCACCGCCTGCGCGTGGCCGCGTCGGAAATCGCCGGCAGCCTGCCGTTGATGAAAGTCAGCGACTACCTGACCTGGCTCGCCGAAGCCATCCTCGAACAAGTGCTGGCCCTGGCCTGGCGCCAGACGGTCGCGCGCCACGGCTCGCCGCAGCGCTTGGACGGTACCTTGTGCGATCCTGGGTTCATCATTGTCGGTTATGGGAAAGTCGGCGGCATCGAACTGGGGCATGGTTCGGACCTGGACCTGGTGTTTATCCACGATGGCGACCCGCAGGCCGAGACCGACGGCGCCAAGCCGATCGACGGCGCGCAGTTCTTCACGCGCCTGGGCCAGCGGATCATTCACCTGCTGACCACCCAGACCAACTCCGGCCAGTTGTATGAAGTCGACATGCGCCTGCGACCATCCGGCGCATCCGGGTTGCTGGTCAGTTCCCTCGGGGCGTTTGATCGCTATCAACAAAATGAAGCATGGACCTGGGAACATCAGGCCCTGATCCGCGCGCGGGTGCTGGTGGGCAGCCAGGATGTGGGCCAGGCATTCGAGCAGGTACGGGCTAAAGTGCTGGGGCGTGAGCGCGACTTGGCGAAGTTGCGCCAGGAGGTCAGCGAGATGCGCGCCAAGATGCGTGACAACCTGGGGACCAAGGCCACGGCGGCCGGCACCGGCGCCAATGCCTTCGACGCCACGGTGCTGTTCGACCTCAAGCAGGACGCCGGAGGTATCGTCGATATTGAATTTATGGTGCAATACGCGGCTTTGGCGTGGTCTGCGCAACATCCATCGTTGCTGCGCTACACCGACAATATCCGCATTCTGGAAGGCCTCGAGCAGGTGGGCTTGATGCCCGCCGCCGATGCCCATCTGCTGCGCGAGGTGTATAAGGCCTACCGTTCCGCCGCGCATCGCCAGGCCTTGCAGAACGAGGCCGGTACGGTACCCGGTGATCAGTTCGCTGACGAACGGCGCCAGGTGATGCGAATCTGGCAGGCGCTGGGGTTGGGTTGAAACACTATTAGGGCGGGGAGGCATAAGCCTCCCCGCATCGTTTGTGGAAACTACATGAATATTCTGATCGTTGGGCCCAGTTGGGTCGGTGACATGGTGATGGCGCAGACACTGTTCCAGAGCCTGCGTATGCGCTACCCGGACTGCCAGATCGACGTGCTTGCCCCCGAGTGGAGCCGGCCGATCCTCGAGCGCATGCCCGAAGTGCGCAAGGCCTTGAGCTTTCCGCTCGGCCACGGTGCCCTGGAATTGGCGACTCGCCGTCGCATCGGCAAATCCCTGGCGGGCCAGTACGACCAGGCGATCCTGTTGCCCAACTCGCTCAAGTCGGCGTTGGTGCCGTATTTTGCCGGCATCCCCAAGCGCACCGGCTGGCGCGGTGAGTTTCGCTACGTCCTGCTCAACGACGTGCGCACCCTGGACAAGGCGCGTTACCCGCTGATGATCGAACGCTTCATGGCCCTGGCCTATGCGCCGGGCGCCGAGCTGCCCAAGCCGTACCCGCGCCCCAGCCTGCAGATCGACCCGGTGACCCGCGATGCGGCACTGGCCAAGTTCGGCCTGGCCCTGGATCGTCCGGTGTTGGCCCTGTGCCCCGGTGCGGAGTTTGGCGAGTCCAAGCGCTGGCCGTCGGACCACTACGCCAAAGTCGCCGAGATGAAGATTCGTGAAGGCTGGCAGGTGTGGTTGTTCGGTTCGAAAAACGATCACTCGGTGGGTGAAGACATTCGCCAGCGCCTGATCCCGGGCCTGCGCGAAGAGGCCGTCAACCTCAGTGGCGACACGTCCCTGGCCGAGGCCATCGACTTGCTGTCCTGTGCTGACGCCGTGGTGTCCAACGACTCCGGCTTGATGCACGTCGCGGCTGCGCTGAACCGCCCGTTGGTGGCGGTGTACGGCTCCACCTCGCCGGGCTTCACCCCGCCGTTGGCCGACCAGGTCGAAGTGGTGCGCCTGGGGCTGGAGTGCAGCCCGTGCTTTGATCGCACCTGCCGCTTCGGCCATTACAACTGCCTGCGCCAATTGCTGCCGCAGCCGGTAACCGATGCCTTGCAGCGATTGCAGGGCGACGTGGTCGAGGTTCACTGAGTTGCGGGTACTGGTAATCAAGACCTCATCCCTGGGCGACGTGATTCACGCCTTGCCGGCACTGACTGACGCGGCACGGGCGATCCCCGGCATTCGCTTCGACTGGGTGGTGGAAGAAGGCTTTGCTGAAATCCCCACCTGGCATCCGGCGGTGGACAAGGTGATCCCGGTGGCGATCCGCCGCTGGCGCAAGAACCTCTGGGAAACCTTCAAGAGCGGCGAGTGGCGGCGCTTCAAGCAGCAAGTCCAGTCGACCAAATACGACCTCGTGATCGATGCCCAGGGCCTGTTCAAAAGCGCCTGGCTGACCCGCTACGTGCGGGCTCCGGTGGCCGGATTCGACAAACACTCGGCCCGTGAGCCGATTGCGGCTCGCTTCTACTCGCGGCGCCTGGCCGTGGCCCGTGGGCAGCATGCGGTGGAGCGTTTGCGTCAACTGTTCGCCGTGGCCCTCGGCTATGACTTGCCCAAAGGCTTGGGTGACTACGGCCTCAGCACCGAAAAACTGCTCGGCCTGCCGCCGAAAAAGCCCTTCGTCCTGCTGCTGCACGGCACCACCTGGGACACCAAGCATTGGCCCGAAGCCTACTGGCGCGAGTTGGCTGAACGCATGGGCCGCCTCGGCGTGGACGTGAAGTTGCCCTGGGGCAACGCCGCCGAAAAGGCCCGGGCGGAACGCCTGGCCCAAGGCCTGAGCAACGCCGAAGTGTTGCCCAAGCTGAACCTGGCCGGCGTGGCCCGGGTATTGGCCGGCGCCCGCGCCTGTGTGGCGGTGGACACCGGGCTGGGGCATTTGGCGGCGGCGCTGGATGTGCCGACCATTTCCCTGTTCGGCCCCACCAACCCCGGCCTGACCGGCGCCTACGGCAAGGGCCAGATTCACCTGGCCAGCGACTTTGCCTGTGCGCCGTGCCTGCAAAAACAATGTACCTATCAACCGACGGCCGACGACCTGCGTCGGTTCGACATCAAGCGCGAGTCGCCCCTGTGTTTCACGCGCCTGAACCCTGAGCGTGTGGCAACCCGGCTGAGCACGTTGTTACTGGCTGAGGAGCTGCACTGATGCAACTGGCTTTTGTTCTGTACAAATATTTTCCCTTCGGCGGCCTGCAGCGCGATTTCATGCGCATCGCCCTGGAGTGCCAGCAGCGCGGCCATCAGATTCGTGTCTATACGCTGATCTGGGAGGGCGACATTCCGCCCGGCTTCGAAGTGCTGGTGGCGCCGGTCAAGGCGTTCTTCAACCATCGGCGCAACGAGAAACTCAGCGCCTGGATGCAGGCCGACCTGGCCAAGCGCCCGGTGGACCGCCTGATCGGCTTCAACAAGATGCCCGGCCTGGACGTGTACTACGCTGCCGACGGCTGCTTCGAAGACAAGGCACAAAACCTGCGCCATTCGCTGTACCGCAGTTTTGGCCGCTATCGCCACTTTGCCGAGTACGAGCGCGCGGTGTTTGCCAAGGACGCCAAGACCGAAGTCTTGATGATTTCCGAAGTGCAGCAGCCGCTGTTCATCAAGCATTACGACACGCCGCTGGAGCGCTTTCACCTGTTGCCACCGGGCATTGCCCAGGACCGCCGCGCGCCGCCGAATGCGGCCGAGATTCGTGAAGGCTTCCGCAAGGAGTTCAACCTGGGCGATGACGACCTGCTGCTGGTGCAGATCGGTTCCGGCTTCAAGACCAAGGGCGTCGACCGCAGCCTCAAGGCCGTGGCGGCGTTGCCCGCTGAGCTGAAAAAACGCACGCGCCTGTTTGTCATCGGCCAGGACGACCCCAAGGTATTCCAACTGCAAAGCGCCACCCTCGGGCTGGGCGATAACGTGCAGTTCCTCAAGGGGCGCAGCGATATTCCGCGTTTCCTGCTGGGCGCCGACCTGCTGATCCACCCGGCGTACAACGAAAACACCGGCACCGTGTTGCTCGAAGCCCTGGTGGCCGGGTTGCCGGTGCTGGTCTCGGCGGTGTGTGGTTATGCCCATTACATCGCCGAAGCCGACAGCGGCCTGGTGCTGGACGAGCCGTTTGAGCAGGCTCAGTTGAACCAGTACCTGGCGCAGATGTTGACCGATTCTGCACAGCGCGCGGCCTGGGGCCGCAATGGGTTGGCCTTCGCCGAGACGGCCGACCTCTACAGCATGCCGCAGCACGCTGCGGATGTGATTCTGGCGGAGCCAAAACGATGAAGTTGATTCTTGCCGAACCGTTCAAGACGTTATGGGCCGGGCGTGACGCCTTCGCCGAAGTCGAGAAACTGCAAGGCCAGGTATTCCGTGAACTGGCGGCGCGTCGCACGCTGCGCACCGAGGTGGATGGCCGCCCGTATTTCGTCAAAATCCACCGCGGCATCGGCTGGGCGGAAATCTTCAAGAACCTGATCACCGCTAAGCTGCCGGTGCTCGGCGCCGGCCTGGAATGGGATGCCATTCACCGCTTGCAGGCGATCGGCGTGCCGACCATGACCGGCGTGGCCTTCGGCGAAAAGGGCAGCAACCCGGCGGACCAGCACTCGTTCATCATCACCGAAGAGCTGGCGCCGACCATCAGCCTTGAAGACCTGACCGTCAACTGGGTCGCCGAACCGCCCACACCTGCACTGCGCCATGCGCTCACGGCCGAACTGGCGCGCATGGTCGGCGACATGCACCGGGGCGGCGTGAATCACCGCGACTGCTACCTGTGCCACTTCCTGCTGGACACGTCCAAGCCGATCGATGCGCGCAACATCAAGCTCTCGGTGATCGACCTGCATCGGGCGCAAATGCGCACTCATCTGCCGTTGCGCTGGCGCGACAAGGATCTCTCCGCGCTGTACTACTCAGCGTTGGACATCGGCCTGACCCGGCGCGATAAATTGCGCTTCCTCAAGGGCTACTTCCGCCAGCCGCTGCGCCAGGTCCTGGCCGAGCAATCGGCGTCCCTGAGCCTGATGCAGCGCAAGGCCGACAAGCTCTACGCGCGCAAGCAACGTTATGGGGATGCGATCTGATGGCGGGTTGGAACCTGGAGCCTGCCTACGCCGCCCTGGCGGATGATTTTGGAAGCCTCGAAGCGGTGTTTGCCCTGCAAGGCGAGCGGCTGACCCGCGACCCGCTGTCGGAAGTGATTCGCGTGGAGCGTGGCGGGGTCAACTACTACGTCAAACGCTACACCGGCGCCGGCAAGGGCCTGCGGCGCTACCTGGGCAAGCCGCGGGTCAAGTCCGAATGGCAGAACCTCAAGCGCTTCGCCAAGTGGGGCATTCCCACCGCCGATGTGGTCGCCTGGGGCCTGGAGCGCAGCGGCCTGGCCTATGATCGTGGCGCGATGATCACCCGCGAGTTGCCGAGGACCGAAGACCTCTCGGTCCTGGCCGAACGTAAGGATGCGCGCCTGCGCGACCCCAAGTGGGTCAACGCGGTCAGCCGCCAGCTCGCCGAATACACGCGCACCATGCACGATCATCGCTTTACCCATAACGACTTGAAGTGGCGCAACCTGCTGATCGACGATCAGGCCACCCTGTACCTGATCGATTGCCCCAACGGCGATTTCTGGCGCGGTTTCTGGCTCAAGTACCGCATCACCAAGGACCTGGCCTGCCTGGACAAGGTGGCCAAGTATCACTTGTCGGCCACTCAGCGCCTGCGCTTCTACATGCAGTACCGTGGGTGTCGGCACCTGAGTGAGTCGGACAAACGGCGGATTCGCCACGTAGTGAAGTTTTTCGAGGGACGTGAATGAGTGATTTCCTGGCGGCTGAAGATCGCGCCCTGCTGGAGCGCCACGGCCTCGCGACATTCGACGCTCTGTGGGCCCGGCAACTGGACGCGGTGGACGAGCCGAACACCAGCCGTGGCGGCTGGAGCAGCGTGTTTCGCCTGGAGCTCGACGGCCACGGCTATTACCTCAAGCGCCAGAGCAACTACCTCACGCGCAGCTTGCACCGGCCATTGGGCGAGCCCAGTTTCTCCCGCGAGTTCCGCAACATCAGCCGTTACCGCAAGCTCGGGATCCCGGCGCTGCAGGCGGCGTTCTATGGCGAGCGCAAAGTCGCCGGTGAGCATCGCGCGATGCTGCTGACCCGTGCCCTGGACGGTTGGAATGACCTGGATTCATTGCTGGAGCAATGGGCGCAACTCAGCGATGCCCAGCACCGCGCGATCCTGCTGGCCTGCGGTCAACTGGCGCGCCGGTTGCACAGCGTCGGCCAGGTGCATGGCTGTTTCTACCCCAAGCATATTTTCCTGCAGGCTACTGGTGACGGCTACGCCGCGCAGTTGATCGACCTGGAGAAAACCCGCCCGCTGCTGTTCGGCTGGCGTGACCGGGTCAAGGACCTGGAGCCGCTGTTGCGCCGTGCGCCACAGTGGTCCGACGCCCAGGTGCGTCAATTGCTGGCGGCTTACCTCGATCAGCCCGAAGGCAGCGCCCTCGTCACCACCTGGCTGCAACGCCTGACGAAGCGGCGTAGCCACAAGGAGAACCGCTGATGCGCCTGTCCGAGTTGAAAAGCGCCGGTCGCACGCCGAGCCTGCCCCTCACTGTCGACCTCGCGGATGCCGCCGGCCCGGGCCAACTGCAACTGCTGAGCCTGTTGCGGGTGTTGCCGGGCGAGCGTTATGTGGGCGCGGCGATCTGGCGCGGGCGTCCGGTGCTGGCCAAGTTATTGGTGGGCGGCAAGGCCGCGCGGCATTTCCAGCGTGAACTCAGCGGCGTACGCCTGCTGGCCGAGCAAGGCCTGACCACCCCGCTGTTGCTCGCCGATGGCTTGCAGGACGGCGAGGGCGGCTGGCTGCTGTTCGAGTTTATCGACGGTGCCGAGAGCCTGGCCGATGCCTGGCACGCCGTTGAAGCGCTACCGCCACTGGCCGACGAGCAAACCGCCGTGCTGGCCGAGGCCCTGGGTGCGATCGGCCAGATGCATGCCAAGGGCCTGTGGCAGGAAGACCTGCACCTGGACAACCTGCTGCGCCGGGACGGCAAGCTGTACTTGATCGATGGCGCCGGCATTCGTGTTGAAGAGGCCGGCAAGCCCCTGTCGCGCGACCGCGTGCTGGAAAACCTCGGGGTGTTTTTCGCCCAGTTGCCGAAAAACCTCCAACCGTTTACCGAAGAACTGCTGGTGTACTACCTGCTGAGCAACGGCGAGCACGCCTTGCCCCTGCAAGCCCTGGAAAAACAGGTGCGCAAGGTCAGCGCCTGGCGTTTGAAGGACTTGTTGAACAAAGTGGGCCGCGACTGCACGCTGTTCAGCGTGGTGCGTGGCGCCTTTGCCTTGCGCGCGATCCGTCGCGAGGAAGAGCCGGCGATGCTGCCGGTGCTGGCGCAGGCGGATGCGTTGCTCGACCAGGGCCACCTGTACAAGACCGGTGGTGCGGCCAGCGTGGCCAAGGTCGACGTAGCCGGCCGGCCATTGGTGATCAAGCGCTACAACATCAAGGGCTTCGCCCATTGGCTCAAGCGCTTCTGGCGCCCGAGCCGCGCCTGGCATTCCTGGCGCGAAGGCAATCGCCTGGCGTTCCTCGGCATCGCCACGCCCAAGCCATTGGCCGTCCTGGAAAAGCGCTTTTTCTGGCTGCGCAGCCGCGCTTACCTGGTTACCGAATACCTGCCGGGCCCGGACATCATCGAGCGTTTCGCGCCCTATATCGAACACGGTGACGCGCCGGAAAACGAACTGCTGGCGCTGGACCAGTTGTTCGCCGAGCTGATTCGCGAGCGCATCAGCCATGGCGACTTCAAGGGCCATAACCTGTTCTGGGATAAGGATCGCTGGTCGCTGATCGACCTCGACGCGATGTGCCAACACAGCTCTGCCGCCAGCTTCGCCCCGGCGTATGCCAGGGACCGTGCGCGGTTTATGCGGAACTGGCCTGAGAGTAGTGCGTTGTATCAGCTGATTGATCAGCGTTTGCCGAAAGGGGTCCAGACTGGTGGCCCTCTGTAGCAGAGGTTGAGGGCAATATGAACGTAGAGGGGCGGCCCAGAAGAACCTAAAACCTAGGATTAAATATCCCATGGCAGATGAAAAACTAACCCCTCCGCAGTTTCTGCTCTTTGAAAGTGAGAGTGAGGCGGAGCGTGTTGCAGAAGTTGTGGCAGCGAAACCGCCAAAAGGGGAGTTCAGCGACTTCATCGTCTATGTGGATGAAAGTGGCGATCACGGGATGCAGACACTTGATGTCAACTACCCCATGTTTGTTTTAGCTTTCTGTGTTTTCCATAAGAGGCACTATTGCGAAAAGGTCATCCCTGCCCTTCAAAAGTTCAAGTTCAATCATATGGGGCATGACCTTGTTGGCTTGCATGAGCTGGAAATCCGTAAGGAAAAAGGGGCGTTCTCCAGTATGTTTGTCTCTCGCCAACACAAGCATGTTTTCCTGGAGGAGCTGACCAGCATCATTGAGTCGAGCAATTTCGTCTTGATCAGTTGTGTGATTGATAAAGCTACGCTTAGAGAGCAGCAAGGCCCAATACACAACCCCTACCATCTGGCTTTGGGCTTCTGTCTTGAGACGCTTCACGAGTTTTTACATGAGAAAAATCAGCAGAGCGCACTGACGCATGTGATTTTTGAGCGTCGAGGTCGTAAAGAGGATAACGAGCTTGAGTTGGAGTTTCGTCGGATGTGCGATGGAGCCAACCGTCCAGGTATCCGCCTACCATTTGACATCGTGTTTGCCACGAAGCAGGTCAACTCTACGGGGTTGCAGCTTGCGGATCTTGTTGCGCGCCCCATCGGCATGAGCGTTTTACGACCGGGCCAGGAAAATCGTGCCTTTGACGTGCTCAAACGCAAGTTTTATTGCAGTGGAGGGCGGAGCAAGGTGGGAGAGGGCTTTGAAAATTGGGGGCTGAAAATTTTCCCTACTGCTGAAAGCGAAAAGCCCCGGTGAGACTCACCGAGGCTATAACGCCGACCGGGATCCCCCAGTCCATTTGCGGCAAATTCTATGTCCGCGATTTTAGAGTGTCAACGCGCAGCACCTGAGTAACCGACGGCCGTGGTTGTGCGAGTCTACTGACGCGTTCAATAGTAAGAACTGTTGCCTGAACAACAGTTAACAGACAGTTGTTGCCCCAGAACGACAGTCTGCCTTCATGCGGAAACGTTACCCCCTTGATTTAATGCAATAAAAATCCTGGCACGGGCTCTGCAATGCCTCCTGGTGAACCCTTTCACCGGTCGCAGCGGAGCCCTGTATGCCTTCCAGCTTTTCCTCGCTTTCCCGTTTGATCTGCCTTGGCGCCGCGCTGTTGCTGGGCCATGTCGTCAGTGTCCAGGCCGCCGAGGGCGATGAGGCCGTGCCGTCCCTGGCCGGCAAGCGCATTGCCGTGAGCATGACCGGCACCAGTCACTATTTCGATATCAAGGCGTTCCAGGCCCAGGTCGATGAGATCAAGCGCCTGGGCGGCACGCCGATCACCCTTGATGCCGGGCGTAACGACAAGAACCTGGTGACCCAGCTGCAAACCGTGGTCACCCAGAAACCCGACGCCGTGATCCAGACCCTCGGCACCCTCAGCGTGATCGACCCCTGGCTCAAGCGCATCAGCAAGGCCGGCATCCCGCTGTTCACCATCGATGCACCGTCCCAGTACAGCCTCAACAACACCACCTCCGACAACGTCGCCACCGGCAAGGCGTTGGCCGATCAGTTGATCAAGGACGCCGGCGGCAAAGGCAAGATCCTGGTGTTCAACGGTTTCTACGGCGTGCCGGTGTGTGCGATCCGTTATGACCAGTTGAAGCTGGCGCTCAAGGATTACCCCCAGCTGGAAATCATCCAGCCGGAGCTTCGCGACGTGATCCCCAACACCGTGCAGGATGCTTATTCACAAGTCTCGGCGCTGCTCAACAAGTACCCGGCGGGCAGCGTCTCGGCGATCTGGTCGGCGTGGGACATTCCGCAGTTGGGCGCGAGCAAGGCGCTGATCGATGCCAAGCGCACCGAGATCAAGACTTACGGCGTCGACGGTACGCCGGAAGTGCTGGCGCTGCTCGGCCAGGCAAATTCGCCGGTGGGGGCGGTGGTGGCGCAGCAACCGGCGTTGATCGGCAAGACCGCTGTGCAGAACGTGGCGCGATACCTGGCCGGGCAACGTGACCTGCCGAAGGAAACCCATGTGGCCACGCTGCTGACCACCGCAGCCAACCTGGACCAGGTTCAGCAACTGCGGGGTGACTGATGCCGGCATTGCACCTGCAACACCTGCATAAACGCTTTGGGGCCACCCTGGCGCTGGATGACGCAAGCCTTAAAGTCGAACGCGGCAGCATCCACGGCCTGGTGGGGGAGAACGGTGCGGGCAAGTCGACCTTGATCAAGATCCTGGCCGGCATCCACAAGGCGGACGCGGGGCAGGTGAGTATCGACGGCCAGTCGTATGCCGCCTTGTCACCGCGCCAGGTGGATGCGCTGGGCGTGCAGTTCATCCATCAGGAGCGTCTGTTGCCCGCCAGTTTTACCGTGGGCGAGGCGCTGTTTTTCGGGCATGAATTGCGGCGCGGGCCCTTTGT
This sequence comes from Pseudomonas sp. GW821-FHT09C10, assembly GCF_059418085.1. Lineage (NCBI taxonomy): Bacteria > Pseudomonadati > Pseudomonadota > Gammaproteobacteria > Pseudomonadales > Pseudomonadaceae > Pseudomonas > Pseudomonas sp. GW821-FHT09C10. Next base: position 50,355 of record NZ_JBWKPE010000011.1, read on the forward strand.
GGATCGACGTCGGCAGCAACGTGAAGCCGAGCGCTTGCTGGCGGAATATTTTGATCTGCAATTGCCCGTCGGTGCGCTGGTGAGCGAGCTGAACAGCGCCGAACGCCAGGTGCTGCAAATCACCCGGGCGTTGATTCGCCAGCCGAAGATCCTGGTGTTCGACGAACCCAGCGTGGCGTTGGTCAAGCGTGAAGTCGATCAGTTGCTGCGCATCGTCAAGCGCCTGCGCGACCAGGGTTTATCCATCCTGTACATCTCCCATTACCTGCAGGAAATCGACAGCCTCTGCGATGAGGTCACGGTGCTGCGCAATGGTCGGGACGTGGCGGTGGTGCAGCCCCGGCATACGTCCAGTGCCGAGATTGCGCGACTGATGGTCAATCGCGAAGTGCAGGAGATGTACCCCAAGGCCAAGGTTGCACTGGGGGCGCCGCTGTTGCAGGTACGCGGGTTGAGCCTGGCGCGGCGCTATCGGCAGATCGATCTGGAGGTGCGGCGCGGAGAAATCGTCGGTTTGACCGGGCTGGTTGGCTCGGGAGCCAAGGAGTTGTTCAAGACACTTTTCGGTGTCGAGCGCGCCGACAGCGGCAGTGTGCATCTGGACGGGCGTTTGCTGCGCCTGCGTTCGCCGGGCCAGGCGATTGCCGAAGGCCTTGCGCTGGTGCCGGAAGAGCGGCGCAGCCAGGGGATTTCGCCAGTGCTTTCGGTGCTGGAAAACCTCACGCTGGCGGGGCTCGGGCGGTTCAGCCGCTGGGGCTTGTTGAGCCGCCGCAAGGAGCAGGCGGAAAGCCTGCGGCTGATCGACGAATTGGCGATCAAGGCGCCGGGGCCCCAAGCGGCGGTCAGCCAACTCAGTGGTGGCAACCAGCAGAAGGTCGCCCTGGGGAAATGGCTGAGCCGCCGCTCGGCGGTGTACCTGCTGGATGAGCCCTGTGTGGGGGTGGATGTGGGGGCCAAGGTGGAGATCTATCGCTTGATCGGACGCTTGGTGGAAGAGGGCGCGGCGGTGCTGGTGTTGTCGTCGGATTTGCCGGAGTTGTTGGGGATCAGTGACCGAATCCTGGTGCTGCATCGGGGTGAGATCGCCGGTGAGTTCCGTGCCGGGGAGGCAGACAGCGATCAGTTGCTGGCCTGTGCAACGGGGGCCGTGGCTGCAGCGGCTTTAAGCGCTCGAGAGGTGGAACATGCTTGAAACGGCGACGCCTGGGTTATCGCAGCGATTGTGGGTGCTGGTGCTGCGCCGTGGTTCGGTGGGGGTGTTTGTGGCGATCCTGCTGGGGTTTGCCGTGGCTGCGCCGAATTTTCTGTCGGTGGGCAATCTGGCCAATGTGTTCAGCCAGTCGGCGATCCTCGGCGTGCTGGCCTTCGGGCTCACCTGCGTGATTATCGGCGGCGGCTCGAACGTGGTGGCTGGAGGACTGGACCTGTCGCTGGCGGCCAACCTGGGGTTGTGCGCGGCGGTATTCAGCCGCCTCAATAACGCCGGCCTGGATCTCGGGTTGACGTTGCTGCTGACCCTGGGCTGCGGTTTGGCCGTCGGCTTGCTGAATGGGCTGGCCGTGGTGGTGCTGCGCTTGCCGCCGTTGCTGGCGACCCTGGCGAGCATGAATGTACTGGCAGGGCTGGAGTTGGTGTTGACGGAGAACACGGTGGTCTCCACGGACTCGCCGCTGCTGGACCTGCTCAGTGGTGGCACTTGGTTGGGCGTACCGGCCCTGGCCTGGGTGCTGCTGGTGACGGCGGGCGCGCTGACGCTGCTTATCCAGCACTCGGCCTATGGGCTGCGCCTGCATGCGGTGGGCGAATACCCCCAGGCGGCCGAGGCGGCGGGCATTGGGGTGCCCGTCTATGTGTTGTCGAGCTATCTGCTGTCCGGTCTATGTGCCGGCGTGGCTGCGCTGTGTTCGGCGGCGTTCTTCAGCGGCAGCACCACCGGTTCCGGCGACATGCTGCTGTCGGTGGTGGCGATCGCTTTTCTCGGGGTGGTGTTTTCCCGCCGGCTGGTGGCGAGCATTCCGGGGACTTTGCTGGCGGCGCTGTTGATCGGTTTTCTGATCAATGGCTTTCAACTGCTTAACCTCTCCAGCTTCTGGGTCAATGGTGTGCAGGGCTTGTTGATCCTGCTGGTCGTCGCAGCCTCCAGTGCAGTGAACCGAGGGGCGACGGCATGAACGCACGCGCAGTATTGCCGTTGACATTGCCACTGGTGTTCACCCTGATTGTCGTGGTGTTTGCGCTGCAAGCGCCGGGCTTCCTCAGTGCGGGCAACCTGCAAAGCCTGGTGCTGAACAACTTCGTGCTGCTGGCGATTGTCGCCATCGGCATGACCTACGCGGTGGCGGCCGGTGGCATCGACCTGTCGGTGGGCACGGCGCTGGACTTTGCCAGTTTCAGCTTTGTGGTGCTGCTCAATGGCGGCCATGGCTGGGCGGTGGCGGCCACGGGCGCGCTGGCGGCGGCGCTGCTGGTGGGGCTGGTCAACGCCGGCCTGATTGCCGGGCTGCGAATCAGTCCGTTCCTGGCCACCCTGGGCACCCTGTTTATCGGCACGAGCGCCCAGCAACTGCTCTCGGACGGCGGCCAGCCGATCTATATCAGCCAAGGCTTGAAGCCTGAGCTCACTGGGCTGACACCGCTGCTGGTGGTAGTGGGGCTGGCGCTGTTCTACGGCCTGGCCCTGGCGCGCGGACGCCTGGGCCGCGAGTTGCTGGCCCAGGGCACCCAGCCGCTGCTGGCGTATTACTCGGGGTTGTCGGTGCGGCGGATCGTCACCATCGTGGCCCTGGCTACCGCCCTGGCCTGTGGGGTGGCCGGTGTGTTGCTCAGCTCGACAGTCAGCGCCTATGTGCCGCTGTCCGGGAACGCGTTTTTGCTCAATGCGATTGGCGCGGTGTTTATCGGCACCACCTTGAGCCGACAGGGCCGGGCAAACATTCCCGGGACGCTGCTCGGAGTGCTGTTTATCAACGTGATCGCCAACGGGCTGCTGCTGATCGGCTGGAATTTCTACTGGCAGCAGGTGGCGACCGGGGTGCTGATCTTTATCGTGCTGAGCTTCAGTTTTGCCAGCCGGCGGATGCTGGAGCGCGTCTAGTGTTGCACCCCGAAAGCTGGACTCCATCCGATGCTTGGGGTCATGAGCAAACTCCCCTTATTGCATAAACAGTTTCAGGCGACCGCATTCCGGTGGTGAGCGGGCTTGCCACAGGGGGGCGGTTTGCTGTGCGACAGCGCGGGGCCTTCCACATTGAAGGTGTGGTGCGTTCAGAATTGATACTCCGCACCCGCCCCGGCATACCACGAGCGCCCGGGCGCCGCTTCGTAGTAGCGGCCATTGCTGTCGCCGACGATCACCGAACCGACGTACTGGCGGTCCAGCAGGTTATCCAGGCGCAGGGTCTGGTGGAAGGTCCAGTGTTCGACCTTCTGCTCGAACCGTGCGCGCCAGTTGAACACGCTGTAGCCCGGCGCGGCGTGTTGGCTGTTGGTGTCTTCGACGTAGACCTTGCTGCGGTACAGGCCTTCGACAGCGGTACTGACCCAGTCCCGGGGTTTCCAGTTCAGCTCGGCGAACAGCGTGGTTTGCGGCACGCCGGGGAGGTAGTTGCCTTTGTCCACGGGAGTTGTGCCACTGGTGAAGTCGCTGTCGTAGGTGGCTTGCAGGCGCGTGTACGCGAGGTTGGTGCTCCACTGTTCGCTGAGTTGGCTTTCGATGCCCAGTTCGAAGCCGCGGCGCAGGGTGCGGCCGGCGTTTTGGTAGCTGGTGCGGCCGTCCTTGGATTGCGCCACCACCAGTTCGTCCTCGGTGGTGATCTGGAACACGGCAGCGTTGATTCGTGTGTCGTTCAACTGGGCCTTCAAGCCGACTTCATACTGGGTGCTTTCGGAAGGCTTAAGGCCGAAATTGAAGCCCTCGACATTGCCTGGTGCGTAGGCCAATTCAGCCTGGGTCGGGGTTTCGAAGCCTTTGCCGGCACTGACGTAGCCGTGCAACTCAGGTGTGAACGCGTACATCACGCTCATCGATGGGGTGTTTTTCTGATAGGTCTTGCTGCCGCTGGCATCACCATTGCTCAGGAATTGATCATCGACATCCATCTGCATGGTGCTATGGCGCACGCCCGCTTGCAGGGTCCAGCGGTCGAGCGCCCAGTTGGCCTGAATGTATGGATCCAGGCTGCGTGCCGTGTCGATTTCGTCGCGGCGTAGCTGGCCTTTTACGCCGAGGGTATTGCCGCTGTAGTTCTGATAGCCGTGGCGGCTGTCTTCGCTCTGGTCGAAGTCCAGGCCGGTGATGATCATCAAGTCCCCTGGAGCGCTTTCGACGGGCTGCATCCAGCGCACGCTGCCGCCGTAGAACTTGCGGTCGAATTGCACCACGCCACCGCCACGTTCGTTGGCCGGAGTGCCTTTGGGTATCGACAGATACTGAACCACACTCCGCCGCCCGGTATAGCCATTCACCTGCAGCGTCGCATCACCGAAATACCGCTCATAATTCATGCCCAATTGCTGATGATCGATACTTTTGCGCGTGTTGTACGTCAGCGCATTGCTGCTCACCGAACGCGGGTCGGCCTTGTAGGCGTCCCAGGTTTGCCCCAGTGGATCCTGGGTACCGTTCTGCTCCAGGCTGCTGTAGATCAGCGCCAGCTTGCTGTCGTCATCCGGTTGGAAGTTGAGCTTGGCGAAGGTCTGGTCGCGACGGGCACTGCTATGGTCGCGGTAGCCGTTGGTGTCCATGCGCGAGGCATCGAGTACGAAGCCTGCGCCGTTCGCCGCGCCTTCGGCGCTCAGGTGGTTCTTGTTCAGGCCGTCGCTGCCCACCAGGGTTTCGGCGCCGATGCGCGGCGGGCCTTCGCCATCGCGGGAAAACATCTGGATCACGCCGCCGGCATTGCTGCCATACAGGGTCGCGGCCGGGCCGCGCAGCACTTCGATACGCTCGGCGGTGTCGAGGTTGAACGTGGCGGCCTGGCCCTGGCCATCCGGGGTGCTGGCGGGGATGCCGTCGGCGATCAGCTTGATGCCGCGCACACCGAAGGCCGAACGGGCACCGAAGCCACGGGAGGAAATCTGCAGGTCCTGGGCATAGTTCTGGCGGTTCTGCACCACCAGGCCGGGCACGCGGGCCAGCGCTTCGGAGGCGTTGATGCCCAATTGGCCGTCGCTGATCTGCTCGCGGCCGATGCCGTCCACCGAGTACGGCAGGTCGAAGGTCGGGCTGGCGCTGCGCGAGCCGGTGACGACGCTGGGGTCGAGGGTCAGGGCTGTGTCGTCTGCCTGGACGGTGTTGCACAGGGCGAACAGGCCGGGCAATAACAGGGTGAGGCGGGTGAGGTGGTTCATGAGTCGGCCGGAATCCGTGGCGCTTAGTGTGTAAGCGCGCAAAAGGCCGCGAGTTTAGTGACTCGGGCGATTTTTATCATTTAGGAATCCGCCTACGTTGCAAGTCGGTGTTACTACACTGGGGCTCCAGGTTTGTCGATGTTAGCGTTATCCGTTTCGGCAAATGACAATGGCCTGGGTCAAAAGGAGTGGTTCGTGAGGATTGCATCGGAAGTCTTGTGTCTGGTCGCCGGGTTGGCGCTTGCCGGTTGCGGAAGTATCAATACCGTGTTCCGCCCTGATGTCGTGACCAGCAAGAACCTCAAGGATTCACGCAGCCACTGTGAAAACGTGCCGCGTATCTACAGCGGGGTGATGTACGGGTTTTGCACCCTCAATGGCGAGCCCAAGCCTGATAAAAGCCTGAGCGACATCAGCCTGATCGACCATGGGCCCGGTGCCTTGCCGATCATCGCCATCGAATTCGCGGCCTCCGGGGTGCTGGACACGCTGATGCTGCCCTATACGATCTACCGCCAGAACAAGGACGGCAGCATCGAGATCTTCCGCTAGCCCCTCTTGCCGCTTGCCGCTAACAGCTTCCCACTGCTTTTGAGCTATAATCCCGCCCTTTAGCTGTTTCCTGCCCAGGCGGGAAGCACACTTTTTTCAGGCGCAACCCGCCTGCATGCAGACTAAAAGAGGCTAGACCCCTGTGGCATTGACGATTCTTGGCCTGTCCGGCGCCCTTAGCCATGATCCTTCCGCAGCCTTGTATATCGACGGCAAGCTGATCGCGGCCGCCGAAGAAGAGCGCTTCGTACGCGACAAACATGCAAAGAACCGCATGCCCTACGAGTCGGCGAAGTTCTGCCTGGAACAGGCCGGCATCAAGCCTTCCGACGTTGATGTGGTGGCGATCCCGTTTGCCCCGATCAGCCTGTTCGGCGAGGCACGCTGGCACTACGCCAAGCGTTACTGGTACGCCCCGGACCGCGCGCTTGACGCGATCCTGATGGGCAACCGTCGCTACAAGCGCTACCGCAACAAGATCGTCTGGTGCCTGGAGCAACTGGGCTTCGATCCGAAGAAAATCAAGATCGAACCGGTTGAACACCACCTGGCCCATGCTTCCAGCGCCTACCACTGCTCCGGCTTCCAGGAGAAGACCGCGATCCTCGGCATCGACGGCAAGGGTGAGTACGCCACCACGTTCTTCGGCTACGGCGAGAACGGCAAGATCCACAAGATCAAGGAATTCTACGATCCGGACTCCCTCGGCGGCCTGTACGGCGCGATCACCGAGTTCCTCGGTTTCGAGATGCTCGACGGCGAGTTCAAGGTCATGGGCATGGCGCCGTATGGCGATGCCAGCAAGTACGACTTCTCGCGCCTGGCCTCGTTCGAAAACGGTGAGCTGGTGATCAACACCGACTACGCCAACGTCATCGGCCTGCGCCGTTATAAAGAGAAGGGCAAGGGCTTCTACTTCTCGCCGAAACTGATCGAGTGGCTGGGCCCCAAGCGCGAAGGCGACATCGCCGACGAGCCGTACATCCACTACGCCGCCAGCATGCAGGCGCTGTTTGAAAAGCTGGCCTTGCAGATGATCGACCATTACCTGGGCGATATCCTCAAGGACACCGGCAAGCTGGCCTTCGCCGGCGGCTGCGCGCTGAACGTCAAGCTGAACCAGAAGATCATTGCCCGTGACGACGTGAAAGAGCTGTTCGTGCAGCCGGCGTCCGGCGATGCCGGCACTGCTGTCGGTGCCGCCGCGTACGTGTCCCACGCCCGTGGTGTACCGGTGGAGAAGATGGAGCACGTCTACCTCGGTCCGTCCTACAGCAACGAAGACGTAATCGCCGCCTGCGCCAAGCACGAGAGCAAGCCGAACTGGCGCAGGATCGAGAACATGCCCAAGCGCATTGCCAAGATCATGGTCGACGGCAACCCGGTGGCCTGGTTCCAGGGCCGCATGGAGTTTGGCCCGCGCGCCCTGGGCGGTCGTTCGATCATCGGTTGCCCAAGTGCGACCGGCGTGGCCGACCGCATCAACCACCAGATCAAGTTCCGCGAGCGCTGGAGGCCTTTCTGCCCGTCGATGCTCGACACCGTGGCCCCGCAGATGATCAAGGTCGATCACCCGGCGCCGTTCATGACCTTCACCTTTGAAGTGTCGGAAGAGTGGAAGACCCGCGTGCCGGAAGTGGTGCATGAAGACGGCACCTCCCGCGCCCAGGTGCTCAAGCGCGAATACAACCCGCGCTACTACGACATGATGAAAGAGCTGGAAGTACTGACCGGCAACGGCGTGTCCCTGAACACTTCGCTCAACCGTCGTGGCGAAGCGATGATCTGCTCGCCGACCGACGCGCTGAACATGTTCTTCGGCTCCGACCTGCAGTACCTGATCATGGAAGACATCCTGGTCGTCAAAGACGGCGTGGACCCTTATGACGCGCTCGGCTGAACGCCACGTCCTGCAGTTCTGCCATGGCTATGACGGTCCGTTCCTGGACTGCGCGCGGCAGTACGCCAGTTTGTTCGCAGGCTCCGGCTACAAGGTGACCACGGTGTTTCTCACCGGGGTCGCCGACCCGCACGTGGCCGCCGGTTGTGCGTCCGATGAAGTGTTGTTCATGGAATTCAGCTCCAAGGCCATTCGTGGCCTGAAGCTGGGTGCCATTCGTGAACTGCGCAAGATCGCCGCGTCGCGCAACTTCAGCTTTTGTATCGCGCACCGTTTCAAGCCGATCTACATCGCCTTGCTCGGCACGCGGCTGCCGGTGATTGGCGTGCATCACGCCTTTGGTGACTACCAGCGTCGCAGTCGCAGGCTGTTTGCCGGGATCTTCCGCAAGCGCCTGAGCCTGCTGGGGGTTTCCGACGCGGTGCGTGACGATATGCGCCGCTGCCTGCCGACCTGGCCGGCGGCGCGCATCCAGACGTTGTACAACCGCATCGACGTCGACGCCTTGCAGGCCACCCAGGTGCCTGCACATGAGGCGCGCGACGCGTTGGGGTTGTCGCCGGATGAATGGGTGGTCGGCAATGTCGGTCGCCTGCACCCGGACAAGGACCAGGCCACGCTGCTCAAGGGCTTTGCCCAGGCGCTGGCGCACTTGCCGGCCGAAAGCCGCCTGGCCATCCTCGGCAGCGGTCGCCTGGAGCAGGACCTCAAGGCCCTCGCACGGGAGCTGGGCATTGCCGACAAGGTGCTGTTCCTCGGCCAGGTGCCGGAGGCGCGTCGGTACTTTCGGGCATTCGATGTGTTTGCCCTGAGCTCCGACCATGAACCCTTTGGCATGGTGCTGCTGGAAGCCATGGCGGCCGGCGTCCCGTTGCTGGCCACGGCCTGTGGCGGCGCGAAGGAAGTGGTCGAAGGCGTGGGTATCCTGTTTCCCTTCGGCGATGCCGAACACCTTGCCCAGGGGCTGCGGCATCTGGCAGCGATGGACCAACACCAGCAACGGCAGTGCGCCGAGATGATGCTGGAGCGCCTGCGCGAGCGTTTCTCGGATCAGGCGGTACGCGATACCTTCTGGCAATTGCCGCACGTTATTGAACTGACCGCGGGGGCTTGATGCTCAATCGATTCCAAGGCTGGCGCGAGCGTGGCTGGTCCGTCGTCGACGCGCCGGTCTACAGCGATGCCTGGCAACGTTTTGGCGGCAGTGTCGCGACTCACCCACAAGTGATCGAACGTCTGGCCGGGCTGGCCGACATCCCCGTGCGTTACCTGGCCTGGGAGCAGGGCGGCGAGCTTCAGGCCTGCATCGCGACCTGGGGGCGCGACCTGGCCTTGTCCAAGGATGTGCTCAAGCAGCGCGGCAAAAAAGGCCTGTTCGACCTGGGCAACGCCGAGTTGATCCTGCCCGCTGCGCCTGCAGCCCAGGCGCCCTTGCGGCACCGTGCGCGCTATTTGTCGGCCCTGAATGAAGGCCGTTTCAGCGGCCTCAAGCCCCAGGCCGAACAGTTGGCCATGGCCCGCACCCCGGAAGAACTGTCGAAGAAGTTTCGCTACAACCAGCGTCGCGAACTGCGCTTGCTCGAAGAGGCCGGTGGGGTGGTGCGACCGGTGAGCGAGTTTTCCAGTGGGGAATTGGCCGCGATCTACTGCGATCTGTTCCTGCGCCGCTGGGGCTTTGTCGCCACCGGCGCCGAGCGCATGGCCGAGGTGATCGAGCTGCTGCGCGAATGGCTGATCGGTTCGGTGATCTTCCTCAATGATGCGCCCATCGCTGTCCAGTTGGTGTACCGGGTCGAGTCGCCGGAGTGGATCAGCGTGGAGTACGTCAATGGCGGCGTCGACCCTGAAACCCGTGCGTTCAGCCCGGGCAGTGTTCTGAGCTTCCTCAACACCCAGGGCGCCTGGGAACAGGCCCGTGAGGTGGGCAAGCCGCTGCGTTTCTCCTTCGGGCGTGCCGACCGTGAGTACAAGGACCGATGGTGCAACCCTGTGCCGGTGCTGACCGTATGAGCCGCAAACAGCAATTGCTCAAGCGCCATCGGCGCAACAAACGGGTCGGTTTGCTGATCGGCTTGCTGTTGCTGGTGGTGATCGGTATCTGGGTGGCGTGGTGGCTGCCGCTGGTGCTCGGTGTGCTGGCCTGGGTCGCCCACGAAGCATGGTTTGCCGACCATCTGTTTTATGCGCCCAACGAAGACTACCAATACCGGTTTTCGACGGATGCCGAGGTGGCCGGGGTTCGCTTCGACGGTGACCGGCTAAGGGTGGATTCGCCGCTGCAGGCCGAGGCGACCCTGGTATTGGCTATCAAGGTCAAGAGTGGTTGGTTGGGACGTTTCCTGGATCCGGCCATTGAGATTCTGGGCGGCGAGAGCACTGACCGACAGGCCTTCGAGCGCGGGGTGAATGGCGTTCGCTACCTGAACCTCAGTGGCTGGGCGCCGGCCCTGATGTCCGGTGAGCTGCGCTTGCGCGGGCGTTTTTGTACTGTGCAGGGCGCTCCTCGGCTGTGGGCCTGGGGCACGCCGGATTATTCGGCGCAGCGGGTCATGGTTATCGCGCCTCATGCCGACGATGCCGAATTGGCTGCCTTCGGTCTTTACAGCCAGGCCGACAAGCCATGGATCGTGACCCTTACCGCCGGTGAAATCGAAGCCGAGCACTATCAACGCATGGGCCTGGATCCGGTCGAGGCCGCGCGGACCAAAGGGCGCCTGCGTGCCTGGGACAGCATTGCCGTGCCGCTTTGGGCCGGCGTACCACAGGCGCACTGCGTGCAGCTGGGTTACTTCTGCCTGCAACTGCCGGCGATGCGCGCTGCGCCTGATCAGCCGATCGCTTCGCACGAGGCCGACCTGTCGGATACCCGCCTGTTCCGCCAATTCAACCCTTTCCCGTTGCCGGCGGATGCCGATGGCCTGCCGACCTGGCAGAACCTGCTCGCCGATCTGCGTCAGTTGCTGCTGACTGCACGCCCTGAAGTGATCGTCTTGCCCCATCCGATCCTGGACCCTCATCCGGACCACATCTGTGCGCAGCAAGCGGTGATCGAAGCCTTGCAAGGTCTGGAATGGCAGCCGACCACCGTGCTCGGTTACGCCAACCACCTGCATGACAACGACCGCTGGCCCATGGGCGACGCGGGCGCCGGTATTGCCCTGCCGCCGCTGTTCGATGACACGCTGGAACTGTGGCCGTGCAGCCTGTCGCTGTCGCCGGGCCGGCAGCGCGACAAGGCCATGGCGCTGGGCATGATGCATGACCTGCAACCCGCCCCACCGTTCAAGCGTCGTGTGCGGCGCTGGCTGCAACGGGTCTTGGCGGGGCGGGCGCGGTCGCCTTATGGTGAGAACGAGTTTTTCCGCAAAGCCGTACGACGGCATGAGTTGTTCTGGCGTTTGTGACGGCATTTGTGAAAGGGAAGGTCATGAAAGTTTTGTTTCTGGTACAGAAAGAACAGCGCGCGATTCTCGATCGCCTGTACGAAGGCATTGCCGAGCACTGCGAGTGCGATACCCGCTGGCTGAACAGTGCTGAGCAGCGCAACCTGCGCGGTTACTTCAAGCGTGAAGTCGACGTGACCCGTTATGACCGCATCGTGTTCTTCCTGCGGTTCAAGCAGGAGATTCGCCAGGCCGGCTTTATCCGTACGATCCCGAACCTGGTGATCCTCGAACACGATGCCTACCAGAACTACATTCCCTGCAAGTACACGGGCAAGTTCAGTGCCCACTACCGTCGGTTGCCGTGGGCGCGGGTCATCAGTTCGGGGCATATGGTGACCGAACGCCTGCGCGCCGAAGGCTTCGATGCGGTGTTCGTGCCCAAGGGCTACGATCAGGCGCTGTTGCAGGCCCAGGGGCTGGAGCGCGACATTGAGCTGGCCTTTGTCGGCAGCACCAACAGCGTGGCCTACAGTGGTCGCAAGGCATTGCTCGATGAGTTGGCCCGCGTTGAACCTTTGGTGGTCACACGCACCAAATCCGGTGAGGAATACTGCGCAACCCTCAACCGGATTCGTTTTTTCGTCAGTGCCGACGTGGGCATGGGCGAGTATATGATCAAGAACTTCGAAGCCATGGCCTGTGGTTGTGTGCTGCTGGCGTTTGACCAGGGGGCTGCGGAAAACCAGGCCCTTGGCTTCAAGGACATGGTCAATGTGGTGTTCTACAAAGACATTCCCCAGTTGCAGGAAAAACTCGCTGCATTGCGATCCAATCCTCAACTGGCGGCCGAGATTGCGCGCAACGGGCAAGACCTCGCGGTCAGTCAGTTCAGCTTTGCGCGCATCGGACAGCGCATTGTCGAAGCGCTGAAGCCGCCGCTGCGTCCCCGAGCCCCATTGAGTTTGCTGGAAAAGTTGCGCTTGAAACTGGGCGTTTGATATCTGCCAAGTGGCCGCACTTAGTGGCCTTATGATATTTTGAGGCTTGAATGCAATTCTCCGCTCAAAGCGATATAACGCTCGTCGTGACCAGTTGTGGTCGCTTCGATTTGTTGAAGCGCACGCTCACGAGCTTCGATCTGTTCAATACAGCGGCCATTCGCGAAGTCTTCATTACCGAAGACTCTGGCGATGACGCGGTCCGCCTGGCGATTCCTGAGCATTGGCTCGGCCATTGCACGTTCCTGATCAACCGCCCGAAGCTGGGGCAATTGGCATCCATCGACTTGGCCTACGGGTCGGTCAAGACCCCGTACATATTCCATTGCGAAGATGATTGGGCGTTTTATCGACCCGGTTTTGTCGAGGATTCCAAGACGGTCCTGGAGCAGCGTCCCGATATTCTGCAAGTCTGGTTGCGTAATTACGTCTACGATTTGCAGGTGCACAGTCCCTATATTCATCTGGGGGCGCGTGAGGTGATTGGTGGGGTGCCTTGTTATCCTTTGCTGTCCGATAAGCCTGACTGGCAGGGGTTCTCGCTGAACCCGGGCCTGCGGCGTATCAAGGAATATTGGTTGTGCGCGCCCTATGCCGGGTTTGAAGGTGAGAAAGGGCTTTCCAGGCGTTACGCGCAGCTGAACCTGGCCGCCGTTACCCTGGAAGGTGATGCCGTTTTGCACACCGGTTTTGGTTTGCATGTGGCGACGGCAGGAGAGCGCTTGACCAAGGAGCGGCGTAAGCGACGAGAGCGGGTCAAGCTGGCCGTCATGCTGATCCTTGGGGTCGGTATCGGCTGGTTGATCCATTAGTAAGTACGACGAGCCGCACCCACACCGCATAAGGTTTTTTCGATGAGTATTCTCAACATCATGTGGGCTGGTGGCTCTGCATTCGCTTCGGTGCAGAAGGTTCATCAGCAGATATTGTCCCAGGCCGACAGCGATGTACGGGTGCACACCTGGTTGCTTCAGGGCAGCGCCGAGGGTAACGATGGCTTGGTCAAAGAGGCCGTCGAGTGGAACCTCTCATCTGCCAGGCTCAAGGGGCGGCACCTGTGGAAGTGGCTGATGCCCTGGATGCGTGCGCGTTTCCAAAAGGCCCTGCCTGAAGATGTGCAGGTTGTGTTGCTTGATGGCATCGGTGTCGCACGCGTGCTTTTACCGGTGCTAAAGCATTTGCCGCAGGTGCGCGCCGTGGTGATTTTTCATGGTGTCACGCGCTTGCGCAAAGCTGATCGCAAGCTCGTCGAGCAGCTTCCAGCGTCGCAACTGACCCTGGCGGCCGTGTCGCAAACCCTCGCCAGCTCCCTTGAGCGTTACCTGCAACGGCCTGTGGCGGTGCTGCGCAGTGCCTTCGATCCTGCTGTGTTCCGTGCCGCAGTGCTTACCCGTGAGCAGGCGCGCTCCCACCTGGGACTGCCGTTGGATGGCTCGCTGGCAGTGGGTGCGGTAGGCCGACTGGTAGACGGCAAGGGGTTTGGCTGTTTGCTGGAGGCCTTTGCCATTGCGACGGCCGATCAGCCGGATGCGCGCCTGGTGATCATCGGCGAGGGGCCGGCGAGGCCCAGGCTCGAGGCGCGTATCGAGGCGCTTGGCTTGCGCGACAAGGTGTCCCTGCCGGGGCATTTTCCTGAGGCGGCGACCCTTTATCGGGCATTTGACTGGGTTGCCATTCCGTCCACGGAAGAGGGCCTGGGGTTGATCCTGCAAGAGGCGGTGATGGCCGGCGTGCCGGTATTGACCAGTGAGCTGGCGGTGTTCCGCGAACAACTGGGTGATGCCGGCTGGTACGCGCCCGTAGACAGCACCGCGTCCTGGGCCGACCTCCTGAACCGTGCGTTCATGAGTTCCAGTGCACAGGTTGTCGAGGCTCAGTCGCGGGCGTTGGCGCCGGAGCAAGCCTGGAATGATTTCACCGAAACCACCCGGCGGCTGTTCTCATGCCGCTGACAGCGCTTGCTCCAGTGCTTGCATTGGAAAGCGTTCGTTCAGCTTCTCGCGCGCAATATAGCGCGCGAAGTGTTGCAGGTTGCGCCTTGCCAATTCAGGGTTCAAGGGCGCGCGCAGGAAGCGCATGTCGGCCACGTCGATCAGGCCCATTTCATTGTCCGGTGTCACGACAATATTGCCCAGGTGCAACGAGCGGAAGTAGATGCCCGCGCCATGCAAGCGGCGAATAAGGGCCACGAGCGGGTCGAGGTTCGTACGCCAGTCAAAGCCTTCACGGCTGGAAATCTGGCGCAGCGTTTCGCCCGGCAAAGGACGATAGAGTACGGCGGTCATGCCGGGGGTCGTCAGTTGAAAGAACGCGAGCACGGTCATGGTCGGGATGCCGCGCTGTTGCAACTGCGCCACATTGTCGATGAAACGCTTGGAGTACGGGCGAAACAGCGCGGACGACAGCAGGCGCTTGCGGCGAAACAGTTTGAGGATATTCCCGTCGGTCAGCAGGTAGACTTTGGGGCCATAGCTGTCCTGTTCTAGGATTTTGGCACCTTCAATCATCGCGGTTAAATCGGCTTGGGAAAGCCTTGAACATTGCATCGTCGGAAAGCCTTGTGGGGGTCGCGGGCACAGTGATCGGTAATAATGCCGAAAGTTTTGGGTTTTAACCATGCCGGGTTGGTGGGTTGAACGTATTCAGGAGCGGGTGATGCAAGCAAGTCGTTGGGCGCAGGTATGGATGGTTTTCGGGTTACTTTGGTTTTTGTTGGCTATTGCCTTCGCGCCGACCAATAAGATCTATCAACAAGGCTTGACGCTGTTTCTGTGGTTGCCGGCAATGGTGTTTGCCTGGTCGGCGCGTGAGCGTCTCAAGGAAGTCTGGCGCGAACAGCGCTGGCTGTGCCTGCTGGTCGCTGCGCTCGCCGTCTGGGGGCTGGTCAGTCTGTCGTGGACCAATGTCGAAGACCCGTCGCGCGAGGCCAAGCGCCTGCTGTATATCGGTGTGTTCCTGCTGTTTTTTCCTGTGTTTGCGTGTGGTCGAACCGAACGCGTCATTCGTGTGATGCAGTGGGGCGGTTTCGGGCTTGCCTTGTCGTCGCTGGTGGCGATCATCAGGTTCTATGGTGTTGAGCAGAATGCCTGGACTGCCCGCCTCGAAGGTTTAGGGCAGTTGGCCCACCCGATCCTGGGCGCCTACGTGATTGGCCTGGCTGCGGTTTGGCTGTTGCACTGGTTGCCCCGTGGTCGTTGGATGCAAGTGGCATGGGTGCTGTCTATCGGCTTTCTCGGACTTTTCGTGGTGTTGAGCCAAAGTCGTGGTGCCGCACTGGCCTTGTTGCTGACAGTGGTGGCGATGCCCGCCTGGTGCCGAGACCGCCGTAGCACGGTGATTGCCATTGGCGCGGTCATTGCGGCGCTGGCGGTGTTCTTCGCCATGCAATCCCTGATGCTGGCCCGTGGCGTGTCTTACCGCCCGCAGATCTTCATGGCCGCTGTGCAGATGATCAGCGAGCGCCCGTGGACCGGCCTGGGGCTGGGTGGGGACTACAAGGTATTTGCCGACAACCTCTTTTTCGATCACTCCCACAACCTGTTCACCCACGTGAGCATCGAGTTGGGCCTGCCGGGCCTGCTGCTGTGGTGCGGCCTGTGGTTCGGTGTGCTGTGGCAAGCCTGGAAGGCCCGCGACACGCTCTATGGCAAGGGCATCATCGGCATGTGGGTGTTTTCGTTCCTGGCCATGCAATTCGATGCCGCCAGCCTGACCGGCACACCGCGGGCCGAGTGGTTTATCTCCTGGCTGCCGATTGGCCTGGCCAGTGTTTTGGTCTGGGCTCGGGCCAAACCCGACGCGTGTGATAAAGTTCGCGTCCTACCCAATCAGTGAGCTCGACACATGAGTGACGCACCGCCCAAAGCGGACCAGGAATCCAGCCTGAAAATCTATTTCCGGCTGCTGGGCTATGTGAAACCGTACCTCGGCATGTTCCTGCTGAGTATCGTGGGCTTCGTGATCTTCGCTTCGACCCAGCCAATGCTCGCCGGGATTCTCAAGTACTTCGTCGATGGCTTGAGCAACCCCGATGTGGTGTTCCTGCCCAAGATCCCGTTGTTCAAGGACCTGAAGTTGCTGATGGCCGTGCCGCTGCTGATCATCCTGATCGCCGCGTGGCAGGGGCTGGGGTCGTTCCTGGGCAACTACTACCTGGCCAAGGTTTCCCTGGGGCTGGTGCATGACCTGCGGGTCCAGTTGTTCAACAAGCTGCTGGTGTTGCCGAACCGCTATTTCGATACCCACAACTCCGGGCACCTGATTTCCCGTATCACCTTCAACGTGACCATGGTCACCGGTGCGGCCACCGATGCAATCAAGGTGGTGATCCGCGAAGGCCTGACGGTGGTGTTCCTGTTCGGCTACCTGCTGTGGATGAACTGGAAGCTGACCCTCGTGATGCTGGCGATCCTGCCGCTGATCGCGATCATGGTCGGCAGCACCAGCAAGAAATTCCGCAAGCAGAGCAAGAAGATCCAGGTGGCAATGGGCGATGTGACGCACGTCGCTTCGGAAACCATCCAGGGGTACCGCGTGGTGCGCAGCTTCGGTGGCGAAAGCTACGAGGAGCGCCGCTTTGCCGCTGCCAGCCAGGGCAATACCGACAAGCAGCTGCGCATGAACAAGACCGGTGCGGTCTATACGCCGATGCTGCAACTGGTGATCTACACGGCCATGGCCGCGTTGATGTTCCTGGTGCTGCTGTTGCGCGGTGAAGCCACGGCGGGTGACCTGGTGGCCTACATTACTGCGGCGGGCCTGCTGCCCAAGCCGATTCGCCAGCTGTCGGAAGTCAGCTCGACGATCCAGAAAGGCGTGGCCGGCGCCGAGAGCATCTTCGAACAACTGGATGAAGAGCCCGAAGTCGACAGCGGCACCGTGGAGCGTGATCGCGTCAGCGGTCGCCTGGACGTGCGCAACCTGAGCTTCACCTACCCGGGTACGGAGCGTGAGGTGCTCAAGAACATCAGCTTCAGCGCAGCCCCTGGGCAGATGATCGCCCTGGTCGGCCGCTCGGGCAGCGGCAAGTCGACCCTGGCCGGCCTGATCCCGCGTTTCTACCATCACGAAACCGGGGAAATCCTGCTGGACGAGGTCGAGATCGAAGACTACCGCCTGCGTAACCTGCGTCGTCACGTGGCCCAGGTGACCCAGCATGTGACCTTGTTCAACGACACCGTGGCCAACAACATCGCCTACGGCGACCTCGCGGATGCACCCCGTGCCGATATCGAGAAAGCCGCCGCCGACGCCTACGCCATGGATTTCATTTCCGAGCTGCCAAAAGGCCTGGACACCGAAGTCGGTGAAAACGGCGTGCTGCTTTCCGGTGGTCAACGTCAGCGCCTGGCGATCGCCCGGGCCCTGCTGAAAAATGCCCCGCTGCTGATCCTCGATGAGGCCACTTCGGCCCTGGATACCGAGTCCGAGCGGCATATCCAGGCTGCACTGGACAAGGTCATGAAAGGTCGCACCACCCTGGTGATTGCACATCGTTTGTCCACCATCGAGAAAGCCGACCTGATTCTGGTGATGGACCACGGTGAAATTGTCGAGCGCGGGACACATCTCGAACTGCTGGCCATGGGCGGTTATTACTCGCGCCTGCACGCCATGGGGCTGGACGAGCCGGCCACGGCAAACATCACCTGACCCGCCGGGGCGTGCAATGCGCCCCGGTGTTTGTATCCGGCCCGTTACAGGGCTTGACCAAAGCCAAATAATCCACTGCCTGTCGTTTGTTATGTTGGCCTTCTCGATTCGAATGACGAACGAGAGGGCTAACCTTCTTGCGTGGGTATTGGAATGCTGCAACATCTACTGTGGAAACTGCTACCCAAACACCAGAGGGTGTTTCTGTTGGGGCGTTTGTCGGTGGTGGATCGTCAGGCGGTGAACAAATCCCTGTCTGGGGTCGTAACGCTCAACCCGGCTTTCGAGCGCCACCGGTGCGTGTTTATCCATGTGCCCAAGTGCGCCGGCAGCAGTGTGTGCTCGGCACTTCTCGAGGGGCGCTGGCCGGGGCATTTGCCGTATTACTGGTATGAGCAGCAATTTCCCCAGCACTGCGAGCGCAGCTTCAAATTTGCGTTCGTGCGTGACCCGCTCGAGCGGGCCTACTCGGCCTACACCTATTTGCGCGGCAACGCCATGGGCCCTCGCGACCTGCAAGCCCAGGCGCTGGTTTCCAGCTACCGTGACTTCGACCATTTCGTTGCCGGCTGGCTGCACCCGGACAATCTGCGACGCCAATTGCACTTCGCTCCCCAGACCGACTTCCTGGTCGACCACATGGGCCAGATGGCCATGGACTTTCTCGGGCGCCAGGAGTCTTTGCAGCAAGACTTCCAGCACCTGTGCGAACGCCTCGGGGTGGACTCATCCCTGCCGCATCTGAATGTTTCACTGGAGCGTCGCCACGGGCCGGTCAGGGACTTTTGCTCCTCGCGCACGCGCCGATTGGTCAGGCGTGCCTATCAACGTGACTACGAGGTGTTGGGTTATGAATAGCCAGTTGCTGGCCGGCGGTTGCGCTGCCATCCGTCCCTTTGCCCTATCGCTGTCGGTGGCCGCACGGGCGGCGCTCAAGCATCAGCAGCCCTGCTGCGTATGGCTGACGGGGCTGTCCGGGTCCGGCAAGTCGACCCTGGCCAATGCCCTGGAGGTGCAACTCAACGAGCAGGGGCGGCACACCTTCGTGCTTGATGGCGATAATTTGCGCGCGGGGCTGTGCAATGACCTGGGCATGAGCGATGCGGCGCGCAAGGAAAATATCCGGCGTATCGGCGAAGTGGCGCGCCTGATGGTGGACGCCGGCTTGATTGTCATTGTGTCGGCGATCTCGCCGTTCAGCGTCGATCGGGCGAGCGCCAGGGCGCTGTTCGGGCCGGAGCAGTTCTTTGAGATTTATGTCAGCACGCCCTTTGACGTATGCGCCCGGCGCGACCCCAAGGGCTTGTACCGTGCGGCACTGGACGGGCGCATCAAGGCCTTCACCGGGTTGGACAGCCCCTATGAGGCGCCGCTTGCGGCCGACTGCGAAATCAATACCGATGAGGTCGAGTTGGCCGAAGCCGTGGAGCAGATCCTGGCGGCACTGTTTAAAAAGTGATCAGTTTCAGTGCCTGATGCATCGCGGATAAAGCTCTCGAACTAGGCGGCGCTCACCCTGTGCTAATATCGCGCCCCTGTTCATTTTGTATGTGGGTTGCTCCATGAAGTTGTCCATGCCGCGATTCGATCAAGCCCCAGTCTTGGTGGTCGGCGATGTCATGCTCGACCGTTACTGGCATGGTGGTACCTCACGGATTTCCCCTGAGGCGCCGGTACCGGTAGTCAAGGTCGAGCAAATCGAAGACCGTCCAGGCGGCGCTGCCAACGTTGCCCTCAATATTGCCGCCCTCGGCGCCCCGGCCTCCCTGGTCGGTGTGACCGGCGACGACGAAGCCGCCGACAGCCTGGCCAACAGCCTGCGCGGCGCCGGCGTGCGCGCGCTGTTCCAGCGTATTGCCCATCAGCCGACCATCGTCAAGTTGCGGGTGATGAGCCGTCACCAGCAATTGCTGCGTATCGATTTCGAAGAACCCTTCGCCACCGACGCCCTGGCCCTCAGTGGCCAGGTCGACGCGTTGCTCGAAGGTATCAAGGTGCTGGTGTTGTCCGACTACGGCAAAGGCGCCCTGAAGAACCACCAGGAACTGATCCAGGCCGCCAAGGCGCGGAACATTCCGGTACTGGCCGATCCCAAGGGCAAGGACTTCTCGATTTATCGAGGTGCCAGCCTGATCACGCCGAACCTCAGCGAGTTCGAAGCCATCGTCGGCGGTTGCGCCGATGAGCACGACCTGGTGAGCAAAGGCGCGGCACTCATGGCCGACCTTGACCTCGGCGCTTTGCTGGTGACCCGTGGCGAGCACGGCATGACCCTGCTGCGTCCCGGTCACCCGGCGATGCACCTGCCGGCGCGTGCCCGTGAAGTGTTTGACGTCACCGGTGCCGGTGACACCGTGATTTCCACCCTGGCGGCCTCCATTGCGGCCGGCGAAGAGCTGCCCCACGCCGTGGCCCTGGCCAACCTGGCGGCGGGCATTGTGGTCGGCAAGCTGGGGACGGCCGCGATCAGCGCGCCTGAACTGCGCCGGGCGATCCAGCGCTCCGAAGGTTCGGAACGTGGTGTGCTGAGCATCGAGCAATTGCTGCTGGCGATTGACGATGCCCGTGCCCACAACGAAAGCATTGTGTTCACCAATGGCTGTTTCGACATCCTCCACGCCGGCCATGTGACCTACCTGGAGCAGGCTCGCGCCCAAGGTGATCGCCTGATCGTCGCGGTCAACGATGATGCGTCGGTCAGCCGCCTGAAGGGCCCTGGCCGTCCGATCAACAGCGTCGACCGACGCATGGCGGTATTGGCCGGGTTGGGCGCGGTGGACTGGGTGATCAGCTTCCCTGAAGCCACCCCGGAAAACCTGCTGGCCCAGGTCAAGCCGGACGTGCTGGTCAAGGGCGGCGACTACTCCGTCGACCAGGTGGTCGGGGCCGACATCGTCAGCGCCTACGGCGGCAAGGTCAAAGTGCTGGGCCTGGTTGAGAACAGCTCGACCACCGCCATTGTCGAGAAGATCCGCAACAATGAGTAAGGCTGATCCGTTGGTACTGATCACCGGTGGCGCGGGCTTCATTGGCTCGCACCTGGTCGATGCGCTGCTTGCCAAGGGCTATGCGGTACGTGTGCTGGATAACCTGTCCACGGGCAAGCGCAGCAACCTGCCGCTGGACAACCCGCGCGTCGAGCTGCTCGAGGGGGATGTCGCCGACGCCGGGATGGTGGCGCGTGCCGCTGTCGGTGCGACGGCGGTGGTGCACCTGGCGGCGGTCGCTTCGGTGCAGGCCTCGGTGGATGACCCGGTCAGCACGCACCAGAGCAATTTCGTCGGTACCCTGAATGTCTGCGAAGCCATGCGCAAAGCCGGTGTGAAGCGGGTGGTATTCGCTTCCAGCGCGGCAGTGTATGGCAACAACGGCGAAGGCGCTTCCATTGACGAAGAGACCACCAAGGCGCCGTTGACGCCCTATGCCTCGGACAAGTTGGCCGGCGAGCATTACTTCGACTTCTACCGGCGGCAGCATGGCCTGGAACCGGTGATTTTCCGCTTCTTCAATATCTTCGGCCCGCGCCAGGATCCGTCATCGCCGTACTCCGGCGTGATCAGCATCTTCAGTGAACGGGCTCAGCAAGGCCTGCCGATTGCCGTGTTCGGCGATGGCGAGCAGACCCGCGACTTCATGTACGTGGAAGACCTCGTGGACGTGCTGGTGCAGGCCATCGAAGCCCCGGACGCGCCGTTGGGGGCGATCAACGTCGGCTGGAACCGCACGACTACCCTAAAGCAGGTGCTGCAGGCGCTGGAAGAGGCCATTGGTACGTTGCCTGCCGTGACTTACGGCCCGGCACGCTCGGGAGACATTCGCCATTCGCGGGCAAATAACCAGCGTTTGCTGGCCAGCTTCAAGCTGCCTGAGCCGACCCCGTTGACGGTTGGCCTGGCGCGGTTGCTCCGAAGCTGACTGTTCACCTGTAGGAGCGAGCTTGCTCGCGAAGCTCGTCAACGATAACGCAGGTATCCTGATTAAAAGCGGTGCCCTTGCGTTTTTCGCGAGCAAGCTCGCTCCTACAGTTATCGAAGCCAGCCCTCAGCGGCTGGTTTTTTTCTTTGGCACGATCTTGCGCAGCATCTGGCGCGCCTTGCCGGTCAAGCGCTTCAATTTCGATTCTTTCTCAGGCTCTGCCAGGCCTTGCTGGCGAAGCCAATCCTTCCAGCGAATGCGCTCGTCGCGCACCAGCCAACCTTCCTGCTGGGCGAAGCTTTCCGCCAGGTACAGACCGCGGGTGCTGGCGGGGTAGAGCTGGTCTTTCTTGACGGTGTAGAGCTCGGCGAGCGGTTGGCCGTCTTTCAATGGCATCAGGTACAGGTCCGGGCGCTGGCGGTCCAGGCGTGCCACCAACTGGTCGCCTTCAAGCCGCTCATCCACATGGAACAGGCTCAGGGATTTGGCTTCCTTCGGCACTTCCAGGCGCAAGTCATAAATCAGTTGCAGCGACGCGGTCGGCACATGCACATAGGCCCGCGGGCGCTCGATCAGTTGGGTGGTTGCGCAGCGCACCGGGCGTGCAGCGCCTGACAAAGGGCTCAAGCGAAACGGCAAGGCTTCGCGGTAATGCAGCGCGGCCGAGTAGGGGGCCGGCAACCAGGTGTCGTTGAAGCGCCCGCCGAGCCAGCCTTCCGGGGTCTCCAACAGGCACTCCTCGGCAATCTCCTGGATGGCGGTGTGCAGCGGCAGGTTCAGTTCATGGGCGGGCACGTAGCCGGAGATCAGCTTGAGCACCACATCGCCACGGTCCTGGCGACGCTGGCGCACCAACACCCAGTAATCCTTGTTTTGCCAGTGCAGGGTCAGGCGCACCGATACGCCGAGGTTGGCCAGTTCCAGGGCGAAGCGTTCGGCATCCGGCACGTCAACCGGCTTTCGCCGTTGCAGGGTCTGGGCGAAGTTGAGGGGCATGCCCACGCTCTGGTAGCTCAGGCCTTCGGGGGTGGCTTCGACGTGCAGCGGCAGTGTCTTGAAGTTGCTGGGGTTTTTTCTTATGAGCGTTCGCGGCATGTCGGCTCCTTCTTGCGACGGGGTCGGCCGCGTCGGCGGCATCAGAGTTGACGAATGACCTTGGCAGCGGTCGCCACGTTATGGGCCAGGTGCAGCGGATTGATGGTCCCGACAATAGCACTGGCGACGCCCGTTTGCGCAAACAACAGCATGAAACTGGCGTGTATTGGATCCATTCCCGGTTCCAGGCAGACGTGGCCGCTGGCCAGCGCCTTTTTGACCAGGATGCCCTTGCCATGGGCCGCCGCATACTCAATGACGGCTTTTTCCGCCTGTTCGTTCAGATTGTAGGTGACCATCGCGCAATCACCTTGTTCCAGAGCCTTCACGCCACCTTCGACGGTTTTGCCGGAGAAGCCGAAACCGCGAATCTTGCCCTCTTGTTTCAGCTGCGCGAGAGTCTGGTACACCTCACAGTCGTTGAGGATGTGCAGGTCGTTGCCATCGGAGTGCACCAGCACCAGATCGATAAAATCCGTTTCAAGTCGTTTCAAGCTGCGCTCGATCGACATCCGTGTATGGGCAGCGCTGAAATCATGGCGGGACAGGCCTGCTTCGAACTCCTCGCCGACCTTGCTGACAATCACCCAGTCCTGGCGCTGGCCGCGCAGCAGTGGCCCCAGGCGTTCTTCGCTGCGCCCGTAGGCGGGTGCGGTATCGATCAGGTTGATGCCCAGCTGGCGGGCCTGGCGCAACAACATCCGTGCTTCGTCGTCATCGGGAATGGTGAAGCCGCTGGGGTATTTCACGCCCTGGTCGCGGCCCAGCTTGACGGTGCCGAGGCCGAGCGGCGACACCAGCAGGCCGGTGCTGCCCAAGGGGCGGTGCAGGTCGTGCAGGGTCGGCAGGCTCATGGCAACAGTTGCTCCCAGGCCGGTACGCCGATGGCGGGTTTTGGCAGGTCGGGCAAAGGCTCCGATGCGCTTGGGCGGATGCCGTCGCGTTCGAGGCTGTTGAGCACGCGATCGGCGAAATCCGGCGCCAGCGCCAGCTTGGTCGGCCAGCCCACCAGCAGGCGGCCCTCTTCGGCGACGAAGGCGTTGTCAGGCCGGCTCAGGCCCGATTGCAGGGGCTCTGCGCGGTCGACCCGCAGCGTCGCCCAGCGGGTCTGGCTCATATCGATCCAGGGCAGCAGGTGCGCCAGCTCTTTCTGGGCGGTGGCGATCTGCTCCTCGGGCGCGCGTGCCACGCCGTCGGCCTCGGCAATGTCGCCACCCAGGTACCACACCCAATTGCCATCGGCAGCCGGGTGCGTGGTGACAGTGATGCGCGGCTTGGTACCGCCGCCCAGGCAGTGGGCGTACAGCGGCTTCAGGCCTGGGCCCTTGGCGATGATCATATGCAGCGGGCGTTTCTGCATGGCCGGCTGGCTCAGGCCCAGGGCGGCGAGCAGTTCGGCGGTACCGCCGCCGGCGCTCAGGACGATGCGCTGGGCGCGGATTTCACGGCCATCGACTTTCAAGCCCACCAAGGTGTCGCCTTCGTACAGGGGGTCGATATGCTGCCCGGCGAGCAAGCCGTCACCGGCCAATTGCGCCAGGCGTTCGATCACGCTGGGTACGTCCACAACCAGTTCGGCCAGGCGATAGACCTTGCCCTTGAAGCCATGGTCTTGCAGGGCCGGCGGCAGGTCGTCGCCCTTGACCTGATCGACACGGCCGCGCACGGCCTTGCTGGCAAAAAAGCTGGTGAGGTTGCCGGCGATCGTGCCTGGGGACCACAGGTAATGGGCTTGCGAGAGCACGCGCACGCCGGACAGGTCCAGCTCGCCGTCACCGGCCAGGGCTTCACGCCAGCGGCGCGGCATATCGGCAATCGCTTCGGAGGCGCCGGTGAGGGCGCCGTGCAGGGCGTATTTGGCACCGCCGTGGATAATCCCCTGGGATTTCACGCTTTGCCCGCCACCTAATGTGGCGTTTTCCACCAGCACCGTGGAAAACCCCTGGCGGCGTAGGCGCGCATTCAGCCAGAGGCCGGCAACTCCGGCGCCGACAATCAGGACGTCGGTGGAAATAACGGATGGCATGGGCGACCTCATTTCAAAACAAGGCCGCAAGTATACATCCCGCACCCTGCACACCGTAGGCGCTGTCGCGCTTTAGCGAGGCGGCGAGTCCTGGATGCAATGGAGGCTCAAGTGAACACTCAATGCCCGGCGGTTTTCGAAAACAGCTGGATGACCACCACGCCCAGCACAATCAGGCCCATCCCCAGCATCGCCGGCACATCGAGCTTCTGCCCATAGATAAACAGCGCGGCAATGCTCACCATCACGATGCCCATCCCGGCCCATACCGCGTAGGCGACGCCGACCGGCACGGTACGCACCACCAGGGTCAGCATCCAGAACGCCACGCCATAGCCGACGATCACCAGCAACAGTGGGATGGGAGTACTCCAGCCCTTGATGGCTTTCATGGAAACGGTGGCGATCACTTCCGAGCAGATGGCAATAGCCAGGTAGCAGTAGGCGGCGTTCATGGGTGAGTCCTCGGTGTAAAGCAATCTGATAAGGCCGGCATTCTAGAGTTTTATCAGATGGGGTAAAGTCATTACCTATCCGAAATTAAGATGGGTTGTGGGGTGAGCATGCAATGGAACTTGGAGCAGATGCGTTTGTTTGTCAGCGTCGCCGAGCAGCGTTCGTTTTCAGCGGTGGCGCGCGGGCAGCGCAAGGCGCAATCGGCAGTCAGCAACGCAATTGCGATGCTGGAGACGGACCTTGGCGTGAGTCTGTTCGAGCGTAGCAGCGGCCGCCAGCCCAGCCTTACCGAAGCCGGCAGTGTGTTGCTGGAGGAGGCCCGCGAAGTGCTGCGCCAATGTGAGCGCCTCAATGGCCGGGCACTGTCACTGACCCGCGGTGAAGAAGCCTGCCTGCGCCTGGCCCAGGATGAAGCCATGTTGTTCCAGCCGGTACTCGACAGCCTTGAGGCGCTGGCGGGGCACTACCCGTTGCTGGAAGTGCAACTGTCCAGCGCCGCCCAGGGCGATGTGGCGCGCAAGTTGGTGGAGCGCAAGGCCGACCTGGGCCTGTTGTTCTATCACGATCAGATCCCCGAAGCCCTGGAGCGGCGGGTAGTGGGCAGTGTGGAGATGGTCACGGTGTGCGGCGTGAACCACCCGTTGGCCAAGGAGCCCTACGTGACGTGCCAGCACCTGGCCCAGTTTCGCCAGTTGTTGATGTCGACCCAGACCAGCGTCTACCCCGGCAGCGAAGCGGCCAGCCCGCTGGTGTGGCGTGCCGACAGTTTCTACGTACTGGCCGAGTGGCTGATGAGCGGCCTGGGCTGGGCGTGGCTGCCACGGCATATCGTGCAGTACCCGACCTATCAGCAGCAGATGGTGGAGTTGGACTGCGAATGGACGCCACCGGCCCTGGTGGTGGAGCTGGTATGGCGGCGCGACGAGCACCTGGGCCCCGCCGCGCGCTTTCTCGCCAAACGTTTTGCTGAGTGCTTGCAGGCGATCGATTGAAAAAGCCGATAAACTCCGCCGCCATGAATAGAACTCTCTACAGCTGTCTGTTTTACCTGGCGCTGCCGTTGGTGGCCTTACGTCTCTGCTTGCGTGCACGCAAGGCACCGGCCTATGCCCGGCGCGTCGGCGAGCGGTTTTCCTATGGCTTGCCGGTGATGCAACCGGGCGGGATCTGGGTGCACGCGGTGTCGGTGGGCGAGAGCATTGCCGCGGCGCCGATGATCCGCGGTTTGTTGGCGCGTTATCCACAGCTGCCGGTCACCGTCACCTGCATGACGCCCACCGGTTCCGAGCGCATCCAGGCGTTGTTCGCCAACGAGCCGCGCATCCAGCATTGCTACCTGCCTTACGATTTGCCCTGTGCAGCCAAGCGTTTTCTCGATCGTGTACAGCCACGGCTGGCGGTGATCATGGAAACCGAGTTGTGGCCCAACCATATCCACGCCTGCGCCCGGCGCGGTATTCCGGTGGCCTTGGCCAATGCGCGGCTGTCGGCGCGTTCGGCCAAGGGCTATGCGCGTTTCGCCAGGCTGACGGCGCCGATGCTATCGGAAATGAGCCTGTTCGCGGTACAGACCGAGACTGAGGCCCAGCGTTTCCTGAGCCTGGGCGCACGCCCGGAAACCGTCGAAGTCACCGGCTCGATCAAGTTCGACCTGACCATCGACCCCGAGCTGCCGCTGCGCGCCGCCGCCCTGCGCGAGCAATGGGGCGCCGCTGAGCGCCCGGTGTGGATCGCTGCCAGCACCCACGAAGGCGAAGATGACGTGGTGCTGGCGGCCCACCGGCAACTGCTCGAGAGCTATCCCAACGCGCTGCTGATCCTGGTGCCGCGTCATCAGGAGCGCTTCAGCCCGATGTTCGAGTTGTGCGCGCAACAAGGGTTTGCCACGGTGCGTCGCTCCAGCGGCGAGCCGGTGACCGCGCAAACCTCGGTATTGCTCGGCGATACCATGGGCGAGCTGTTGTTTCTCTATGCCCTGGCCGACAGCGCCTTTGTCGGCGGCAGCCTGGTCGCGACCGGCGGGCACAACCCGCTGGAACCGGCGGCGCTGGCCAAGCCGGTGATCATGGGGCCCCATGTGTTCAACTTCCTTGAAATCACCGCGATGATGCGCGAAGCGGGGGCGTTGCGAGGGGTGGAGGACGCAGAAGGGCTGGCCGAGGCCGTACGCCAGCTGTTCGAACTGCCGCAGGATGCACGCCGGATGGCGCAGGCGGGGCTCAAGGTGATGCAGGCTAATCAGGGCGCGCTTAAGCGTCTGCTGGATGGTTTGGGTCGATTGATCTCTCACTGACCCAACACCGATCCAAATGTGGTGTGTTCAATAGCCCGGGCGAGCCTTGAGCTGCTCGGCGGCGGCCTTGGCCAGGTCCGGTGGCAGGAAGTCGCGATCCGGGTTGTAGTCGGCCTTGAGGTAGCGCGTGAGGTCCTGCAGGTCCCCTGGGTTCAAGGTGCCCGCCGCCTGTTTCAAGCGCAGGTTGTCGAGGATGTAGTCATAGCGGCTGTTGTTGTAGTTGCGCACCGACGCGTAGAGCTGGCGCTGTGAGTCCAGCACGTCGACGATATTGCGCGTACCCACCTGGTAACCGATTTCCGTGGCTTCCACGGCGCTCTGGTTGGAGATGATCGACTGGCGGCGCGCCTGGACCTGTTCCACGTCGGTGTTTACCGCGCGGTGCAGGTTGCGTGTGTTTTCCACCACCTGGCGACGCAGGCCTTCGCGTTGCTGCTCGGTCTGGCCCAGGCGCGAATACGACTCCCGCACCTGCGAGCTGGTCAGGCCGCCGCTGTAGATCGGGATGTTCAGGCGCAGGCCGATGGTGCGCTGCTCCACATCGCCACGGTAGGGCGTGCCAAAGGCATTCGGGTTGCTGAAGCCGAGGGCGTCGTTGTCACCTTTTTCATACTGTGCGACGGCGTCCAGGGTCGGCGCGTGGCCGGCCTTGCGCTGCTTGAGGGTTTCCTCGGCGGCCGTGACGGCGTAGTTGCTGGCCAGTAGGTTCAGGTTCTGGCGGCCGGCGGTCTCGACCCAGGCCTTGGCGTCGTTGGGCAGCGGCGGCAACACCGGCAGCGTGTGGACAATGCCCTGGATCGAGTTGTACTGGCGGTTGGTCAGGGTAATCAGCGCTTCAAAGGCATCGTCCACCTGGCGCTGGGCCAGGATCCGGTTGGCCCGTGCAGTGTCATAGCTGGCCTGGGATTGCAGCACATCGGTCTTGTCCGACAGGCCCACGTCGAAGCGTTCGTTGGATTGATCCAGCTGGCGCTTGAAGGCATTTTCCTCGGCCTTGGTCGAGGCCAGGTTGTCCTGGGCGCGCAGCACCGCGAAGTAGTTCTCGGCGCTTTGCAGGATCAGGTTCTGTTCGGTGGCCGAGAGTTGCAGCGCCGCCTGTTCGTTGGTGGCTTCGGCGGCTTGCAGCTGGAACCAGCGATCGGCGCGGAACAGCGGCTGGCTCAGGGTCGCGCGCCAGGAGTGGGCATCGCGGTTGGCGGTGGCGGCGGGCGTGTCGATCTGGGTGCGCACGTTATTGATGTCGGCACCGCCCGACAGGTTCGGCAGCAACCCCGCGCGGGCCTGGGGCACGACTTCTTTCTGCGCGCCGTATTGGGCGCGGGCGGCGGCCAGGTCGGCGTTGTTATCCACCGCTTCCTGATAGACGCTGACCAGGTCAGTTTTGGCGGACAAGGGCGCTTCAGCTGCCCAGACCATTCCGTTGGTCGCACAAGACACGGCGAGAGCCAGTGAGAGTTTGCGCAGCATGAGGCGATCCCTAGAGTGAATATTACGGCGATAATTTAGCGCCCAAGGCTAAGACGGGCCATTCCTGGCGTCAAGCATTGTGGCGGCAATCGAGTGTAGTGGCGCTGACCCGGCGCAACAATCCCGCAATCACGCCATTCATCACGCTGAATGCACCGTTATTGGCAATTTGCCCACGGCATGGTCTAGACTGGCCGAGTTCTTGTCGGGGTGCCTTGTTGGAAGGCTGAGATCGGTAAATACCGGATCCCGTTGAACCTGATCAGGTTAACGCCTGCGTAGGGAACAAGATTTCTCGTCCCCCGGCGAGTCCTCTTGTGCTTCGTCCGGGATGTTGTTCGACCTTCGAACAACCCTCGTGCACCAAGCACAGCACTGGTTTCAGTGCATCCGTCCGTCACAGGTTCGCTCCGACAAAAAATCCACCGCCTGGATAGTTGGAGAGCCCGTGATGAGCACAGAAATAAAAAGTACAAAACTGAAAAACACCGTGCACTTGAGTGAATCGGCCAAGGTCGACTCCGGCTCCGTGCAGCCGTTTACCCGCTCGCAAAAAATCTACGTGCAGGGCACTCGCCCGGACATTCGCGTACCCATGCGCGAAGTCAGCCTGGACGTGACCCCCACCGACTTCGGCGGCGAAATCAATGCGCCCGTGGTGGTCTATGACACCTCCGGCCCGTACACCGACCCGAATGTGATCATCGACGTGCGCAAAGGCCTGGGCGATGTGCGCTCGCCGTGGATCGAAGCGCGTGGCGACACCGAGCGCCTGTCGGGCTTGAGTTCGCACTTTGGCCAACAGCGCCTGAGCGATGCCGAGCTGACCGCCCTGCGCTTCGCCCATGTGAAGAACCCACGCCGTGCCAAGGCCGGGGCCAACGTCACCCAGATGCACTACGCGCGCAAAGGCATCATCACCGCCGAGATGGAATACGTCGCCATCCGCGAAAACATGAAGCTGGAAGAGGCCCGTGCCAGTGGCCTGCTCGACCAGCAACACGCCGGCCACAGCTTCGGCGCCAGCGTGCCGAAAATCATCACTCCCGAATTCGTGCGTGAAGAAATCGCCCGTGGCCGCGCGATCATCCCGGCCAACATCAACCACACCGAACTGGAACCGATGATCATCGGCCGTAACTTCCTGGTGAAGATCAACGGCAATATCGGCAACAGCGCCCTGGGTTCGTCCATCGAAGAAGAAGTGGCGAAACTCACCTGGGGCATTCGCTGGGGCTCGGACACGGTGATGGACCTGTCCACCGGCAAGCACATCCACGAAACCCGTGAGTGGATCATCCGCAACTCGCCGGTGCCGATCGGTACCGTGCCGATCTACCAGGCCCTGGAAAAAGTCGGCGGCGCGGCCGAAGACCTGACCTGGGAGCTGTTCCGCGACACCCTGATCGAACAGGCCGAGCAGGGCGTCGATTACTTCACCATCCATGCGGGCGTGCTGCTGCGCTACGTGCCGCTGACCGCCAAGCGCGTCACCGGCATCGTGTCCCGTGGCGGTTCGATCATGGCCAAGTGGTGCCTGGCGCACCACAAAGAGAACTTCACCTACACGCATTTCGACGAAATCTGCGAAATCATGAAGGCCTATGACGTCAGCTTCTCCCTCGGCGACGGCCTGCGCCCGGGCTCGATTGCCGACGCCAACGACGCCGCGCAGTTCGGCGAACTGGAAACCCTTGGCGAGCTGACCAAGATCGCCTGGAAGCACGACGTGCAAACCATGATCGAAGGCCCCGGCCACGTGCCGATGCAGTTGATCAAGGAGAACATGGACAAGCAACTCGAATGCTGCGACGAAGCGCCGTTCTACACCCTCGGCCCTTTGACCACCGACATCGCGCCGGGCTATGACCACATCACCTCCGGCATCGGTGCGGCGATGATCGGCTGGTTCGGTTGCGCCATGCTCTGCTACGTCACGCCCAAGGAACACCTGGGCCTGCCGAACAAGGATGACGTGAAGACCGGGATCATCACCTACAAGATCGCGGCCCATGCGGCGGACTTGGCCAAGGGGCATCCGGGCGCGCAGATCCGCGATAACGCCTTGAGCAAGGCGCGCTTCGAGTTCCGCTGGGAAGACCAGTTCAACCTCGGCCTGGACCCGGACACCGCGCGCTCGTACCACGACGAAACCCTGCCGAAGGACTCGGCCAAGGTCGCGCACTTCTGCTCCATGTGCGGGCCGAAGTTCTGCTCGATGAAAATCACCCAGGAAGTGCGCGAGTACGCGGCCAACCAGCGCATTGACGCGGTGGATGTGGACGTCGCCAAGGGCTTGGCGGAGCAGGCGGAGCGGTTCAAGCAGGAAGGCAGTCAGTTGTACAAGAAGGTCTGATCCAGAGACGGCGGTGCCTGTACCGCCGTTATCGGGGGCAAGCCCCCTCCCACATTTTGAATGGCGAACACATTCAAGTGTGGGGGGGCTTGTCGAGTCGTCGCACCGCCCCGATTGCAACCTCCCTAACAACACATGCCCCTCAGAGATAACACCCTTGAGCATTCAACCGAGTACCTACTCCCCGGACATCGCAGTTCCCCAAGACAAACGCGTCTTCGGCGCCCGCGACCTGTTCTCCCTGTGGTTCTCCCTCGGGATCGGCCTGATGGTCCTGCAAACCGGCGCCTTGCTCGCGCCGGGCCTGGGCTTGTCCGGTTCCTTGCTGGCGATTTTCCTCGGCACCCTGGTCGGCGTGCTGTTGCTGGCTGCCGTCGGCGTGATCGGCAGCGACACCGGCCTGTCCGCCATGGCCGCACTCAAGCTCAGCCTCGGTACCAAGGGCGCGAGCCTGCCGGCGTTGCTGAACCTGTTGCAACTGATCGGCTGGGGCTCGTTCGAGATCATTGTGATGCGCGATGCCGCCAGTCTGTTGGGCGTGCGCGCGTTCAGCGACGGCAGCCTGTTGGCCAGCCCGTTGCTGTGGACACTGTTCTTCGGTGGTTTGGCGACCTTGCTGGCGGTCAGCGGGCCATTGACGTTCGTACGGCAGATCCTGCGCAAATGGGGGATCTGGCTGCTGCTGGCGGCCTGCCTGTGGCTGACCTGGAACCTGTTCGCCAAGGCTGACCTCGGCGCACTCCGGGCTCGGGCCGGTGACGGTTCGATGCCCTTTGCGGTGGGCTTTGATATCGCCATCGCCATGCCGCTGTCGTGGTTGCCGCTGATTGCTGATTACTCCCGCTTCGGTAAGCGCGCCAAAAACGTGTTTGGCGGCACGGCGCTGGGCTTCTTTATCGGCAATTTCTGGCTGATGAGCCTGGGTGTGGCCTACACCCTGGCGTTTGCGCCCAGCGGTGAAGTGAATGCGCTGCTGCTGGCGCTGGCCGGGGCCGGCCTGGGGATTCCGCTGCTGCTGATCCTGTTGGACGAGTCGGAAAACGCCTTTGCCGATATTCACTCGGCGGCGGTGTCCAGTGGGATGCTGTTGCGCTTGAAGGTCGAGCACCTGGCCCTGGCCATTGGTGTGATCTGCACCCTGATCGCCTGTTTTGCCCCGTTGGCGCAATACCAGAACTTCCTGTTGCTGATCGGCTCAGTGTTTGCGCCGTTGTTCGGCGTGGTGCTGGTGGATCATTTCATCCTGCGCCGTCGTGCTCATGGCACGCTCGCCAGCCTGCGTT
This sequence comes from Pseudomonas sp. GW821-FHT09C10, assembly GCF_059418085.1. Classification (NCBI taxonomy): domain Bacteria; kingdom Pseudomonadati; phylum Pseudomonadota; class Gammaproteobacteria; order Pseudomonadales; family Pseudomonadaceae; genus Pseudomonas; species Pseudomonas sp. GW821-FHT09C10. The sequence goes on from NZ_JBWKPE010000011.1 coordinate 83,083, forward strand.
GGCCGGCTCTATTGGCCTGGCTGGGTGGCATCGGCACGTATCACCTGTTGGCCAACCTGTACCCGGACATCGGCGCAACCCTGCCGGCGCTGGTGCTGGCAGGGTTGTTGCAGTTCATCCTCGGACGGGCCTTCAGCGGCGCGCGGGCACCAGCTCAGGCTTGAGGATGCCTTCCAGGCGCGAATAGGGGATCTGCAACTCGACATGGCCCAAGGCGTACGGCGCGATGGTGCTGGTGGGGTACTTGAGGATCACGCCCCCGTAGGTCAGCGCCACGTTCGGGGTTTTCTGGAACGGGTAGGTTTTCACGAACTCCGGTTCCAGACTCAGGCGGGTGCTGATCAGCCAGCTGTTGTGGGCCACCTGGGCGGCTTTCCAGAACGCGTCTTCCTTGCCTGGCAGCAGCATATCGCTCAGCCACAGGGCCTTTTGCTGCTGGCGCGAATAGTTGATGAACGCGCGGCCAGGCTCGCCGTGGGTGGCGCCCTGGTCCAGGTAGCTGGACAGCTCGATGATTACCAAACCGTCATGCTGCTCCCGTACCTTGGCCTGCAAGTACATGCTGTTGCGTGGGGCGGCGGTGCCGAGGAATTGCTCGCGATAGGACTCCAGGCTCGACGGCAGCGGGTCGCCTGCGTTGGTACGGGTCATTTCCAGCAGGCGTTGCTCGATCAAGGCATCCAGCTTGGGTTCCTTGGCAAAGTGCACGGTGTCGATATTCACCAGCGGGCAATCGCTGGCGGCGCAGCCCGGCTTGCTCTGCTCGCTGGCGTCGCGGGTGGCTTCCAGCGGCGTGCGGTAGCTGGGTTGGAACAGGCTTTGGCAGGCGCCGAGGGTCAGGGCGATGCAGGCCACGGAGGCGATTTTTAAAAGCGACATGGATGTCCTTCGTCTATCGATAAGAGCGAAATTGTGCAGCTTCGACTACCAGCAAGGCAGTCAGTTCGCCACTAAGCTGATTGAGCGTGAGTTTGACCTCCTCCGTCTGGCCCGGCAACCGCAAAGGGGCTGCACCAAGGGGCACGAGCGCGTTAGGATGGCGCGAATTGCACCGGACATGATGAGGAAGGGTATGACGGACATTGCGAAATCGACGCCGAGTACGATCGAGATTGTTCAGCGCGACAATGCCTACAAGGGCTTCTACCAGCTCGATCGCGTGCAACTGCGCCACGAAAAGTTCGATGGCGGCATGAGCCGAGTGATCAATCGCGAAGTGTTCGTGCGCCATGATGCGGTATGCGTGTTGCCCTACGACCCGCAGCGCGATGAAGTGGTGCTGATCGAGCAGTTTCGCGTGGGCGCCATGGGCCGCAGCAATAATCCTTGGCTGGTGGAAATGGTCGCGGGGCTGATCGACAAGGACGAAGAACCGGAGGAGGTTGCACACCGCGAGGCCGAGGAGGAAGCTGGGCTGACGTTCTCCGCACTGTGGCCGATCACCAAATATTTCCCGTCGCCCGGTGGCAGTACCGAATTTGTCCACTTGTACCTGGGTCGCTGCGACAGCTCGGGGGCCGGTGGTGTCCATGGACTGGAAGAAGAGGCAGAAGACATCCGCGTCACGGTCTGGGCTTTTGAAGACGCCCTGCAAGCCGTGCGCGACGGTAGGATTTCCAACGCAGCCAGCATTATCGCCCTGCAATGGCTTGCGCTTAATCGCGCGGAAGTGAGGGGGTTATGGCAGTAAAGGCACGGGAACGTTATCGAGTCGACCTGATCGGGCTGCAAGCCGCCTGCGAGGCCAACTATGCGCGGCTGATGCGTCTGCTGCCCGACATGCGCCACACCCCGGAGGCGCGCCGCATCGGCGTGACCCACGGCGACCAGATGCTGGGCGTGCTGGCCCTGGAAGTCATCGTCAATTGCCCGTACACCACCACCCTGCGGGTGCGCCAGGAACACAGCCTGCCGTGGCTGCCGGTGCCGCAGTTGGAAGTGCAGGTGTACCACGATGCACGGATGGCCGAAGTGATCAGCGCCGAACATGCGCGGCGCTTTCGCAGCATCTATCCTTACCCGAACGTGTTCATGCACCAGCCCGATGAGAAAGCACAGCTCAATGTGTTCCTCGGTGAATGGTTGAGCCATTGCCTGGCCCTGGGCCATGAGTTCGAAGTCGTGCGGTAGATGTGAACTGCGTCTGCTTCCTGGGTTTCCTCTTTGTATCCTGCCCCAGCATAATCGCCCTACCTCCATTTTCCTGTGATTGCCCTGGGAGAGCGCCTTGCCGAGCGTATCCACCGTGAACCCCGATGCGCCGGCGTTGCTGGTGCAATTGTCCGACAGCCACCTGTTTGCCGAGGCCGACGGCACGCTGCTGGGCATGAACACCCGCGAGAGCCTGCAGCGGGTGGTTGAGTTGGTGCGCCGGCAGCAGCCGCACATCGACCTGATGCTGGCCACTGGGGATCTGTCCCAGGACGGCACGCTGGACTCATACCAGCAGTTTCGCGCTCTGACCGCGGCTATCGGCGCTCCCATGCGCTGGATTCCCGGCAACCACGACGAGCCGCAGATCATGGCCCACGCCGCGGTACACAGTGACTTGCTCGAGCCGGTGGTGGATGTCGGCAACTGGCGCGTTACCCTGCTGGACTCCGCCGTTCCCGGTTCCGTGCCCGGCTACCTGCAGGACCAGCAACTGCAACTGTTGGCCCAAGCGCTCAGCGAGGCGCCGAGCCGGCACCATCTGGTGTGCTTCCATCATCACCCTGTGCCCATCGGCTGTGCCTGGATGGAACCGATCGGCCTGCGCAACCCCGAAGCCCTGTTTGCCGTGCTCGACCGCTTCCCCCAGGTCAAGGCCGTGCTCTGGGGCCATGTGCACCAGGAGATCGACCGCGAGCGCAACGGCGTGCGCCTGCTGGCTTCGCCGTCCACCTGCATCCAGTTCGCGCCGGGCAGCGAGGATTTCAGCGTCAGCGAGCAAGCGCCGGGTTATCGCTGGCTGCGCCTGCATGCCGACGGACGGCTGGAAACCGGGGTGGAACGCCTGGTCGGCTTCGCGTTTACGGTGGATTACGGTAGCAACGGCTACTGAGATTTACCTGTAAACTGCGCCTCTTTGGCTGAAGCACGGAGAGCCCGGCATGTCCGCTTCGATCCTGTATATCCACGGTTTCAACAGCGCGCCCGCGTCCAACAAGGCCTGCCAACTGGTGACCGTGATGGATGCCCTCGGCCTGGCCGATCAACTGCGGGTGCCGGCCCTGCATCACCATCCACGTCAGGCAATTCCTCAATTGGAGGAAGCCATTGCCCAGCTGGGGCGGCCGCTGCTGGTCGGCAGCTCGCTCGGCGGCTACTATGCAACCCATCTTGCCGAGCGCCATGGCCTCAAGGCACTGCTGGTCAACCCGGCGGTCAGCCCCCATCGGATGTTCGACGGTTACCTGGGCACCCAGAAGAACCTCTACACCGATGAAACCTGGGAACTGACCCACGACCATGTCACGGCGCTGGCCGAGCTGGAAGTACCGGCGCCCCAGGACGCCGCGCGTTACCAGGTGTGGTTGCAGACCGGTGATGAAACACTGGATTATCGCCTCGCCCAAGGGTATTACCGTGCCTGTGCCTTGCGCATCCAGGCCGGTGGCGACCATGGTTACCAGGGGTTCGCCCGGCAATTGCCGGCGCTGTTGAGTTTTGCCGGCATTGGCGCAGATCAGTATCAATCCTTCGACTTTGCAGCACTGTAAAGCCGCAGGTCACTTTTTAATCGAACGACTCACGACGAGACCCCATGGCCACTCCCAGCGCTAGCTCTTATAACGCCGACGCCATCGAAGTCCTCTCGGGCCTCGACCCGGTGCGCAAACGCCCCGGCATGTACACCGACACCAGTCGGCCGAACCACCTTGCCCAGGAAGTCATCGACAACAGCGTCGACGAAGCCTTGGCCGGGCACGCCAAATCGGTGCACGTCATTCTTCACGCCGACCACTCCCTGGAAGTGTCCGACGATGGTCGCGGCATGCCGGTGGACATTCACCCGGAAGAGGGTGTGTCGGGCGTCGAGCTGATCCTCACCAAGCTGCACGCCGGCGGCAAGTTCTCCAATAAGAATTACCAGTTCTCCGGTGGCTTGCACGGTGTGGGTATTTCCGTGGTCAACGCCCTGTCCACGCTGGTGCGGGTCAAGGTCAAGCGTGACGGCAACGAGTACGAGATGACCTTCGCCGATGGCTACAAAGCCACCGACCTGCAGGTCATCGGTACCGTCGGCAAGCGCAATACCGGCACCAGCGTGTACTTCGCGCCGGACCCTAAGTACTTCGATTCGCCGAAATTCTCCATCAGCCGCCTCAAGCACGTGCTCAAGGCCAAGGCCGTATTGTGCCCGGGCCTGTTGGTGACCTTTGAAGACAAAGGCACTGGCGAGAAAGTCGAGTGGCATTACGAAGACGGCCTGCGCTCCTACCTGGAAGATTCCGTCAGCGATTTCGAGCGCCTGCCCAATGAGCCGTTCTGCGGCAGCCTGGCCGGCAACAAGGAAGCCGTCGACTGGGCGCTGCTGTGGTTGCCCGAAGGCGGCGACAGCGTGCAGGAAAGCTACGTCAACCTGATCCCCACCGCCCAGGGCGGCACCCACGTCAACGGTTTGCGCCAGGGCCTGCTGGATGCCATGCGCGAATTCTGTGAATACCGCAGCCTGCTGCCCCGTGGCGTGAAGCTGGCGCCGGAAGACGTGTGGGAGCGCATTGCGTTCGTGCTGTCGATGAAAATGCAGGAGCCGCAGTTCTCCGGCCAGACCAAGGAGCGCCTGTCGTCCCGCGAAGCGGCGGCGTTTGTCTCCGGTGTGGTCAAGGATGCCTTCAGCCTGTGGCTCAACGAGCACCCGGAACTGGGCCTGGCCCTGGCGGAGCTGGCGATCAACAACGCCGGCCGTCGCCTCAAGGCCAGCAAGAAGGTTGAGCGCAAGCGCATTACCCAGGGCCCGGCATTGCCGGGCAAGCTGGCCGATTGCGCCGGGCAGGACCCGATGCGCTCCGAGCTGTTCCTGGTCGAAGGTGACTCCGCCGGTGGTTCCGCCAAGCAAGCGCGGGACAAGGAATTCCAGGCGATCCTGCCGTTGCGCGGCAAGATCCTCAATACCTGGGAAGTCGATGGCAGCGAAGTCCTTGCCAGCCAGGAAGTGCACAATATTGCCGTGGCCATCGGCGTCGACCCAGGCGCCGCCGACATGAGCCAGCTGCGCTACGGCAAGATCTGCATCCTCGCCGACGCCGACTCCGACGGCCTGCACATCGCGACCCTGCTGTGCGCGTTGTTCGTGCAGCACTTCCGTCCGTTGGTGGATGCCGGTCACGTCTACGTCGCCATGCCGCCGCTGTACCGGATCGACCTGGGCAAGGAGATTTTCTACGCCCTGGACGAAGCCGAGCGCGATGGCATTCTCGACCGCCTGGTGGCCGAGAAGAAGCGTGGCAAGCCTCAGGTCACCCGATTCAAGGGCCTGGGTGAAATGAACCCGCCGCAACTGCGTGAGACCACCATGGACCCCAACACCCGGCGCCTGGTGCAGTTGACCCTGGAAGACTTCGCCGCCACCTCGGAAATGATGGACATGCTGCTGGCGAAAAAACGCGCGCCGGACCGCAAGTCCTGGCTGGAATCCAAGGGCAACCTCGCTGAGGTCCTGGGCTGATGCGCACAGGTTTCGCCCTGGCGATCCTGATGTTGAGCGGGCTGGCGGCCACTTCGGTAGTTGCCGCGCCCGTGGCTGAGCTCAAGCTGGTGTCCGAACACCCGGTGGACGGCATGCGCGGCGGGAACCTCTCGGGCCTGGCGCTGTGTGGCAAGGAGCTGTGGACGGTTTCCGACCGCGATGACGACCAGATCTACCGTCTCGATACCCGTGCGCCGACCTGGCAAGCCGAAGCGGTAAGCATCGATGTGCCGCCGGTGCCGGAATCCGGGTTGCCCTGGGGGCTGCGTTCGCGCACCAAGGCTGCGTCGTTCATTCGCGGCGGCGACCTGGATTTCGAAGGCATCACCTGCGATGCCGTCGGCAATCGCTACATTGTCAGCGAAGCCCATGCGGCGGTGCTGCAAGTGCCGGTGAGCGGTGCGCCTGAATGGTTGAAGATCGCCCCGGGCATGGTGCGTGAAGCCCGGGCCAGTGGCATGTTGCTGCACTTCAATGCGTTGTTCGAAGGCCTGGCAATCAACCCCGAGGGCAATCAGCTCTGGCTGGCTGCGGAGCGTGAGCGGCGCGGCCTCATCTCCATCAAGCGCCCGCAAAGCCTGTGGGATTGCGACGGCCCTTGCGTGTTGCTGAGCGAGGCCGGCCAGGAGATGCAGCCGGCCAAGTTCGTCGGAGCCAAGGCGGTGTCCAAGGATTTCGCCGATCTGTCACTGTTCAACGGCAAGCTGTTTACCCTGGAGCGCAATGCGTTCCAGATCTGCCGGCGCGATACGGTTACGGCCAAGGTCGAGCTGTGCTGGTCGTTCGCCGACGAAACCCTGACGCCCGAGCGGCGTTACGCCCAGCCCTATGGCCTGGCCGAAGCCCTGGTGGTGGACGCAGACGGTGCCTGGCTGGGCATCGACAATAATTTCGGCCCCCGCGCCGATGGTGAAAAACGCCCCATGGTCTATCGTTTCGCCGCCCCCGCCGGCGGCTGGAGCGCCCAGCCATGAGCCGCTACTTTTTTGAATCGATCCGGCGCGGCGGCATTTCCGCTGCGCCTTACCAAACAATGATGAGGCCCGCATGAGTGACATCCTCGCAGACAGCTTAGATGGCGTAGAACGCCGGTCGCTGGCTGACTTCACCGAAAATGCCTACCTCAACTACTCCATGTACGTGATCATGGACCGTGCCTTGCCGCATATCGGCGACGGCCTCAAGCCCGTACAGCGGCGCATCATCTACGCCATGAGTGAGTTGGGCCTGGACGCCGATTCCAAGCACAAGAAGTCGGCGCGTACCGTCGGTGACGTGCTCGGTAAGTTCCACCCCCACGGCGATTCGGCGTGCTACGAAGCCATGGTGCTGATGGCCCAGCCGTTCAGCTACCGCTACACCCTCGTCGACGGCCAGGGCAACTGGGGTGCGCCGGATGATCCCAAGTCCTTCGCAGCCATGCGTTACACCGAGGCGCGCCTGTCGCGCTATTCGGAAGTGCTGCTCAGCGAACTGGGCCAGGGTACCGCGAACTGGGGGCCGAACTTTGACGGCACTCTCGACGAGCCCCTGGTGTTGCCTGCACGTTTGCCGAATATCCTGCTCAATGGCACCACCGGCATCGCGGTCGGCATGGCCACCGACGTACCGCCGCACAACCTGCGCGAAGTCGCCACCGCCTGCGTACGCTTGCTGGATGAGCCCAAGGCCACGGTCGAGCAGCTGTGCGAGCATATCCAGGGCCCGGATTACCCGACCGAAGCCGAAATCATCACGCCGCGCGCCGACCTGCTGAAGATGTACGAAACCGGCAAGGGCTCGGTGCGCATGCGTGCCGTGTATCACATCGAAGACGGCGACATTATCGTCACCGCCCTGCCGCACCAGGTGTCCGGTGCCAAGGTGCTGGAACAGATTGCCGCGCTGATGCAGGCCAAGCCATCGAAATTGCCCCAGGTCGCTGACTTGCGTGACGAGTCCGATCACGAAAACCCCTGCCGCATCGTGATCATCCCGACCAACAGCCGGGTCGACCACGAAGTGCTGATGCAGCATCTGTTTGCCAGCACGGACCTGGAGTCCAGCTACCGGGTCAACGTCAACATCATCGGCCTGGACGGCAAGCCGCAGTTGAAGAACCTGCGCAACCTGCTGGTCGAGTGGCTGGAGTTCCGGATACAAACCGTACGCCGCCGCCTGCAGTTCCGCCTCGACAAGGTCGAACGCCGCCTGCACCTGTTGGACGGCTTGCTGATTGCCTACCTCAACCTGGATGAAGTGATCCACATCATCCGTACCGCCGAGCACCCGAAAGACGAGCTGATAGCGCGTTTCGAGCTGAGCGAGATCCAGGCCGACTACATCCTCGACACCCGCTTGCGTCAGTTGGCACGCCTGGAAGAGATGAAGCTGCGCGACGAACAGGACGCGCTGCTCAAGGAGCAAGCCAAGCTGCAAGCCCTGCTGGGCAGCGAAGCCAAGCTGAAGAAGCTGGTGCGCAGCGAGTTGATCAAGGACGCCGAAACCTACGGCGACGACCGCCGTTCGCCAATCGTGCAGCGTGCCGAAGCCAAGGCGCTGACAGAGACCGAACTGCTGCCGAACGAGAAAATTACCGTCGTTCTGTCGGAAAAGGGTTGGGTTCGTTCAGCCAAAGGGCATGATATTGACGCCACTGGTCTGTCGTACAAGGCCGGTGATGGCTTCAAAACTGCTGCAGCCGGGCGTTCCAACCAGTTTGCGGTGTTTATTGACTCCACCGGGCGCAGTTATTCGGTGCCGGCCCATACCTTGCCATCGGCGCGGGGGCAGGGCGAGCCGTTGACCGGTCGCCTGACGCCGCCACCTGGGGCGAATTTTGAATGTGTGCTGCTGCCGGATGACGAGTCGCTGTACGTGATCGCTTCCGACGCGGGCTACGGGTTCGTGGTCAAGGGTGAAGACCTGCAGGCCAAGAACAAGGCGGGCAAGGCATTGTTGAGCCTGCCGAACAACGCCAAGGTCATCCTGCCGCGTCCGGTGGAAGACCGCGAAGGCAACTGGCTGGCGTCGGTGACCACCGAAGGGCGCTTGCTGGTGTTCAAGATCAGCGATCTGCCGCAGTTGGGCAAAGGCAAGGGCAACAAGATTATTGGTATTCCCGGCGAGCGGGTGGCCAGTCGCGAAGAGTACGTGACCGACATCGCGGTGATCCCGGAAGGTGCCACCCTGGTGCTCCAGGCCGGCAAACGCACGTTGTCCTTGCGTCCTGACGACCTCGAGCACTACAAGGGCGAGCGTGGTCGTCGCGGTAATAAACTGCCCCGCGGCTTCCAGCGTGTGGATGCTTTGCTGGTGGAGACGCCGGTTTAAGGCGTATTAGAGCCCTCGATCTACGATTTAAAGCGTAGATCGACGCTTTGGCGCTGGAGTCATGGCGCATATTCACGGATGATATGGCCTTTCCAGCGCCGGCGTGGCCGAGCGTGTTTAGGTTATTTTTAGTATTACATTGTGGTTCGCCTTGTGGCAGCCACCTGGATGGGATGATGACTGCTCCACGCGTTCCTCTATTTTTGATGCTCGCTGGCCTTTTGGGGTTGGCGGGTTGCAGCACACACCAGCCTGTGTCGCTGTACCAGCTGGACAGCGGAAGTCCAGCTCAGCCAGCCCAGACCGCTGGCATGGCCGTTTTGCTCGGGCCGGTGGTCGTCGCCGACTACCTGCAACGCGAAACCCTGCTGCAACGTCAGAACGATGGAAGCCTGCAAGGTTCCACCGATGGTCGTTGGGCAGGCAGTTTATCGTCTGACATCAACCAGTTGATGTTACGTCAGGTGGCCGGTCAGTTGGACAGCCAGCGTGTGGTCCTGGCACCTGCGCCCACCGGCTTCAGCCCGGATGTGCAGGTCTTGCTGACCATTACCCGGCTCGACTCCGGTAAATCGCAACCGGCGATCCTCGATGCGCAATGGCGCTTGATCGACCGTCGCGGCCAGGTGCGTGATAACCGCATCGTGCACCTGCAGGAAGAACATGCCGGCACCACCGCGTCCCAGGTTCAGGCCCAGGGCGTGCTGCTGCAGCAATTGGCGCAGCAGTTGTCGGTGGCCCTCAAGCCACTGGCCAACCAGCCACCCATCGCCGAGGCGCCCCGTAAATCGGCCCCGGTGCAGGCCAAGCCGGCAGAGCCGCAAAAGCCGAAGATGCCGATGGCTACGCCGATCCGTACGGATATGGAAGTGTTCAGGTTCTGATCTGAATCGAAGATAAACAAAAGGCCCGCTGATTCAGCGGGCCTTTTTGCTTATCTGCGATTGACTTGAGGCTTGTTGAGATCCAAATGTAGGAGGGGGCAAGCCCTAATGTCTCCTGTAGGAGCGAGCAAGCTCGCTCCTACAGGAGACATTAGTCCGGCGGTGTGCTTCAGGGCTTTGTGCGGGTCTCATGCATCCGCGCCAACTGCCGTTCCAGCATCGATGGATACGGCTCCATCAACCGCTCCACGCAGCTTGCCCCCTCGGGGCTGGCAATCGGGCGGATACGCGCGCGCTGGCGGATCAGCGTGTCTTCACTGATCTTGCGCTCCACCAGCAGCAGGTTGCGGCTGTGCTGGGACAAGGCCAGTGCATCCTGGGCGTTTTCAGTCAGCAGCAGGTCGATCTGGCTCATGCCGAACAGGTCGTCGCCCACGGTGAGGCCCAGTTGCAGTTGCAGGGTGATGCCGCTGTCGGCGACTTCGATCTGCAGTTCATGGCCCAGGGCGCGTAGCAACTCACCACAGCAAATCGCATTGGTCAGGTAGTCTTCGCCGCTGTCTTCGCTGTGGAACAGCATCAGCGTGCTGCCGTCGTTGAGGGTGTGCAGTTCGCTCTGGTACAGCGAGGCGGCCTGGTCGAGGCAGTCGCGGTAGCGCTCCAGCAGTTCGGTCAGGCGTGCGCGGGGCAGGCGACGCAATTGGTCCTGGGCACCCAATTGCACGGCGAGCACAGCGCTGTACTGCGGCTCGCTGCTGCGTACCGGCGCCGCCTTGGGGGCTATTGCGGGGCTGTCGGCTGACGTATCGCGCAGGTCGGCGAAGGGGTCTTCATCGTCCAGCTCGTCTTCTTCGGCCTTGAAGGCATGGCGCGGTGCAGGCTTGAGGCCCGCCACCGGCGGACGCTCGTCGAAACCCGGGTCACGCAGGTTGCGCACTTCGAACTCGGGCTCTTCGTCGTAATCGGTGTCGTCGTATTCAGGCTCTGGCTCGACCTCGGGCACCACCGGTTCCGGGGCGAAGCTGGCGTGCAGCTGGCGGGCAAGGTCGCCGATTTCATCCTGGCGGTCGGTTGCCGGGGTGTGCTCGTCGATGTCCCGCAGCCAGATGCGCAGTTGCATGAGCGGCGTGGAGATATGCCGCCCCAGGCGCAGGCTCAGGGCCAGGGCCAATGCCAGCAGGATGGCGCTGAGGATGCCCATGCTTTGCAGGCTGATGGTCATCGGCTGCTGGAACTGCTGCATGTCGAGGCTGATACGCAGTTGGCCGGCCTTCACATCCTGAAACGTGATATTGCTCTGGTACAGGCCTTCGGCTTCGCCCAACAGGCCGTTTTTCGGGCGCTGCCCGGCTTCGGCCATGATGCGGTTGTCCACGCTGTAGATGGCGGCATGGGCCACCAACGGGTTCTTGGTCAGGTTGTTGAGCAGCACGTTGAGGCTGAGGATGTCATTGGACACCAGCAGCTCAGTCGCCGAAGTGGCGGTCTGCGTGGTCAGGCTCTCGCCCAGGGCGTCGGCTTGCTCGTGCATGGCCTGCTTGAATTGCAAACCCATCACGCAGGCGTAGATCACCAGGGCCAATGCGACCAGGATCACGTTATGGCTGGCGATGCGTAATGCGATCGGTACACGGCGGTGGCGCAGTGCCCGGAAGATCAGCAGGAAGAAGTTGTCGGTTTTTACTGGCGTGGGCCGGTTCACTTGAGCTCGGCTCTTGGTCCGTGAAGTTGACGCGCAGTATAGCGACAGGCCCAAGACCGGCAAAGCGCTGGCTGTGCCCGATGGTCACTGAAAGTGGGTAGAATGCGGTTTTTTTCCAGCCTGGGGGTGCGCCTTGCGCGAAATTGTCCTGATTAACATCACTGGTGAAGACCGCCCAGGTCTTACCGCAGCCATTACCGGCGTTCTGGCCCAGGGTGGTGTGAACATTCTCGACATCGGCCAGGCGGTGATCCACGACACGCTGTCGTTCGGCATCCTGGTGGAAATCCCCAGCACCGAGCAGGCCTCATCGGTGCTCAAGGACATCCTGTTTACGGCGTATAAGCTCGATCAGCAGGTGCGTTTCACCCCGGTGTCCGAAGCGGATTACCAGCAGTGGGTGGCCGGCCAGGGCAAGAAGCGCCATATCGTGACGCTGCTGACCCGCAAGGTCACCGCCGAACAGCTGCAGCGCGTCAGCTCCATTACCGCGCAGTATGGTTTGAACATCGACCATATCGACCGTCTGTCGGGGCGCATGCCATTGGACACCCCGGCCGACAAGGGCAAGGGCTGCATCGAGTTCTCCGTGCGCGGTGAGCCGGCCGACCCGCAAGCCCTGCGCGCCGAATTCCTCAGCGTGGCCCAGGAACTGAATGTCGATATCGCCTTCCAGGAAGATTCGCTGTTCCGCCGCAACCGCCGTCTGGCGGTGTTCGACATGGACTCCACGCTGATCGAAGCCGAAGTCATCGACGAACTGGCCAAGGCGGCCGGCGTGGGTGAGCAGGTGTCCGAAATCACCGAGCGCGCCATGGCCGGGGAATTGGATTTCCGCGCCAGCTTCAAGGAGCGCCTGGCCTTGCTCAAGGGCCTGGACGTGAGCGTGCTGGACTCCATCGGCGCGTCGCTGCGCCTGACCGAAGGCGCCGAAACCCTGTTTGCCGAACTCAAGCGCCTGGGCTACAAGACGGCAATCCTGTCGGGTGGCTTCACCTACTTCGCCAAGCAATTGCAGGCCAAGCTGGGCATCGACTATGTGTTCGCCAACGAATTGGAAGTGGTGGATGGCAAGGTGACCGGCGTCGCGGTCGAGCCGATTGTCGATGCGCAGCGCAAGGCGGATCTGCTGAAGGAACTGGCCCACAAGGAAGGTTTGCGTCTGGAGCAGACCATTGCGGTCGGTGACGGCGCCAACGACCTGCCGATGCTGGCCATTGCCGGTTTGGGTGTGGCATTCCGTGCCAAGCCATTGGTCAAGCAATCGGCCAAGCAGGCGATTTCTACCCTGGGGTTGGATGGCGTGCTGTATCTGCTGGGTTTTCGCGACCGCGACGGTCAGTTGTAACTGACTAAATGTGGGAGGGAGCAACCCCCCTCCCACATTGGGTTCGGCGTCAGGCTTTAGGTAAAGCGATGCCTTGGCCCATCTGCACCGGCGAACCCGCCACCAGTTCTTCAGCCCACTTCACCTGATCCGGCCCGAACAGCACGATCGCAGTGGAGCCCAACTTGAAGCGACCCAGTTCCGCACCCTTCTCCAGGTGAATCGGCGCGCGCGCAGCTTCGTCATAGCGGAAGGTTTTCAGCTCGCGCTTCGGCGGAGTCACCAGGCCGGCCCATACGGTTTCAATCGACGCGACAATCATCGCACCGACCAATACCACGGCCATCGGGCCGCGTTCGGTGTCGAACAGGCAGACAACGCGCTCGTTACGCGCAAATAACTCCGGCACGTTTTCGGCGGTAGTCTGGTTCACCGAGAAAATCCGCCCAGGTACGTAGACCATTTCACGCAGGGTACCGGCCAGAGGCATATGCACACGGTGGTAGTCCTTCGGCGACAGGTAGATGGTGGCGAAATCACCGCCCATGAACGGCGCGGCGACCGCTGCATCGCCGCCCAACAGTTCCAGCACGCTGAAGCTGTGGCCTTTGGCCTGGAACACACGACCGTGTTCGATGGGGCCAAGCTGGCTGACTGCGCCATCGGCTGGGCTCAATACGGCGCCAGGGGTCTGGTCCAGTGGGCGGGCACCGTCTTTCAGGGCGCGGGTGAAGAAGGCGTTGAAGTGCTCGTAAGCGGTCACGTCTTCCACCAGGGCCTGGGACATGTCCACTTGATAGCGCTTGGCGAACCACGTGGTGAAGGCATTCTTGAACCAGCGCACGCGGCACTCGGCGATGCAGCCGGCCAACCGCGACAGCAGGTGGTGCGGCAGCAGGTACTGGCTGAGGATAAACAACTGCTTTTTCATTAACTGTCCTTAAACCTTAAATCTCGACGGGGGTGTCGGGGTGGTTGCCCCATTCGCCCCAGGAACCGGCATAACCTTTGACTCGCGGATAACCGAGCGCCTTGGCCACCAGGTAGGTGAAGCCAGAGCGATGATGAGTCTGGCAGTGGGTGATGATTTCTTTGTCTTTGGTCAGCCCGAGGTCTTCGAGGATCTGCGGCATGTCGCGGCGAATGCGCAGGTTGCGTGCCTTGTCCATGCCGGCAGTCCACTCGAAATTCACCGCGCCGGGGATGTGGCCGCCTTTGGCCGCGAGGACTTTCTCGCCGGAGTATTCCAGCGGGCCACGGGCATCCCAGATGCCCAGGTCGGCAGCCCCAAGACGGCTTTGCAGGTATTCGCGGGTGGCGGTGGGGCCATCGTGCAGCGTAAGGCTGACCGGGCCGCCGGCCGGGGCGGGCACGTCGGTGGAGAGCGGGTGCTTGCCCTCCAGCCACGCCAGCAGGCCGCCATCCAGGTAGTGGTATTTCTGGTGGCCGATCACATCGAGCATCCAGATGAAACGCCCGGCCCAGCCCCCGCCTTCGTCGTCATAGACCACGTAGGTAGCGTCGGGCGTGTGGCTCAGTTCGCCGAACAGTTTCTCAAGCTCGGCCTTGCCGGGCAGCAGGCCGGGTGCCGGCGCCTGGCCCAGCTGGGTGCGCTTGGGGTCAACGAAATGCGCGCCGGGGATGTGCCCTTCGGCGTAGCGGGCGGCACTGGTGAGGTCCACCAGAATCAGGTGTTCGGCATCCAGTTGAGCGAGCAGGTCACTGGACTCGATCACCAGCGGCAAGCCAGAGAAGTCAGGCATGTGAGGTCTCCTGGGCACAAATGTTGGCGATTAAAGGACGGCGATTGTAGCGCAAGCATCAAGCGCTGCGGTTGGTAAAGCTGTGCAGGGCTTTCTCGATGCATTGGGCGGTTTTACCGAAGGCCTGCACGGTGGTTTCCGAGAACGGCCCGCCGCCCTGGTCGGCGACCATCACCATCACCACGCGACCGTTGCAGCTCATGGACCGCAACAACAGGTGCTCGCCGGTGAACAGGCGGCGCAGGATCGGCGGCAGCAGTGCCGAGAACTGGGCGTGGTTTTCCGGTGTGAGGCGCACCTGGGCGGACTTTTCCAGCAGGCGCTGCAGCAGCGTGCTGTTGACCACATCCAGGCTCAGGTTGGCGGCGTCCTTCGGCAGGCCGTCGGCCTGATGTACGCGCAAGGTGCTCAGGGCACGATCGGCCATGAACAGCATGACGCGCTGCATGCCGCTGGCCACCAGGGCCTCCTTGGCGCACGTGGTCAAATGCATGGCGTTGGCAAAGCGGCTCGGCTCTACCAGCAGTTCGGTACAACGCTTGCGCCAGACAGCCAGGGCTTCGGCGGTGGGCGGTGGTGCAGGCAGCAGGCCGCGATGAATCTTGTGCACATGCCACGGCCAGATCAGCGACAGCGCCGGGTGCCAGAGGTCGGGCATCAAGGTGCTGCGAGCGCTGGTGACGGCTTGCTGGTGCACCTGTTGCTGCACCTCGCCCAGGGGCTGTTGCAGGTACAACGCGGTGAGGTACTGCCAGCGCTGGGTGTGCGGGCAGGTCCAGGACTCCTGGGCCGACATCGCCAGGCCGTTGGCCAGCAGCACCGTATTGGCCGGCTGATTCAACCAGCGGCGCAGGTTGGGATCGGCGTCGAGCAATTGCTGGTGACGAAGAGGGTCGTCTTCGCGGGCGATGTGCAGGGCCTTGACCAGCAAGCGCTGCTCGGTCCGCAGCAAGGTATACCCCTGGGATACCCAGATCGGCAGGTGCCAGGTCTCGGTCAGGCCGAGGCACAGGTCCAGCAGGCGCACGCCGAACAATGCCTGTTCGACCTTGCGTGCCGACTCGCCTTTGTGGATGACCCGCAGTTCCCATTCTTCCAGGAGCTTGGGGTAGGCAACGGCCATCGGCCACAGCGGTGAAAGAAACAGCAGGCTGCCCCAGTGAATGTCCTGCCACAGCCGCGCCAGGCGACTGCCGAACAATCCATTGGCTTGTTGCGAGGCGTGCTGGCTGACCAGCAACAGCTGGCGCAGCGCTACGGGAATTTCATGGGCCGGCACCGACGGCAGGCGTGCCAGCAGTTCCTCGGCGCGTTTGAGGCCCAGGCGGTTAAGCGCCACTTCGAGGTTTTCCGCCGGCGCCGTCAGGCTGCCATGGGTGTGGCTGTTGGCCTCGCGCATGACGCTGAGTACGAGGGCCGGGCTGTTTTGCATCAGCTCGGCAATATCTCGCAACGAACTGCGGCTATCGCGGATGGCTTTGCACACGCGGTCATGGCTGGCCTGTGGAACAGGCAGCAGCACTTCGTCCAGGCGCTTGATCCAAGCGGCTAGAGAAGCAGGTTTTGCAGTTGGGACTGTCGTTTCATTAGCCATGATTGGGGCGCGATCATCACTTGCGGTCAACACACCCGGAGCGGGCCGAACTGGCTTTTCGCCTTAACGGGCTATAGTCTGGCGCAGTTTTGCCGATAAGTAGAACAAGAGTTTTTCAGTTCCCCCAAATATGTCCATGAACCCGACGGCGCAAGTACTCATCTCCTATGGCTAAAATTATCGGCATTATCGTCGTCTTCGCGAGCGTGCTCGGCGGCTACGTCCTGTCCCACGGTAAAATTGCGGCACTGATCCAGCCTTTCGAGGTGATGATTATCGGTGGTGCGGCATTGGGTGCCTTCCTGCAGGCGAACCCCGGCTACATGACCATGCACGTGATCAAGAAGTCGCTGAGCATGTTCGGTTCGCGCTTCACACACACGTTCTACCTGGAAGTGCTGGGCCTGGTTTACGAGATCCTCAACAAGAGCCGCCGCGAAGGCATGATGGCCATCGAGGCCGACATCGAAGACGCCGCGGCCAGCCCGATTTTCGCCAAGTACCCGGCCGTGCTCAAAGATGAGCGCATGACCGCCTACATCTGCGACTACCTGCGCATCATGTCCTCCGGCAACATGGCTCCCCATGAGCTTGAAGGCCTGTTCGACATGGAATTGTTCAGCCTCAAGGAAGAATTGGAGCATCCTTCCCATGCCGTGACCGGTGTAGCCGACGGCATGCCCGGCTTCGGTATCGTCGCGGCGGTACTGGGTATCGTGGTAACCATGGCCTCCCTGGGCGAAGGTGACCAGGCGGCTATCGGCATGCACGTAGGTGCGGCGCTGGTGGGTACCTTCTTCGGTATTCTCGCGGCCTACGGCTTCTTCGGCCCGCTGGCGACCTCCCTGGCCCACGACGCCAAGGAAGAAATCAACCTGTACGAATCGATCAAGGCCAGCCTGGTGGCGTCCGCTTCCGGCATGCCGCCTTCGTTGGCGGTGGAGTTCGGTCGCAAGGTGCTGTACCCGAAGCATCGCCCAAGTTTCGCCGAGCTGGAACAAGCGGTTCGCGGTCGCTAAGCCATGGAAAACAACCAGCCGATAATCATCAAGCGCGTCAAGCGCTTCGCTGCGGGGCACCATGGCGGCGCCTGGAAAATCGCCTTCGCCGACTTTGCCACGGCGATGATGGCGTTCTTCCTGGTGCTGTGGCTGATGTCCACCGCCACGCCCGAACAGAAGATTGCCATTGCCGGCTACTTCAAAGACCCGATTGGCTTCTCGGAAAGCGGCACGCCCTTCGTGATCGACCTGGGCGGTTCGCCGCAGTTGGCGCCTGAGCGCACCATCAACCCGGAAGTCAAAACCGAAGCACCGCAGGAAAAAATCCCGATCGAGCGCGATACCGTCGAAGCCATGGCCGAGCAGGTCGAGCAGGAGCGTCTTGAACTGTTGCTGCAAGAGTTGCAGACCAAGGTTGAGGAAAACCCGCAACTGCTGAAGTTCAAGGATCAGATTTCGTTCGAGATCACCCCGGATGGCTTGCGTATCCAGATCACCGACGCCGCCAACCGGCCGATGTTCGACTCTGGCAGCGCGCGTTTGAAACCGTACTTTGAAGACATCCTGCTGGCCATGGCCGACACCATCAAGGCGGTGCCGAACAAGATCAGCATCAGCGGCCACACCGATGCCAAGCCTTACGCGGGCCAGGGTGACTTCGGCAACTGGGAGCTTTCCGCCAACCGTGCCAACGCCGCGCGTCGGGCACTGGTGGCCGGCAGCTACCCCGACCCGCAAGTCGCGCGCGTGGTGGGCTTTGCGTCCTCGCAGCTGTTTGACCCCAAGGATCCGTTCAACCCGATCAACCGCCGCATCGATATCGTCGTGCTGACCAAAAAGGCCCAGCGTGCGATTGAAGGTGACCAACATGTCGCGCCGCCGGTGCCAACCCAGGGAGCGGGCGGGCCAGGTGAAGTGCCGGCCGACCCTAACGCCATCCCGCCAGGGCAGGAGCCATTGCCGGCCCATGAACTGCGGCAGAAGCTGAACCTGTTTGATGATGGTGGGGTGAAAGATCCTACGGTGCCGGGGACGGGTTCCTAAGCCATATACAACAAGGCCGCGATGATCGCGGCCTTGTTGTTTCGCCAGTTTAGTAACTGCTTTCCGGCAAGCTCGCAATAATCGACCGATAGCTGTTCATCCGCTGCTGCTGCACGCGGCCGTCTTCCAAGGCCTTGAGCAGGGCGCAGCCCGGCTCGCGATCGTGTTTGCAATCGCGGAAGCGGCAGGTGCCGATCAGGTCGTTGAATTCGATAAAGCCCGCTTCCACGTCGCTGCGGCTGACGTGGCCGAGGCCGAATTCACGGATGCCCGGGGAGTCGATCAACTCACCGCCGCCCGGGAAGTGGAACAGCCGCGCCGTGGTGGTGGTGTGGGTGCCCTGGCCGGACAGCTCCGACAGCGGGCCCACGCGGGTATCGACTTCCGGCAGCAGGCTGTTGACCAGCGAGGATTTGCCTACGCCCGACTGGCCGACAAAGACGCTGATACGTCCGTCCAACTGCTGTTGCAGCTGTTCCATGCCATTGCCGTGATGGGCCGAGACTTCCAGCACCGGGTAGCCCAGGGTGCGGTAGACCGCCAGCAGCGCGTTGAGCGCGGGGGCATTCTGCTCGTCGATCAGGTCGAATTTGTTCAGCAGCA
Source organism: Pseudomonas sp. GW821-FHT09C10 (assembly GCF_059418085.1). Lineage (NCBI taxonomy): Bacteria > Pseudomonadati > Pseudomonadota > Gammaproteobacteria > Pseudomonadales > Pseudomonadaceae > Pseudomonas > Pseudomonas sp. GW821-FHT09C10. Next base: position 101,984 of record NZ_JBWKPE010000011.1, read on the forward strand.
ACAACGGGCGAATGCCGGCATGCTCGGCCGCCACCAGGTAGCGGTCGATCAGGTTGGCATGGGGCTCGGGCAGCGGTGCAAACACGATCACGATCATGTCGACGTTGGCCGCTACCGGCTTGAGCTGGCCACGGCTGTCGGGGCGGCGCAGTTCGGTGGTGCGCGGCAGTTGGGCGACGATCACGCCGATGCCCTGGTTGCCGGCGCGCCAGACCACCTTGTCGCCGGTGACCAGCGCAGGCAGGTTGGCACGCAAGTGGCAGCGGAACACCTGGCCCGCGAGTTCGCCTTCCAGCGCCTCGACTTCGACCTGCACACCGAAGTGCGCGATTACCAGGCCCGTCTGTTCGGGGCCCAGGTCGCCGCCCTCGAGCGCTTCCACGGCGGAGGATTCACGTTTGGCGGCGCGGGCGGCGCGTTCACCTTGAATCTTTTCGATGCGCCAGTTTTGGCGACGATTGAGCTGGCGTTTGGCCATTGGTGTTCCGTGTCGATAATGCAAAGGTTGGGTAAAACGGTCGCGAGTCTAGCACGGCCCCGCCTGCTAAACTGCGCAGCTACGCCAAGGTGCCAAGAGAATCAAGCCATGCAAAACCCACAGAACCTGATTTGGATCGATCTGGAAATGACCGGTCTGAACCCTGACACCGACGTCATCATCGAGATGGCGACCATTGTCACCGACAGCAACCTCAACACCTTGGCCGAAGGTCCGGTGATCGCCATCCACCACAGCGACGCCGTGCTCGCCACCATGGACGAGTGGAACACCCGCACCCACGGCAACTCCGGCCTGACCCAGCGTGTGCGTGACAGCCGCATCAGCATGGCCGAAGCCGAAGCCGAAACCATTGCCTTCCTGGAGAAGTGGGTGCCCAAGGGTAAATCGCCGATCTGCGGCAATAGCATCTGCCAGGATCGTCGCTTCCTTTATACCCATATGAAAGCGCTGGAAAGCTACTTCCACTACCGCAACCTGGATGTGTCCACGCTCAAGGAACTGGCTGCGCGCTGGGCGCCGGAGGTCAAGGACAGCTTCCATAAAGGCAGCACCCACCTGGCGCTGGATGATATTCGCGAGTCGATCGCCGAGCTGCAGCATTACCGCAAGCATTTCATCAAGGCTTGAAACGGTTTCTTGCTGTGTCCGGGCTTTCTGTGGTGAGCGGGCTTGCCCCGCGTTGGGCTGCGTAGCGGCCCCACTGCTGTTGCCGCATTTTTCCCTATAGATATCATCGCCAAGTATTTGGGGCTGCTGCGCAGCCCAGCGCGGGGCAAGCCCGCTCACTACAAGGATCGCCTTCATGCTGCTGATGCTCTACCTCATCGCCATCACCGCCGAAGCCATGACCGGCGCGTTGTCCGCCGGCCGGCGCGGCATGGACTGGTTTGGTGTGGTGCTGATCGCCTGCGTGACGGCATTGGGCGGCGGCTCGGTACGCGACGTATTGCTCGGCCACTACCCGCTGACGTGGGTCAAGCACCCGGAATACCTGGTGCTGACCTCCATCGCGGCGCTGGTGACGATCTTTATCGCACCCTTGATGCGTCGCCTGCGCTCGCTGTTCCTCGCGCTGGATGCCGTGGGCCTGGTCGCGTTCACCTTGATCGGCTGCATGACCGCCCTGGAAATGGGCCACGGCATGCTGGTGGCCTCGGTCAGCGGGGTGATCACCGGCGTCTTCGGCGGCATTCTGCGGGATATCTTCTGCAACGACATTCCGCTGATCTTCCGCCGTGAACTGTATGCCAGCGTGTCATTCCTCGCCGCCTGGTTCTACCTGCTGTGCCTCTACCTGGAACTGCCCAGCGAGCAGGCGATTCTACTGACCCTGTTCAGCGGCTTTCTATTGCGCCTGCTGGCGATCCGTTTTCACTGGGAAATGCCCAAGTTCATCTACAACGACGACGTGCACTAGCGCGATGCGTGCTGGTTCAGCGCCCATTCCACATGTTCGCGCACCAGCTCCGACGGGTAATCCCGACGTGCCTTCAAGGCTTCCAGCACCGGAATGCTAGACGGCGCATTGCCCAGGCCCACCGCCAGGTTGCGCAGCCAGCGCTCGTAACCGGCACGGCGCAACGGTGAGCCTTCGGTACTGCTGAGGAATTTATCCTCATCCCACATGAACAGCTCCGCCAGTTCCGCGTTATCCAGGTTGTGCCGTGGCTTGAAATCGCTTTCGGCAGTGGGGCGTGCGAAACGATTCCACGGACAAACGATCTGACAGTCATCGCAGCCGAATACCCGATTGCCGATCAGCGGGCGCAGGTCTTCCGGGATTGCGCTCTTGAGTTCGATGGTCAGGTAGGAAATACAGCGTCGTGCGTCCAGTACATAGGGACCGACGAACGCATTGGTCGGGCAGATGTCCAGGCAAGCGGTGCAGCGGCCGCAGTGCTCGGTGGCGTGGGGGGGATCCACGGGCAGCGGCAAGTCGACAAACAGTTCGCTGAGGAAGAAATAACTGCCGGCCTTGCGATTGAGCACCAGGGTGTTTTTACCCATCCAGCCAAGGCCGGCTTGTTCGGCAATGGCCTTTTCCAGCACGGGCGCGCTGTCGACAAAGGCGCGAAAGCCGAAAGGGCCGATCTGCGCCTGGATGCGGTCGGCCAACTGCTGCACGCGCTTGCGGATCAGCTTGTGGTAGTCGCGGCCCAGGGCATAACGGGAGATGTAGGCTTTTTCCGGTTTTGCCAGCAGTTGCGCCATCTGCGTGTCGCCGGGCAGGTAATCCATGCGCAGCGACACCACGCGCAGGGTACCCGGCACCAGTTCGTCCGGGTGCGAGCGTTTGCTGCCATGGGCGCCCATGTAGTCCATCTCGCCGTGGTAGCCCGCGTCGAGCCAGCGTTGCAGATGGTGTTCATGCTCGGCCAGGTCCAGGCCGCTGATGCCGACTTGTTGAAAGCCCAGCTCGCGGCCCCAGTCTTTGATCGATTGGGCGAGGGCGGGCAGATCGGAGGTAATAGCGGGCATGAGACACGGGAAACCACAGGTTAGATGCGTATAATTCTGCCAGACATCGGAGCTTGAAGACGCATGCCGCAGACAAAACACGAAATAACCGACGTTCAGCCTTTGTTGCACGGCCATTTGCCGCAACTGGCTGCGCGTTCCCCAGACGCCCATAAAGGCCAGTTCGGCCACCTGCTGATGATTGGCGGCGACCGTGGCTTTGGCGGTGCCGCGCTGTTGAGTGCCGAAAGCGCCCTGCGCAGTGGCGCGGGCATGGTGTCCCTGGCCACTCGCCTTGAGCACGTGCCGGCCGCGCTGGCCCGTTTGCCGGAAGTCATGAGCGTCGGCGTGAGTTCGGCCAACCAGTTGATGGGCTTGCTGGAAAAAATCTCGGTAATCGTCATTGGCCCCGGCCTGGGCGAAGCCGCCTGGGGCAAAAGCCTGTTGTCCGTCGCAGCCAATGCTCGGCTGCCGCAGGTCTGGGATGCCGATGCGCTCAATCAACTGGCGACTGGCAGCGTGAGCCTGCCGGCCCATTGCGTGATCACTCCGCATCCGGGGGAGGCGGCGCGCTTGTTGGGAATTTCGACAGCCGAGGTTCAGGCCGACCGTCTTAAGGTGGCGCGCGCGTTGAGTCAGAAATTCAAGGCAGTGGCTATCCTCAAGGGTGCTGGCAGTTTGATCGCCAGCCCGGACGGGTGCGTTTCACGCTGTGACCAAGGCCATCCGGCGATGGCGACGGCGGGCCTCGGTGACGTTTTGGCCGGCCTGGTAGGTGCGCTGCTGGCCCAGGGCATGCCGGCCTATGAAGCCAGCTGCCTGGCTGTCTGGTTGCACGCCACGGCGGGGGATCGTCAGGGCAGCTTTGGTCGCGGGCTGGCCGCCAGTGACCTGATACCCGCCATTCGTCAATTGCTGGAGGAACAGTCGCCGTGTCTGAAGTAATTCTTTTCCTGGCCGATGAAGACGCCATGGTGGCGTTAGGTCAGCGTATTGCCCAGGTTACGGCCGGGTCAGGCCTGATCTTTCTTGAAGGCGACCTGGGGGCGGGCAAGACCACGTTGTCCCGGGGGATCATTCGCGGTCTGGGCCACACGGGGGCGGTCAAGAGTCCCACGTTCACCCTGGTTGAACCCTACGAGATCGGCGCAGTGCGGGCTTTCCACTTCGACCTCTACCGCCTGGTGGATCCCGAAGAACTCGAATTCATGGGCATCCGTGATTACTTCGATGAAGACGCGCTGTGCCTGATCGAGTGGCCAGATAAAGGCACAGGCTTTTTGCCAAAGCCGGACCTGACCATTACCATTACGCCGCATGGTCACGGACGTCAGCTGAAGTTGTTGCCCCAGGGTGCGCGCGGTGAGTCGTGGTGCGTCGCTCTGGCTTTGGAATTCAAATAATTGGTGGGGTTAGGTATGCGCTTTCGCGCGTTGGTTGCTGTCGTAGGGGTGTTGCTTGCGGCAATGACTGTCAATGCTCTGGCTGCTTCACAGGTGAAGAGTGTTCGCCTGTGGCGAGCGCCGGATAACACGCGACTGGTGTTCGACCTGTCTGGCCCGGTCCAGCACAGTGTCTTTACCCTCACGGCGCCCGATCGCTTGGTGATCGATATCAATGGTGCGACCTTGGCCGCGCCGTTGAACGTGTCCACCGCCAACACGCCGATTACCGCCATGCGCTCGGCGCAGCGCACGCCGACCGACCTGCGGGTGGTGATCGACCTGAAAAAGGTCGTGACCCCGAAAAGTTTCTCCCTGGCGCCAAACGCCCAATACGGCAACCGGCTGGTGGTCGATCTGTTCGACAACGCCGCCGATGCCGCGCCGCCGCCGGCGCCAACCCCGGCCGTGGCGACAGTGCCGGCCGTACCGGTCAACCCGTCCCAACCCCAGGTCAAGCTGCCACCGCCGCCGCCAGCACCGGCCGGCAAGCGCGACATTATCGTGGTGATCGATGCCGGCCACGGCGGTGAAGACCCGGGCGCCTCCGGCTCGCGCGGCCAGCATGAGAAAGATGTGGTGCTGGCCATCGCCCGTGAGCTGCAGCGCCAGGTCAACGGCATGAAAGGCTACCGCGCCGAACTGACCCGTACCGGCGACTACTTCATTCCGTTGCGCGGCCGTACCGAAATCGCCCGTAAGAAGGGCGCCGATCTGTTCGTCTCGATCCATGCCGACGCCGCACCTTCGGCTGCCGCCTTCGGTGCCTCGGTGTTTGCTCTGTCGGATCGCGGCGCCACGTCCGAGACCGCCCGCTGGCTGGCCGACAGCGAAAACCGTTCCGACTTGATCGGCGGGGCCGGCAACGTGTCCCTCGATGACAAGGACAAGATGCTCGCCGGTGTACTGCTTGACCTGTCGATGACGGCCTCGCTGACCTCCAGCTTGAACGTCGGCCAGAAGGTGTTGAGCAACATCGGCCGGGTGACCTCGTTGCATAAGCAGCGCGTGGAGCAGGCCGGGTTCATGGTGTTGAAATCGCCGGACATCCCATCGATCCTGGTGGAAACCGGGTTTATCTCCAACGCCAACGAAGCCTCGAAGCTGGCCAGTGCCAGCCACCAGCAGGCCTTGGCGCGCTCCATCAGTGCTGGCGTGCGCCAGTTCTTCCAGCAGAACCCGCCGCCGGGCACCTACATTGCCTGGCTGCGTGACTCCGGCAAAATCGCCCAGGGCCCGCGCGACCATCGCGTGCAGCCCGGCGACACCGTGGCCATGCTGGCCGTGCGTTTCCAGGTCTCGGCCGCGTCCCTGCGCAGCGCCAACAACCTGAAGAGCGATGAGTTGAAAATCGGCCAGGTATTGACCATCCCCGGCACTGAATTGGCGGCACAGTAATGAGCGAATCAGTCTTGAACAGCGGGTCGCGCATTGAATTGCTCAGCCCGCGCCTCGCCAACCAGATTGCGGCGGGCGAGGTCGTTGAACGGCCGGCCTCGGTGATCAAGGAGTTGCTGGAGAACAGCATCGACTCCGGCGCCAAGCGTATCGATGTCGATGTGGAGCAGGGCGGCGTCAAGCTGCTGCGCGTCCGCGACGATGGCAGTGGGATCTCCTCCGATGACCTGCCGCTGGCCCTGGCCCGTCACGCCACCAGCAAGATCCGCGACCTGGAAGACCTGGAGCGGGTGATGAGCCTGGGCTTTCGCGGTGAGGCATTGGCTTCCATCAGCTCCGTGGCGCGCCTGACCCTGACGTCGCGCACCCGTGATGCCGAGCAGGCCTGGCAGGTGGAAACCGAAGGCCGCGACATGGCGCCTCGGGTCCAGCCGGCTGCCCACCCGGTGGGCACCTCGGTGGAAGTGCGCGACCTGTTCTTCAACACCCCGGCGCGGCGCAAATTCCTCAAGGCCGAAAAAACCGAATTCGATCACCTGCAAGAAGTCATCAAGCGCCTGGCCCTGGCGCGTTTCGATGTGGCGTTTCACCTGCGCCACAACGGCAAGACCATCCTCAGCCTGCACGAAGCCAACGACGACGCCGCGCGTGCTCGCCGTGTCGCGGCAGTGTGCGGTGCGGGGTTCCTGGAGCAGGCGCTGCCGATTGAGATCGAACGCAATGGCCTGCGCCTGTGGGGTTGGGTGGGCTTGCCGACCTTCTCCCGCAGCCAGGCGGACTTGCAGTATTTCTTTGTGAATGGCCGCGCGGTACGCGACAAACTGGTGGCCCACGCGGTGCGCCAGGCTTATCGCGATGTGCTGTTCAACGGCCGGCATCCGACCTTTGTGCTGTTTTTCGAGGTCGACCCTTCGGTAGTGGACGTCAACGTGCACCCGACCAAGCACGAAGTACGCTTCCGTGACGGGCGCATGGTGCATGACTTCCTCTATGGCACCTTGCACCGTGCCCTGGGCGATGTGCGCCCGGATGACCAGTTGTCTGCGCCCATCGTGACGGCGGTGGTGCGGCCGAGCGGCCCCGAAGCGGGCGAGTTTGGCCCTCAGGGCGAAATGAGCCTGGCGGCAAACCTGCTGCAATCGCCGCCACCCCAGCCGAGCTATACGGCGCCGGGCTCTGGCTCGGGAGCGGGTTATCAGTACCAATACACACCGCGTCCGCAATCGGCCGTGCCGGTCGCCGAAGCGCAGGCTGCCTATCGTGAGTTCTTTGCGCCGTTGCCGGGTGCCGAGCCGGGCGCAGCGGCCTTGCCGGAAGGTGGCGGTGATATCCCACCCCTGGGCTACGCGTTGGCGCAGCTCAAGGGCATCTACATCCTCGCGGAAAATGCCCATGGCCTGGTGCTGGTGGACATGCACGCCGCCCACGAGCGGATCATGTACGAGCGCCTGAAGATCGCCATGGCCAGCGAAGGCCTGAGTGGCCAGCCGTTGCTGGTGCCGGAATCCCTGGCCGTCAGCCAGCGTGAGGCCGATTGCGCCGAAGAGCATCACAGTGTGTTCCAGAAACTGGGCTTCGAGTTGCAGCGCCTGGGCCCGGAGACCCTGGCGATTCGCCAGATTCCCGCGCTGCTCAAGCAGGCCGAGGCCAACCGGCTGGTGGCCGATGTATTGGCTGACCTGATGGAGTACGGCACCAGTGACCGTATCCAGGCACACATCAACGAACTGCTCGGCACCATGGCCTGCCACGGCGCTATCCGCGCCAATCGCCGCCTGGCCTTGCCGGAAATGAACGGCCTGCTGCGCGACATGGAAAACACCGAACGCAGTGGCCAGTGCAACCATGGCCGTCCGACCTGGACCCAGATGGGCCTGGATGATCTGGACAAACTGTTCTTGCGCGGCCGTTGATGAGTGCCTTGCCCCCCGCGATCTTCCTGATGGGCCCCACGGCCGCCGGCAAGACCGACCTGGCCATCGAGCTCACCAAAGTGCTGCCGTGCGAGCTGATCAGTGTCGACTCTGCCCTGGTTTACCGGGACATGGACATCGGCACCGCCAAGCCTTCCAAAGCGCTGCTGGCGCAGTATCCGCATCGGTTGATCGACATCATCGACCCGGCCGAGAGCTATTCCGCAGCGGATTTCCGCACCGACGCCCTGGCCGCCATGGCGCAAATCACCGCGCGGGGCAACATCCCCTTGCTGGTGGGCGGCACGATGCTCTACTACAAGGCTTTGCAGGAAGGGCTGGCCGACATGCCACCCGCCGATGCCCAGGTGCGCGCCGAACTCGAAGAAGAGGCTGCACGCCTTGGCTGGCAAGCCCTGCACGACCAGTTGGCAGCGGTTGACCCGGTATCCGCCGCGCGCATTCACCCCAATGATCCCCAGCGCCTCAGCCGCGCCCTGGAAGTCTGGCGGGTCAGCGGGCAGACCATGACTGAACTGCGGCTGAAACAAACTGCGCAAAGTGCTGATGCAGGCGCATCTGGACAGTCACAATTGCCCTATACTGTGGCGAATCTGGCCATCGCTCCGGCAAATCGCCAGGTGCTGCATGAACGAATTGCACAAAGATTCACAATTATGTTGGAACAGGGGTTTGTGGACGAGGTCGTAGCACTGCGGTCAAGAGGTGACCTGCATCCAGGGTTACCTTCGATCCGTGCTGTAGGCTACCGCCAAGTCTGGGATCATCTGGATGGCAAGCTGACGTCAGCCGAAATGCAGGAGCGCGGCATCATTGCCACGCGCCAATTAGCGAAGCGCCAGTTCACCTGGCTGCGCAGCTGGAGCGATTTGCACTGGTTGGACAGCCTGGACAGCGACAATCTGTCACGCGCCTTGAAATACTTGGGAACGGTCTCCATATTGAGCTGAGTCCTTGCAATTGCCGTCTATCCTTGGGGGTGTGACGGCCATAAGCTATCTATTTTCCGATTTTTTATTATTGATCCTTAAAGGAGTGCGGCACATGTCAAAAGGGCATTCGCTACAAGACCCTTACTTGAATACTTTACGTAAAGAGAAAGTGGGGGTTTCCATCTACCTGGTCAACGGTATCAAGCTGCAAGGCACGATCGAGTCGTTCGACCAGTTCGTGATCCTGCTGAAAAACACCGTCAGCCAGATGGTCTACAAGCACGCTATCTCGACAGTGGTTCCAGTTCGTCCAATCCGTCTGCCTAGCGCCGCCGGTGATGATGCAGCTGACGCTGAGCCAGGTAACGCCTGATAGGAGTCTCCTTTGTTCTTTGAGCGCCACGGTGGTGGTGAGCGAGTCATCCTCGTTCACTTGGATGGACAGGACCCTGAGGCGCGCGAAGATCCGCAGGAGTTTCAGGAGTTGGCAAATTCGGCCGGCGCCGAGACCGTTGCGTTTTTTAACGTGCCGCGTCATCGGCCAACCGCCAAATTCCTGATCGGCAGCGGCAAGGTCGAGGAACTGCGCGACCTGGTCCATGCCGAAGAAGCCGATCTGGTGATCTTCAATCACACCCTCACGCCCAGTCAGGAACGTAACCTCGAACGTGTATTCGAGTGTCGCGTGATCGACCGCACCGGTCTGATTCTCGATATTTTCGCCCAACGCGCCCGTACCCATGAGGGCAAGCTCCAGGTAGAACTGGCCCAGCTTGACCATATGAGCACCCGGCTGGTTCGCGGTTGGACTCACCTTGAGCGTCAGGGTGGCGGTATCGGCATGCGGGGCCCGGGTGAAACCCAGCTGGAAACCGACCGACGCCTGCTGCGGGTTCGCCTGCGTCAGATCAAGGGCCGACTGGAGAAGGTGCGCAGCCAGCGCGAGCAATCGCGACGTGGCCGTTCGCGTGCCGATATTCCTACCGTGTCCCTGGTGGGCTATACCAACGCCGGCAAGTCCACGCTGTTCAACAACGTGACCAAATCGGACGTGTACGCGGCTGACCAACTGTTCGCTACCCTCGACCCGACCTTGCGCCGTCTGGATATTGACGACCTGGGGCCGATTGTCCTGGCCGATACCGTGGGTTTCATTCGGCACCTGCCCCACAAGCTGGTCGAGGCATTTCGGTCTACGCTCGAAGAGTCGAGCAATTCCGACCTGTTGTTGCACGTGATCGATGCGGCCGAACCGGATCGCATGTTGCAGATTGAACAGGTGATGGTCGTGCTGGGTGAGATTGGTGCCCAGGACTTGCCGATCCTCGAGGTCTATAACAAACTCGATTTGCTTGAAGGCGTTGAGCCACAAATCCAGCGCGACGAGAACGGCAAGCCCCAGCGGGTCTGGCTGTCGGCGCGCGATGGCAGTGGTTTGGAGCTGCTTGAACAAGCCATTGCCGAATTGCTCGGCAGTGATTTGTTCGTCGGCACCTTGCGCTTGCCTCAGCGTTTTGCTCGACTGCGTGCACAGTTTTTCGAGCTGGGCGCGGTACAGAAAGAAGAACACGACGAAGAAGGTGTCAGCTTGCTGGCCGTTCGATTGCCGCGCTCGGAGCTCAATCGGCTGGTCAGCCGTGAAGGCGTAGTACCGACAGAGTTCATCGAACAACACACTTTGCAATAAAAGCCTCCGAAAGCGGTTGTGCCGCAGTAGCAGGCATTCTGTAGCATTGGTCGGCGCGCCGTGGGTGCGTCTTTGCTTTATCAGATGGAGAGCGCTATGGCTTGGAATGAGCCGGGTGGCAACTCGAATAATCAGGATCCTTGGGGTGGTAAGCGCCGCAATAATGGCGACCGCAAGGGGCCACCAGATCTCGACGAGGCCTTCCGAAAGCTGCAGGAAAGCCTGAATGGGTTGTTCGGTGGTGGAAAAAAACGGGGTGGTGACGAAGGTGGTCGCGCCGGCAAGGGCGGCGGCTACGGCCTGCTGGGCCTGGGTCTTGTCGTGCTGGCGGCCGTATGGCTGTACAGCGCCGTATACGTCGTGGACGAGCAGGAGCAAGCCGTGGTGCTGCGCTTCGGCAAGTACTACGAAACTGTCGGTCCTGGCCTGAATATCTATTTCCCGCCGATCGACAAGAAGTACATGGAAAACGTCACGCGTGAGCGTGCCTACACCAAGCAGGGCCAGATGCTGACCGAAGACGAGAACATCGTCGAAGTGCCGCTGACCGTGCAGTACAAGATCAGCAACCTGCAGGACTTCGTGCTGAACGTCGATCAGCCGGAAATCAGCTTGCAGCACGCAACCGAAAGCGCCCTGCGCCACGTGGTGGGTTCCACCGCCATGGACCAGGTGCTGACCGAAGGCCGTGAGCTGATGGCCAGCGAAATCAAGGAGCGCCTGCAGCGGTTCCTCGATACCTATCGCACCGGTATCACCGTCACCCAGGTGAACGTACAGAGCGCAGCGGCACCGCGTGAAGTGCAGGAAGCCTTCGACGACGTGATCCGCGCCCGTGAAGACGAACAGCGTTCGCGCAACCAGGCTGAAACCTACGCCAACGGCGTCGTGCCGGAAGCCCGTGGCCAGGCCCAGCGTATCCTTGAGGATGCCAACGGTTACCGTGACGAAGTGGTCTCCCGTGCCAAGGGTGAAGCGGATCGCTTTACCAAGCTGGTCGCCGAGTATCGCAAGGCGCCTGAGGTGACGCGTGAGCGTCTGTACCTGGACACCATGCAGGAAGTCTTCAGCAATACCAGCAAGGTTCTCGTGACCGGCAGCAAGGGTGGGCAGAACAACCTGCTGTACCTGCCGCTGGACAAGATGATCGAAGGTGGTCGCAGCAGCTCCAGTGCACCGTCCACCGGTTCCAATGCCGCTGCCAATGAAGCGAGCGCCCGTGCGGCCGCTGACTTGCTGCAACAGCAAACACGTACCAGGGAGAGTCGTTGATGAGCAATAAATCGCTGACCGCCCTGATTGTGGGCGTCGTCGTGGTCATCGCTGCCTGGAACTGCTTCTACATCGTGGCTCAGACCGAGCGTGCGGTGCTGCTGCAATTCGGTCGCGTGGTCCAGGCGGATGTCCAGCCGGGCCTGCATGTGAAAGTCCCCTACGTCAACCAGGTGCGCAAGTTCGACGCCCGCCTGATGACCCTGGATGCACCGACACAGCGCTTCCTGACCCTGGAAAAGAAAGCCGTGATGGTTGACGCCTACGCCAAGTGGCGCGTCAAGGACGCCGAGCGTTTCTACACTGCGACCTCCGGCCTCAAGCAGATTGCCGACGAGCGTTTGTCGCGCCGTCTGGAATCGGGCCTGCGTGACCAGTTTGGTAAGCGCACCCTGCACGAGGTGGTGTCTGGTGAACGTGATGCGCTGATGGCGGATATCACCCGTTCGTTGAACACGATGGCGGAAAAAGAGCTGGGCATCGAAGTTGTCGATGTTCGGGTCAAGGCCATCGATTTGCCGAAGGAAGTGAACCGCAGCGTGTTCGAGCGCATGAGCACCGAGCGTGAGCGTGAGGCCCGTGAGCACCGTGCCAAGGGTAACGAGCTGGCTGAAGGTATCCGTGCGGATGCCGACCGTCAGCGTCGTGTATTGCTGGCAGAAGCCTATCGCGAGTCTGAAGAGGCCCGTGGTGACGGTGATGCTCAAGCTGCGGCGATCTACGCCAAGGCTTATGGCCAGGACCAGGAGTTCTACGCGTTCTACCGTAGCCTGCGTGCCTACCGTGAAAGCTTCGCGAACAAAACCGACGTCATGGTGCTGGACCCAAGCAGCGACTTCTTCCGCTACCTGGAAAAGTCCAAGTAACCAGCCCGTGATTTTGTAGGGCGCACTCCGTCGGGCGGCTAAAATGCCTGGCGGGGTGATCCTTTCAGAAAACGGGTGTATGATGCGGCAGCCGGGAAATTCCCGGCTTTTTTGCGTCTGCATGTTTGATTCGGCAGGCGTGACAGGTTTTTCGAGGAAAGTGCCCGACGAGGCCGTTAACAGGTCGTTCGTCACGTCGCTCTTGCGCGTGGTTTATGCAGGGGGCGGGTATTTTCTGCTTCACTCAAGGCTCGGCCGAGGGCTGGCCGCCCGGATCATAGGGGAATGGCGTAATGGCAACGGTAGACCGCTGGCTGCTGCCAGATGGCATCGAAGAAGTACTGCCACCAGAAGCTGCGCGCATTGAAGTAGCGCGCCGCCAGGTGTTGGATCTGTTCCAGAGCTGGGGTTACGAGTTTGTCGTGACCCCCCATATCGAGTACCTGGAATCCCTGCTGACCGGCGCGGGCCAGGACCTGGATCTGCGCACCTTCAAGGTCATCGACCCGCAATCGGGCCGGCAAATGGGGTTCCGTGCCGACATCACGCCGCAAGTGGCGCGCATCGATGCGCACACCCTGCGCCGCGAAGGCCCGAGCCGCCTGTGCTACGCCGGCAGCGTGCTGCATGCTCAACCGCGTGCCTTGTCGTCCTCTCGCAGCCCGATCCAATTGGGCGCGGAGTTGTACGGTGATGCCAGCCCGAGCAGCGACGTTGAAGTGATCAGCCTGATGCTGGCCATGCTGCAACTGGCTGATGTGCCAGATGTCCACATGGACCTCGGTCACGTGGGTATCTACCGTGGCCTGGCCCGTGCGGCCGGTTTGTCCGGTGAAGCCGAGCAACAGCTGTTCGATGCCCTGCAGCGCAAGGCGATCGATGAAGTCATCGCCCTGACCGCTGGGGTGCCTGCGGATCTGGCCGAGATGCTGCGTGCACTGGTCAACCTGTGTGGCGGCCGTGAAGTGCTGGTGGCTGCACGTGAACGCCTGGCCAAGGCGCCAGCGCCGGTGTTGGCTGCACTGGATGACGTGCTGGAGATTGCTGAGCGGTTGTCGGCACGGTTCCCGCAGTTGCCGCTGTATTTTGATCTGGGCGAGCTGCGCGGTTACCACTACCACACCGGTGTGGTGTTCGCGGTGTTTGTACCGGGTGTTGGCCAGGCCATCGCCCAAGGTGGTCGTTACGACGACATCGGCGCCGATTTCGGTCGTGCGCGTCCGGCCACCGGCTTTTCCACCGATTTGAAAACCCTGGTGACCCTGGGGCGTGCTGAGGTCGAGCTGCCGTCTGGTGGCATCTGGATGCCCGACAGTACGGACGCAGCACTCTGGCAGCAGGTTTGCCAGTTGCGCAGTGAGGGTCAGCGTGTTGTCCAGGCATTGCCTGGGCAGCCATTGGCCGCCGCCCGTGAAGCGGACTGCGACCGGCAATTGATTCTGCAGAACGGGCTTTGGCAAGTATCGCCACTGGCTTCTTGAGTTTTCCTGCCGGCCATCGCCGGCACCAAGTTTGCGCGAATGAGGACAAGTGTTATGGGTAAGAATGTCGTAGTCCTGGGCACCCAATGGGGTGATGAGGGCAAAGGCAAGATCGTTGATCTGCTGACCGAACATGCTGCCGCCGTAGTGCGCTACCAAGGCGGTCACAACGCTGGCCACACCCTGGTCATCGACGGCGAAAAAACCGTCTTGCACCTGATCCCGTCGGGCGTCCTGCGCGAAGGCGTGCAGTGCCTGATCGGCAACGGCGTCGTGGTTGCACCGGATGCCCTGCTGCGCGAGATCACCAAGCTGGAAGAGAAAGGCGTACCGGTGCGCGAGCGTCTGCGTATCAGCCCGTCCTGCCCGCTGATCCTGTCCTTCCACGTCGCGCTGGACCAGGCCCGTGAAAAGGCCCGTGGCGAGCTGAAGATCGGTACCACCGGTCGCGGCATCGGCCCGGCCTACGAAGACAAGGTCGCACGTCGTGGCCTGCGTGTGGGCGACCTGCTCAACATGCCGCGCTTTGAAGACAAGCTGCGTGAACTGGTGGATTACCACAACTTCATGCTGGTGGGTTACTACAAAGAGCCAGCCATCGAATTCGACAAGACCCTGGCCGAGTGCAAGGAATACGCTGAGCTGCTCAAGCCGCTGATGCTGGATGTGACCGCCGAGCTGCACGACCTGCGTCGCGCCGGCAAGGACATCATGTTCGAAGGCGCCCAGGGTTCGTTGCTGGACATCGACCACGGTACCTACCCGTACGTGACCAGCTCCAACACCACTGCTGGCGGCGTTGCGACTGGTTCGGGCGTTGGTCCTATGTTCCTGGACTACATCCTCGGCATCACCAAGGCCTACACCACCCGTGTAGGTTCGGGCCCGTTCCCGACCGAACTGTTCGACGAAGTCGGTGCGCACCTGGCCAAGCAAGGTCATGAATTCGGCGCGACCACCGGCCGTGCTCGTCGCTGTGGCTGGTTCGACGCCGTTATCCTGCGTCGCGCGATCGATGTGAACAGCATCTCGGGCATCTGCTTCACCAAGCTGGATGTACTCGACGGCCTGGAAACCATCAACATCTGCGTCGGCTACAAAGATGCCGAAGGCAAGGACGTTGCCCCGGTTGACGCCGACAGCTACGTGGGCCTGCAGCCTGTGTACGAAGAAGTGCCGGGCTGGAGCGAGTCGACCGTGGGTGCCAAGACCCTGGAAGAGTTGCCAGCCAATGCCCGTGCCTACATCAAGCGCGTTGAAGAGCTGATCGGTGCGCCGATTGATATTATTTCGACGGGCCCGGATCGCAACGAGACCATCGTTCTGCGTCATCCGTTCGCTTAATAAGCTATTGATGTAAAAAGCAAAGGGCTCCTTCGGGAGCCCTTTGTCGTATCTGCATGCCAAGCGGCACGACCCTTGCTATGTTTCTTTCTTTCGCGGTGCTATCAAATTAATGGCACCCGTGGTGGAGGGATTCCCGATGTCTGCCGTTCTCTCATTGTTACAAAGCCGTCTGTTGCGGCCGGTGTTCGTTACCCTAGGTATCGCTCTTTTGGTGCAAGTGCTGGTGGCGGTCGCTCTCACCCGGAGCACAGTCACGGCGCTGGAGGCCGATTTAGGCAATCGCCTGGGCATCGACAGCCAGAAGCTGTCCGGTGAATTGGCCCAGGCCGGCAAGGAAGTCACGTCGAGCCTGGACAGCTTGTCCACCAGTACCCGTCAGCGTCTGACCGCCGGGCTTTCCGAGCGCCTGCAGGCAGAGCAGAAACAGTTGCGTGCGACCCTGGAAAAAGACCTGCAAGACTCCGCCAACGATATGGCGCAACTGCTGGCCTCGGTGGCGCCCCGCGCCATGTGGGACAGCGATGTGCCAACGCTGTCCGAGTTTGCCCGACGCGCCCAGCGCAATCCCAACGTGCTGTTCGTGGTTTATGACGACGCGGCGGGTGAGCACCTGACTCGTTATCTGAATCGCGAAAATCCGATCAACAAGGCGTTGCTGGAAAAAGGCCAGGGCGATCGCGCCCTGGACAAAGTCCTGAACGCCGCGAAGAACGATCCTTCGGTGTTCTACGTCGAGGCGTCCATCAGCCCTAACGGCGTGGAGATTGGCAAGGTGCTCATGGGGGTGTCGACCGCGTCCGTCGAGGCCGATCTGCAAGCGCTGGACAAGCGTTTTGCCGCACTGATAGCCAGCGGTGATCAGTTGGTCGGCGACAGCCTCAAAGGTGCGGCGGCGGATAGCGCGGCGGCCATGGGCGCTCGCCTGCAGTCGGCGCAAGCCACTGCGACCCAGATGACCGTCAACACCACCGGCGCCGTGCAGGAGGCTGCCGGCACCTTGCGTTGGCGCATCGGTATGGGGCTGGCGCTGGTCGGTTTCGGCGTATTGCTGCTGATCGCCGTGGTTCTCGGTCGTCGTGTGGTCAATCGCCTGAAACTGCTTATCGCGGCCATGGATGACCTGGCAGCAGGCGAGGGCGACCTCACCAAGCGCGTGCAGATCAACAGCAAGGACGAAATCGGCGACATGGCCTCGGCGGTCAATCGCTTTGTGGATAAGTTGCAACCCATCGTGCGCGAGGCGGGCGATGTGGCCCAGCGTACCGGCGTGGAAATCGGCGCCATGACCTTGCGCAATGCCGGCGCCGATGCGGCCGCTGGCTTGCAGCGTGATGAGGTGGCGGAGAGTTTGCGCGCGCTGTCGCAAATGGCCGACGAGGCCCAGGCCGAAAGCCACGCCATGCAGGCGGCGTTGCAGCAGGTGGTGGATATTCGTCAGGCGACGGACGAGAACTCGCGCACGTCGGCCGAAGTTGGCAGTTTGATCGAGGCGTTGGCGGGGCAGGTCCAGGCCGGGTCTCAGGTCATCGAGCGCCTGGCCCAGCAAAGCGAGCAGATCGAAGTGGTGCTGACGGTCATCCATGGTATCGCCGAGCAGACCAACCTGCTGGCGCTCAACGCGGCCATTGAAGCCGCGCGTGCGGGCGAGACCGGGCGGGGCTTTGCGGTGGTAGCGGACGAAGTACGCGCGTTGGCCAGTAAGACCCAAAGTTCTACCGGCGATATCCAGGCCCATATCGTCGCGTTGCAGCAGGGCGCGCGGGAGGCAGTGGAAACCATCGGCAAGGCCGGGCGCCAGGCCAACGAAGGTTTGCTGGTGCTGCGCGACAGCGTGCGCTTGCAGCAGACGGTGCAGGCCTCGGTGGAGCAGGTGCATGCAGCGATTGGCCTGGCTACCCGCGCCGCCGAGCACCAGGCCCAGGGCGCCCATGCGGTACGAGGCCGTGTCGAGGTGATCCATGCCCAGGCCGAGCGTGCGGCGCAGGCGGTGGTGGAGACTACCGCCAGTGGCAAGGTGCTGGATGGGTTGGCGGCGCAGTTGAAGGCGAGCTTGGGGCAGTTCCGGGCTTAGCGTCGTCTGTTCTGGTCTCATCGGGGGCTTGCCCCCGATAGCGATCTCAGCGGCTCAAGTACATCCGAGTTGTCAGCAGATAGACCGGCAACCCAGACACCACTATCAACAACGCCGCATAAGGCGCCGCCGCCGCAAACTCCACATTCGAGGTGTGCGCCCACACGGCAGTCGCCAAGGTATTCAGCCCGGTGGGGCTGAGCAGCAGCGTCGCCGTCAATTCCTTCATGGCGTCCAGGAACACCAGCGCAAATGCCGCACCCAATGCCGGAAAAATAATCGGCAGCGTCACTCGGCAAAACGCACTGAACGACGATGCCCCCAGCGTGCGTGCAGCCTCTTCCAACTGCGGTGCGGCTTTGTTCAAGGCCGTGCGGATCGGCGCCTGGGCCAATGGAAGAAACAACAAGGCATAGGCGATCAGCAGCAACGCCGACGTCTGGTACAGCGCCGGCACGTAATGCAGGGCGAAATACACCAGTGTCAACGCAATCACCAGGCCGGGCAGGGCGTGCAGCAGGTACGGCAGGCGCTCGGCCCAGATTGCCAGTCGGCCCTTGTAGCGCACCACCAGCAGCCCCACCGGTACCGCCAGCGCCAGGCACAGTGCCGCGCCACCCAGCGACAGCATCAGGGAGGACAGCAATGCCTCGCCAATCTCGGCCATTGGAAATGCCGCCGAGGAACCTACCGCCAGCCAATAGCCGAGCATGCCCAAGGGGATGCCGCTGCCGATGATCGCCAGAGCCAGGCAATACACCTGGCCCAGTGGCGCCCATTTGCCCAGTCGCACCTGCTCCCCATGCCGCGCCGCGCCCTGGCCGATGCGCACGTGCCGGCCCTTGCCGCGCACGCGCAGTTCCAGCCACAGCAGGGTCAGGCACATCACCAGCAATACCGCCGAAAGCATCGCGGCATTGGCATTGCTGAATTCCAGCTCGAATTGCTGGTAGATCGCGGTGGTGAAGGTTTGCAGGCCGATGATCGACAGCGCGCCGAACTCCACCAGCATATGCAGGGTAATCAGCAGTGCCCCGGCCAGCAGCGACGGCCACAGCAAGGGCAGGGTGATGCGCAGGAATATGCCCCAGCGATTCAGCCCCAGGGTGCGGGCCGATTCTTCAAGGGAAGGGTCCAGGTTGCGCAAGGTTGCGGCCACTGGCAAAAACACCAGCGGGTATTTGGACAGGGTCATCACCAGGATCGCGCCGCCGAGCCCTTCGAAGTGGGCGCTCAGGGATACCCAGGTGAAGCTGCTGACAAACGCCGGCACCGCGAACGGCAGGCACAGGACCACACCCCAGAGGCGGCGCCCTGGCAGATTGCTGCGTTCCAGCAGCCAGGCCAGGGACAGACCGATCACGCCGCACGCCACCGTCACGCCGACCATCAGCGCCAAGGTATTGCGCAGCAGCCCGAACACATAGGGGCGCCAGAGCAGATGCACCGCCTGCTCCCAGCCCGCTTGCCAGGCCTTCAGCCCGACATACACCAGTGGCAATAGGCTCAGGCCAACCAGTAGCAGGACGGGGAGCAGCAGCCAGATCGAAGGGCGCTTGCGGCGCGGGCTGAACCCCCCGCGCAGGGCGGGTGTGGGTAGCGATGGGTTCATCAGTTCAAGCCAACCTCACGTTCCAGGTCCAGGGCTTCTTCTGCGTTGCCCAGGTCGGCAGGTGTGACTTTCGGCGGCTGCAGTTCGCTGAAGGGCTTGAGGCCGCGGTTGGATTCCATGCCTTTGCGCAGCGGGTATTCGGCCGAGGTCGTGGTAATCACGCGCTGGCCTTCTTCGCTGGCCATGAACGCCAGCAGTTGCTGGGCTTCTTTGGGATGCTTGCTGGATTTCAGCGCGGCCGCCGAAGACACGGTGATCAGGCCACCGGCATCGCCATCGGTGAAGTAGTGCAGTTGGGAATCGAGGTTGGTTTTTTCTTTCTTCAGGGCAAACCAGTAGTAGTTGTTCACCAGAACGGTGGCTACTTCGCCGTTTTCCACGGCCTTCAGGGCGACCATGTTGTTGCTGTACACCTTGCCGAAGGCACGCAGGCCGGTCAGCCATTCTTCGGCGGCTTCACGGCCGTGCAGCTTGATGATCGCCACGGCCTGTTCCTGGAAGGCGCCGCTGGTAGGTACAAAGCCGACCTTGCCTTGCCACTCGGGGCCGGCGAAATCCAATACCGACTCGGGCAGGTCTTTCTCGGCAATCAGTTTGGGGTTGAAGGCTACGACGCGGGTGCGTGCGGTCACGCCCATCCAGTCGCCGTTACGGCCGACGTACTCCTTGGGCAGGACGTCGAGCGTGCCCGCATCGATCTTGGCCAGCAGGCCTTGCTCGCCAAGTTTGTTCAGTGGCGGCGATTCCTCGGTGTAGATCACGTCGGCAGGGGAGCGGTCGCCTTCCTCCACGACTTGGCTGGCCAGTTGGTTGCTGCTGCCCTTGCGTACGTTGACGTGAATGCCGGTCCTGGCTTCGAAGGCCTTGGCGAGTTCATCGCCGACTTCTTTGTGTTGGCCGTTGTACAGGGTCAGGGAGACTTTGTCGGCGGAGTAGGCGGCGGGGGAGAGTAGGGTCAGGCCGAGCAGAGTGATGGTCAGGCCACGCAGAAGGGATGTCTTGAGACGGGTATCGCGGATCATCATCCGGGGTTTTCCTCACTTGAGTGCAACAAATCATTGCAAGGATAAACGATAAAACTTCTCAAGTGCGCCGAAGAGGGGAAATTGCTGGTGGAGTTTTCAAACCCCGGAAACGAAAAAACCCGCTTTCGCGGGTTTGATCTGAATTTGGTGCCCAGGAG
>NZ_JBWKPE010000011.1:122264-286287 GCF_059418085.1 Pseudomonas sp. GW821-FHT09C10
GAGAAGACTCGAACTTCCACGACCTTGCGATCACCAGCACCTGAAGCTGGCGTGTCTACCAATTTCACCACCTGGGCATTATCAAGCAACGTTGCCGCTGTTGATGGGGCGAACTATACGGCGGGCTTTTTAATCTGTAAACCCCTGATTCGAAAAATATAAATCGATTTTCTCGTTAAAAATCAGAAGCCTGAAACGAAAAAACCCGCTTTCGCGGGTTTGATCTGAATTTGGTGCCCAGGAGAAGACTCGAACTTCCACGACCTTGCGATCACCAGCACCTGAAGCTGGCGTGTCTACCAATTTCACCACCTGGGCAGCATCAACAACGTTGCCGTCGTCGATGGCGCGCACTATACGGAGCGGTTTTTTAGCTGTAAACCCCTGCTATGAAAAAAACCTGGAAAATTTCGCCAATGGTCGTGCAAGGTGCGCGGCGAGGGCTGTAAAAGGCTTTTAAACGCTTGTTGATGCCTGAAATTTCCCGTTTCAATACGCGTATGCCAAACTAACCCGCATATAGACAAGGTGAAAAATCTCTAATGGCCGATTGGCAGTCCCTCGATCCCGAGGCCGCTCGTGAAGCGGAAAAATATGAAAACCCTATTCCTAGCCGCGAACTGATCCTGGCGCACCTCGCCGATCGGGGTTCGCCTGCTAGCCGTGAGCAGCTGGTCGAAGAGTTCGGTCTGACCACCGAAGACCAGCTCGAAGCCCTGCGCCGCCGCCTGCGTGCCATGGAGCGCGATGCTCAACTGATCTACACCCGCCGTGGCACCTATGCACCCGTGGATAAGCTCGACCTGATCCTCGGCCGCATTGCCGGCCACCGTGACGGCTTCGGCTTCCTGATCCCGGATGACGGCAGTGATGACCTGTTCATGAGCCCGGCGCAAATGCGCCTGGTGTTCGATGGCGACCGTGCCCTGGCGCGGGTTTCCGGCCTGGACCGTCGCGGTCGCCGTGAAGGCGTGATCGTCGAAGTGGTGTCCCGTGCCCACGAGTCCATCGTCGGCCGTTACTTCGAAGAAGGCGGTATCGGCTTTGTTGTGCCGGATAACCCGAAGGTCCAGCAGGAAGTGCTGATCACCCCGGGCCGCAATGGCGCTGCCAAGGTCGGTCAGTTCGTCGAGGTGAAAATCACCCACTGGCCCACTGCGCGCTTCCAGCCCCAGGGCGATATTGTTGAAGTGGTCGGCAACTACATGGCGCCGGGCATGGAAATCGACGTCGCGCTGCGCACCTACGATATTCCTCACGTCTGGCCTGAGGCTGTGCTCAAGGAAGCCGCCAAGCTCAAGCCGGAAGTCGAAGAGAAGGACAAGGAAAAACGCATCGACCTGCGCCATCTGCCGTTCGTCACCATTGACGGTGAAGATGCCCGCGACTTCGACGATGCGGTCTACTGCGAAGCCAAACCCGGCAAGCTGCGCCTGTTCTCCGGCGGCTGGAAGTTGTTCGTCGCGATTGCCGACGTTTCCAGCTATGTGAAGATCGGTTCGGCCCTGGATAACGAAGCCCAGGTACGCGGCAACTCCGTGTATTTCCCTGAGCGCGTGATCCCGATGCTGCCTGAGCAGCTGTCCAATGGCCTGTGCTCCCTGAACCCGAAAGTCGACCGTTTGGCCATGGTCTGCGAGATGACTATCTCGAAAACCGGCGAAATGACCGATTACCAGTTCTACGAAGCGGTGATCCACTCCCAGGCGCGCCTGACCTACAACAAGGTCAGCACCATCCTGGAACAGCCGAAAACCAGCGAAGCCAAGGCGTTGCGTGGTGAGTACGGGCATGTGGTGCCGCACCTCAAGCAGCTGTATGCGTTGTACAAAGTGTTGCTGGGTGCCCGTCATGTGCGTGGCGCGATCGATTTTGAAACCCAGGAAACCCGGATTGTCTTCGGTTCCGAGCGCAAGATCGCCGCGATCACCCCGACCACCCGTAACGATGCGCACAAGCTGATCGAGGAATGCATGCTGGCGGCCAACGTGGCCACCGCTGAATTCCTGAAAAAGCACGAAATCCCTGCGCTCTACCGTGTGCACGATGGTCCGCCACCGGAGCGCCTGGAAAAACTGCGCGCGTTCCTCGGCGAGCTGGGCCTGTCCCTGCACAAAGGCAAGGACGGCCCGACGCCGAAGGACTACCAGGCACTGCTGGCCAGCATCAAGGACCGTCCGGATTACCACGTGATCCAGACCGTGATGCTGCGCTCCCTGAGCCAGGCGGTGTACAGCGCCGATAACCAGGGCCACTTCGGCCTGAATTACGAGGCGTACACCCACTTCACCTCGCCGATTCGCCGCTATCCGGACTTGCTCACGCACCGCGCAATCCGCAGCGTGATCCATTCCAAGCAAAACACCCCGCACGTCAAGCGTGCCGGTGCCATGACCATTCCGAAGGCGCGGATCTATCCGTACGACGAAGCGGCCCTGGAACAGTTGGGCGAGCAGTGCTCCATGAGCGAGCGCCGCGCCGACGAAGCCACCCGCGACGTGGTGAACTGGCTCAAGTGCGAGTTCATGAAGGACCGCGTGGGCGAGTCGTTCCCAGGCGTGATCACCGCCGTCACCGGCTTTGGCTTGTTCGTCGAGCTGACCGACATCTACGTCGAAGGCCTGGTGCACGTCACCGCCTTGCCGGGTGACTACTACCACTTCGACCCTGTGCACCACCGCCTGGCGGGCGAGCGTACCGGTCGCAGCTTCCGTTTGGGCGATACCGTGGAAGTGCAGGTCATGCGCGTCGATCTCGACGAGCGCAAGATCGACTTTGGCATGCCTGACAAGCCCGCTGAAGCGCCGGGCCGTAAAAAGCGTGGCAGCGAAACGACCGCGCCTGCAAGCAAAGGCAAAGGCGCTCCCGCCAAAGCGGCAGTGGCAGAGCCCGCTCCAGCCAAGGCCGGGCGCCGTCCTGCAGCCAAGGACAAAGCGCCCGAGGCCTACCGCCCAAGCGACGCGGCGGCGAAAAACGCCGAACTGCGCAAGAGCCGTGAGTTGAAGCAGCAGTTGCTCAACGAAGCCAAAAGCGGTGGTAAAGCGGCGTCTGGGGGAAAGTCCCAAGGGGCGGAAAAGCCGTCGAGCAAGCCAAGTAAACACCGTAAAGGCCCGCCAAAAGCGGGTTCGGCCCCCGCGAAAAGCGGCGGTTCGCGCAAACCTAAGGCCAAGTCATGAGTCTGGAAAAAATCTACGGCGTCCACGCCGTAGAAGCACTGCTGCGTCACCACCCTAAGCGCGTCAAGCAAGTCTGGCTGGCCGAAGGCCGCAGCGAGCCGCGCGTACAGGCGTTAGTCGAGCTGGCCAACCAAAACAAGGTCGCAATCGGCCAGGCCGAGCGGCGTGAAATGGACGTGTGGGTCGAAGGCGTTCACCAGGGTGTGGTGGCGGACGTGAGTCCTAGCCAGGTCTGGGGCGAAGCGATGCTCGATGAGCTGCTCGACCGTACCGAAGGTGCACCGCTGCTGCTGGTGCTGGACGGCGTGACCGACCCGCACAACCTCGGCGCGTGCCTGCGCTCGGCGGATGCAGCAGGTGCGCTGGCGGTGATTGTGCCGAAGGACAAGTCGGCTACCTTGACGCCGGTGGTGCGTAAAGTCGCCTGTGGCGCGGCGGAAGTGATTCCACTGGTGGCCGTGACCAACCTGGCGCGCACCCTGGAGAAACTCCAGCAGCGCGGCCTGTGGGTCGTGGGCACGGCGGGAGAGGCCGAGGTCAGCATTTATGACCAGGACCTCACCGGTCCGACCATCCTCATCATGGGGGCCGAAGGCAAGGGCATGCGTCGCCTGACCCGTGAACATTGCGATTACCTGGTGCACCTGCCGATGGCCGGTAGCGTCAGCAGCCTGAACGTGTCGGTTGCGACCGGCGTGTGCCTGTTTGAGGCCCAGCGTCAGCGTGGTGCCAAGGCCAAGGCGAAGAAGTAATTCCAAGCCTGGCGTAGAACCAACATGTGGGAGGAGGCTGTCCCCTCCCACATTTGCTTTTGTGGTGCCTGGGCGATTGTTCAAATAATCACCAATCACCTTGCGCCCGTTCTTCCCCTTCTCTACAATTGCGCCCCTTGCCTTCCTGGCAGGCACCGATGTGCCTCCCTGCGGCAAGATCCATAAGTGTCATTCACTCCTTGTCTGACCGTTTTTGAGCGGCAGGCTACAACCCGTAAGGAGCATTCATGCGTCATTACGAAATC
This sequence comes from Pseudomonas sp. GW821-FHT09C10, assembly GCF_059418085.1. Classification (NCBI taxonomy): domain Bacteria; kingdom Pseudomonadati; phylum Pseudomonadota; class Gammaproteobacteria; order Pseudomonadales; family Pseudomonadaceae; genus Pseudomonas; species Pseudomonas sp. GW821-FHT09C10. Next base: position 126,459 of record NZ_JBWKPE010000011.1, read on the forward strand.
ATCTTTTTGGTCCACCCGGATCAAAGCGAGCAAGTCGGCGGCATGGTTGAGCGTTACACCAAGCTGATCGAAGAAGACGGCGGCAAAATCCACCGTCTGGAAGATTGGGGTCGTCGTCAACTGGCCTACGCAATCAACAATGTTCACAAGGCTCACTACGTGATGCTGAACGTTGAGTGCACTGGCAAGGCCCTGGCCGAGCTGGAAGACAACTTCCGCTACAACGATGCAGTGATCCGTAACCTGGTCATCCGTCGCGAAGAAGCCGTTACCGGCCAATCCGAGATGCTCAAGGCTGAAGAAAACCGCAGTGAGCGCCGTGAGCGTCGCGACCGTCCTGAGCACGAAGGCGCTGATAGCGCTGATAGTGATGACAGCGACAGCAGCGATAACGCTGACGAGTAATCCACGGACCTTATTAAGGAGCCTATCAAATGGCACGTTTCTTCCGTCGTCGTAAGTTTTGCCGCTTCACCGCTGAAGAAGTGAAGGAGATCGACTACAAAGATCTCAACACTCTGAAAGCCTACGTATCCGAGACCGGCAAAATCGTTCCAAGCCGTATCACCGGTACCAAAGCACGTTATCAGCGTCAGCTGGCTACCGCTATCAAGCGCGCCCGCTTCCTGGCCCTGCTGGCCTACACCGACAGCCACGGCCGCTGAGACCGGGCAGTCGACAAGTAGTAAGGGATTGAATGCATGCGCGCCTTAGCTGAGTTCATCATGCGCGGTCGTGTGCAGGCCACTCTGGTAGTGGCTGGATGTGCAGTGTTGCCGTTGTTGTTCTGGTTGGGTGCCGCCGCGGGTTGCCTTGTGCTCCTGCGGCGCGGTTCGGACGCCTTGAGCGTCCTGGGTCTGGGGTTGTTGTCAGTGTTGGTGAGCTGGCATTTCCTGCAAGACCCGACAGCACTTCTGGTGCTGTTGGGGAGTTGCAGCCTGGCGTTGGTTTTGCGCGCCGGGCATTCCTGGAATCGCGTGCTGCTGGTCAGCACGGCCGTGGGGTTGTTGTGTGCGGTGAGCCTGGGGACCGTCTTCGGTTCCTTCATCGAGTCGCTGGCGCAGACGTTTCAACACGTCTTGCCGCTGGTGATGGGTGAGTCTTACGAGAAGTTCTCGGCAGACCAGAAAGCAGCACTCGCTTCACTGGCAGTTCCGATGTTGATCATTTCGACAGCGGTTTCGGTGCAGGTCTTTAGTGTGTTGTGCCTGATTCTTGGGCGCTATTGGCAGGCGTTGTTGTATAACCCCGGCGGTTTCGGAAGCGAGTTTCGCGCAATCCGGATCCCCAAGCGCGTTGCGCTGTCACTGCTGGCCGTCATGTGCGTTGCCCCGTTTATCGGGTGGCACACCTTGATCCTGTTGCCGTTGTGCGGTGTGCCGCTGTTCTTCGCTGGCTTGTCCCTGATTCACGGGCTGGTCGCGCAGAAAAGACTGGCCAGTTTCTGGCTGGTGGGGATCTACGTCACCGTCCTGCCGCTCATGCACTTGATCGGTCCGTTACTCGTGGTCTTGGCCATTGTCGACAGCCTGATTGATTTTCGCGGACGTTCTGCGCCGAAAGACGCCGATAACGCGAACGGTGAAGGTTAAAAGTTAGAGGATTTTCACATGCAACTGATCCTTCTGGAAAAAGTCGCCAACCTGGGCAACCTGGGCGACAAAGTGAACGTTAAGGCCGGCTACGGTCGTAACTACCTGCTGCCATACGGCAAAGCCACCGCTGCAACCGCTGCCAACCTGGCTGCGTTTGAAGAGCGTCGCGCTGAGCTGGAAAAAGCAGCAGCAGACAAAAAAGCTTCGGCCGAAACTCGCGCTGCCCAACTGGCTGAGCTGGAAGTGACTATCACTGCCACCGCCGGTGACGAAGGCAAGCTGTTCGGTTCGATCGGCACCCACGACATCGCTGATGCACTGACCGCCTCCGGCGTTGAAGTGCAGAAGAGCGAAGTTCGTCTGCCGAACGGCACCATCCGCAACGTAGGCGAATTCGACGTAGCCGTGCACCTGCACGCCGAAGTTGAAGCCACCGTACGCGTTGTCGTGGTAGCAGCTTAAGTCGCACCTAACTGACTGGCACCTCGTGTGCCGGGCAGTTAACATCGGGCACGATCCTGTTTACAGGTCGTGCCTTTTGTTTTTCTACAATCCCCTAATTCCAAGTGGCCATGAACGATATTTCAGCTCCTGAGCAATACGATCTGCAAACCGCTGCCCTGAAGGTGCCGCCGCATTCCATCGAGGCCGAACAGGCCGTGCTCGGTGGCCTGATGCTGGACAACAACGCCTGGGAACGCGTGCTGGATCAAGTCTCGGACGGTGATTTCTATCGTCATGACCACCGCCTGATCTTCCGTGCCATCGCCAAGCTGGCCGACCAGAACTCCCCAATCGACGTGGTGACCCTGGCTGAACAGCTGGACAAGGAAGGCCAGACCTCCCAGGTCGGTGGCCTGGGCTACCTGGGTGAGCTGGCAAAAAACACACCGTCCGTCGCCAACATCAAGGCCTATGCCCAGATCGTTCGCGAGCGCGCCACCCTGCGCCAGTTGATCGGCATCAGCACCGAAATCGCCGACAGCGCCTTCAACCCCGAAGGCCGCACCGCCGCCGAAATCCTTGATGAAGCCGAGCGCCAGATCTTCCAGATCGCCGAAGCGCGCCCGAAAACCGGCGGCCCGGTCAGCGTCAACGACCTGTTGACCAAGGCCATCGACCGCATCGACACCTTGTTCAACACCGACAACGCCATCACTGGTATTTCCACCGGCTACACCGACCTCGACGAGAAGACCAGCGGCCTGCAGCCGTCCGACCTGATCATCGTCGCCGGCCGTCCATCCATGGGTAAGACCACCTTTGCGATGAACCTGGTGGAAAACGCCGTGTTGCGCAGCGACAAGACCGTCCTGGTGTACTCCCTCGAGATGCCAGGCGAATCGCTGATCATGCGTATGCTGTCGTCCCTCGGCCGTATCGACCAGACCAAGGTGCGTGCCGGTCGCCTGGAAGACGACGACTGGCCGCGCCTGACCTCGGCGGTCAACCTGCTCAACGACCGCAAGCTGTTTATCGATGACACCGCCGGTATCAGCCCGTCCGAGATGCGTGCACGTACCCGCCGCCTGGTACGTGAGCACGGCGACATCGCCCTGATCATGATCGACTACCTGCAATTGATGCAGATCCCGGGCTCCAGTGGCGATAACCGCACCAACGAAATTTCCGAAATCTCCCGGTCCCTCAAGGCCCTGGCCAAGGAATTCAACTGCCCGGTAGTCGCCCTGTCCCAGCTCAACCGCTCCCTGGAACAACGTCCCAACAAGCGCCCGGTGAACTCCGACCTGCGGGAATCCGGAGCGATCGAGCAGGATGCCGACGTGATCATGTTCGTGTACCGCGACGAGGTGTATCACCCCGAGACCGAGCACAAAGGCATTGCCGAGATCATTATCGGCAAGCAGCGTAACGGCCCGATCGGCTTTGTTCGCCTGGCATTCATCGGCAAATACACGCGCTTCGAGAACCTGGCGCCGGGCAGTTACAACTTCGACGACGACGAATAACCCGTCTGCTCAATTCCGACCATTACCGTCGGAATTGGTCAAAATTTGTGCTATATTCCGCGCCCGCGATTTTTCATCTCAACACCGGTCACCGTCATGCAAACAGCCAAGCCGTTATTTGACTATCCCAAGTACTGGGCCGAATGTTTCGGTCCTGCGCCATTCCTGCCGATGAGCAGGGAGGAGATGGATCAGCTTGGCTGGGATTCGTGCGACATCATCATCGTCACCGGTGATGCCTACGTGGACCACCCGTCGTTCGGCATGGCCATCATCGGCCGGCTGCTGGAGTCCCAGGGCTTCCGCGTCGGGATCATTGCGCAGCCGAACTGGCAGTCCAAAGACGACTTCATGAAACTGGGCGAGCCGAACCTGTTCTTCGGCGTCGCGGCCGGCAACATGGACTCGATGATCAACCGCTACACCGCCGACAAGAAAATCCGTTCCGACGACGCCTACACCCCTGGCGGCATGGCCGGCAAACGTCCGGACCGCGCCAGCCTGGTGTACAGCCAGCGTTGCAAGGAAGCCTACAAGAACGTGCCGATCGTACTCGGCGGCATCGAAGCGTCCCTGCGCCGCATCGCCCACTACGACTACTGGCAGGACCGCGTGCGCAACTCGATCCTGATCGACGCCACCGCCGATATCCTTCTGTACGGCAACGCCGAGCGGGCTATCGTCGAAGTCGCCCAGCGCCTGTCGTGGGGCCACAAGATCGAAGACATTACCGATGTGCGCGGCACCGCGTTCATCCGTCGCGATACCCCAGCCGGCTGGTACGAAGTGGATTCCACACGTATCGACCGCCCGGGCAAGGTCGACAAGATCATCAACCCGTACGTCAACACCCAGGACACCCAGGCCTGCGCCATCGAGCAGGAAAAGGGGCCGGTCGATGATCCGGAAGAAGCCAAGGTCGTGCAGATCCTGGCCAGCCCGCGCATGACCCGCGACAAGACCGTGATCCGCCTGCCCTCGGTGGAAAAAGTCCGTGGCGACGCCGTGCTCTATGCCCACGCCAACCGCGTGTTGCACCTGGAAACCAACCCAGGCAACGCCCGCGCCCTGGTGCAGAAGCACGGCGAAGTGGACGTGTGGTTCAACCCGCCGCCGATTCCGATGACCACCGAAGAAATGGACTACGTGTTCGGCATGCCTTACGCCCGTGTTCCGCACCCGGCGTACGGCAAGGAGAAAATCCCGGCCTACGACATGATCCGCTTCTCGGTGAACATCATGCGTGGCTGCTTCGGCGGCTGCACCTTCTGCTCGATTACCGAGCACGAAGGGCGGATCATCCAGAACCGTTCCGAAGAGTCGATCATTCGCGAAATCGAAGAGATCCGCGATAAGGTTCCAGGCTTCACCGGTGTGATCTCCGACCTCGGCGGCCCGACCGCGAACATGTACCGCATTGCCTGCAAGAGCCCGGAAATCGAATCCGCGTGCCGCAAGCCGTCGTGCGTGTTCCCCGGCATCTGCCCGAACCTGAACACCGACCACTCGTCGTTGATCCAGCTGTACCGCAGCGCCCGTGCATTGCCTGGGGTGAAGAAGATCCTGATCGCTTCCGGCCTGCGCTACGACCTCGCGGTCGAGTCGCCGGAATACGTCAAGGAGCTGGTCACCCACCACGTCGGTGGCTACCTCAAGATCGCCCCGGAACACACCGAGGAAGGTCCGCTCAACCAGATGATGAAACCGGGCATCGGCAGCTATGACAAGTTCAAGCGCATGTTCGAGAAGTACACCAAGGAAGCGGGCAAGGAGCAGTACCTGATCCCTTACTTCATCGCCGCCCACCCGGGCACCACCGATGAAGACATGATGAACCTGGCCCTGTGGCTCAAGGGCAACGGCTTCCGCGCCGACCAGGTGCAGGCGTTCTACCCGTCGCCGATGGCCACCGCCACCGCGATGTACCACTCGGGCAAGAACCCGCTGCGCAAGGTCACCTACAAGAGCGACGCGGTGACCATCGTCAAGAGCGAAGAGCAGCGCCGCCTGCACAAGGCGTTCCTGCGCTATCACGACCCGAAGGGCTGGCCGATGCTGCGTGAAGCGCTGACCCGCATGGGTCGTGCCGACCTGATCGGGCCGGGCAAGGACCAACTGATCCCGCTGCACCAGCCGAGCACCGACAGCTACCAGAGCGCCCGTCGCAAGAACTCGACGCCGGCCGGCAGCCACAAGGTCGCCAAGGAAACCACCACCAGGATCCTCACCCAGCACACCGGCCTGCCGCCCCGTGGCAGCGACGGCAGCAACCCGTGGGATAAGCGTGAGCAAGCCAAGGCCGCGGCCCAGGCGCGTAACAAGCAGGCGGCCAAGGAACGCAGCGATGCGGCCAAGGGCAAGGGCGGCAAGCCGGCCCGCAAGCCGGTGGTGCCGCGTTGATCGTCGCTTGAAAATGCAAACGCCAGCCTTGTGCTGGCGTTTTGCTTTCTAGGCGGTGGGGAGGCTGTTTGGTAAGGTGGCGCCCATTAAATCGCTATCGGGGGCAAGCCCCCTCCCATATTGGATTGCGAATACGGACAAGTGTGGGAGGGGGCTTGCCCCCGATAGCGTCAGTCCAGTCTCCACCCCTTCAAGGAAGAACACCCCATGGGCAACCCCCTGGCCGGCATCGGCATGGACTCCAACCGCTCCCAGTTCATGGCGCGCCAGCGCATCGAAAGCCAGATCAACCTGCCACGGCTGTTCGCGGCCATCGACGCCGACCCCAGCATCGTCGGCGCGGGGGTGGTGTATATCGACGCTGACTTCAATGTCATTACCCTGCGCGAATTCAAGCCCATCTGCAGCATCAAGCCCAAGCGCATCATTTTGCGTGAAGCGCAGAAGTACATTGCGCCAACACAGTTTGCTCAACATGTCGTGAGCAATCCTCGAGAATCGCGACTGATTGGCGAAGCCGTGAATACCGGAATCTCCTGCTTGGGGGCGGTGATCAGTTGGGCTGCGATCGCCAGTGGAACAATTCTGGTGCCTTTCAGCGCTGGCGCCAGTTCCGTCATCGTCGTAGTGGGGTATGCGGCTGCCGGCGCAAGTACGCTTCAGTGTTTCAACGGCGTTGCCCGAACAGCGCTGGAAGTCGCCAAACCTGAGGTCAAGGATTCGCTCGACAGTGAAGGCTGGTACCAGAATGCGTCCATCGTGCTGGACGCCGTATCACTGGCTGGCGTGGGCGCTTCGGCCCTGACGACGGTCAAGCTGGTCAGGGCCGCCAAAGCATCGACGGGCAAGAGCCTGCGTGATGTGCTTCGCGGTTTGAACCGCCAGGAAAGAGCCAAGCTGACGAAAGAGCTGCTGAGCATCAACCATCCCAGCTTGACCGCGAAGATGATCAAATTGAGGCAGGCGTCGGGCGAGCTCACCAAGCGTTTCACCCCTACGCAGCTCAAGCACAGCACCACTACCCAGATCAAAGACGTCCTGGGCGCAAGCGTTGGGTTTGGCGGGAGTGCCTACTCCGGAAACGTCAACACCATCGCGATTGGACTGTACGAGGAGGTAAGCGAATGAGCGAATTGATGACGCTACGCGACTTTTTCAGACAATACTTTCTGACGTTTATGGGCGGCGTATTTGCTGCGTGTTTTTCTTTGGCGTTGGCTGTGGCGCTGGCGTTCATCACCTATTTTCGTGATGCGCCGATGGCTCAAGTGGGGCTCAAGATCATGTCTGCCGGGGCGCTGCTCATTCTGTTGACGGTCCATAGCAACTTTATGATTTTGCGGGGCCGACCCTCCTGGGTGTGGGTAATGGTCGGTATCTATGTCGCCTGTCTGCTGTTTGTAGCTCCGATGGTTCAATTCCAGCCTCACAAAGTCCTTTATGGGTTGGCGCTGTTATTCCCATTGCTCGGATTATTGACACTTAACAGCAAGGTTCAACGAGAGATGCGCACGAAACTCGTGGGAATCCGTCGCATTCGGCAGGCGGTTAAACCAGCCGTAATCGCAAAGCGCAAAACCCGTTGATTGGGTAGATTCGCCACCCATCCTCACATTAACGCCACAAATATGTGCGACGCCTGCACCACGACACCACTGTCGGCGCCGTTTTGGTGCTGTACTGCACCGGGTCTTACGATAAAGCGCAATGACCGCCGCTCTGGCATAAGTCTTGCGCGCTTTGTGTCCATGCCCTGGCTCGCAGGAGGCCGCCGTGTCGATTCATGTCGCGTTGCACCACGTTACGCATTACCGCTACGACCGCGCGGTCGAACTCGGCCCACAGATTGTGCGTCTGCGCCCGGCGGCCCATAGCCGCACGCGGATTTTGTCCTACGCACTCAAAGTGCTGCCCGAGCAGCACTTCATCAATTGGCAGCAGGACCCCCAGGGCAATTACCTGGCGCGTCTGGTGTTCCCGGAAAAGACCGATGAACTGCGCATCGAGGTTGACCTGGTCGCCGAGATGGCGGTGTTCAACCCGTTCGATTTTTTCCTTGAGCCCTATGCCGAAAAAATCCCCTTCAGCTACGCCGCCGATGAACAGCGCGAGCTGGCGCCGTACCTGGAAACCCTGCCGCTGACGCCGAGGTTTGCCGCCTACCTGGCGGGTATCGACCGCACGCCGTTGCCGGCCGTGGACTTCCTGGTGGGCCTCAACCAGCGCCTGGCCGCCGACATCGGCTACCTGATCCGCATGGAACCGGGGGTGCAAACCCCGGAATTCACCCTGGAAAACGCTTCCGGCTCCTGCCGTGATTCGGCCTGGCTGCTGGTGCAATTGCTGCGCAACCTCGGGTTGGCGGCGCGGTTTGTGTCCGGTTATCTGATCCAACTGACCGCCGACGTCAAAGCCCTCGACGGCCCCTCCGGCACCGAAGTCGACTTCACCGACCTGCACGCCTGGTGCGAAGTGTATTTGCCCGGTGCCGGCTGGATCGGCCTGGATGCCACCTCCGGGCTGTTCGCCGGTGAAGGGCATATCCCATTGGCCTGTAGTCCTGATCCATCGTCCGCCGCGCCGATCAGTGGGCTGGTGGAACCTTGCGAGTGCGAATTTACCCACGAGATGTCGGTGGAGCGCATCTGGGAAGCGCCACGGGTGACCAAGCCCTACACCGAAGAGCAATGGCTGGCGATCCAGGCCCTGGGCCGGCAGATCGATGGCGACTTGCTCAAGGATGATGTGCGCCTGACCATGGGTGGCGAGCCGACCTTCGTCTCCATCGACGATCCCGACGGCGCCGAGTGGAACACCGCGGCCCTCGGGCCGGACAAGCGGCGCTTGTCCGCCGAGCTGTTCCAGCGCATGCGCAAGCACTACGCACCCAAGGGCCTGGTGCACTTCGGCCAGGGCAAGTGGTACCCCGGCGAGCAATTGCCGCGCTGGTCGCTTAACTGCTACTGGCGCCGTGACGGCGTGCCCATCTGGCACAACAGCGCGCTGATCGCCGATGAACAACAGGACTACGGCGCCGATGGCGTAATGGCCGGGCGCTTCCTGGCCAGCGTCGCCGAGCGCCTGAAGTTGCCGGCGCGCTTTGTATTCCCGGCCTACGAAGACAATTTCTACTACCTGTGGCGCGAAGGTGCGTTGCCGCAAAACGTCACTGCCCAGGACCCGCGCTTGAGTGACGAGCTGGAGCGCGAACGCCTGCGCAAGGTGTTCAGCCAGGGCCTGGATAAAGTCATCGGCCAGGTGCTGCCGCTGGCACGCACCGCCGCCAATGACCACTGGCAGAGCGGGCGCTGGTACCTGCGCGATAACCATTGCCGCCTGGTGCCGGGGGATTCGCCGCTGGGCTATCGCCTGCCGTTGGCCTCGCAGCCGTGGGTGACGGCGGCGGAGTATCCGTTCGTGCACCCCACCGACCCTAACCAGGATCAGCCGGAACTGCCGACCAGTGCGCAACTGCAAAGCCATGGCGAACCCGCGCCGAGCGACGAGCGAGTGCCCGAGGTCGACGAGTCCGCCGACTGGCTGACCCGCACCGCCCTCTGCGCCGAAGCGCGGGAAGGGCGCCTGTACCTGTTTATGCCGCCCCTGGAACGCGTCGAGGATTACCTGGAACTGGTGGCCGCCATCGAAGCCACTGCCGAGGAGTTGCACTGCCCGGTGCTGCTGGAAGGCTACGAACCGCCGTTCGATATGCGCCTGAGCAACTTCCGCGTTACGCCGGATCCGGGGGTGATCGAGGTCAACGTGCAGCCGTCCGCGACCTGGGACGAGTTGGTTGAACGCACCGAATTCCTCTACGAGGAGGCGCGGCAAACCCGGCTGACCACCGAGAAGTTCATGATCGACGGCCGCCACACCGGCACCGGCGGCGGTAACCACTTTGTGCTGGGGGGCGCGACGCCCAAGGACTCCCCATTCCTGCGCCGGCCCGACCTGCTGCGCAGCCTGATCAGCTATTGGCATAACCACCCCTCGCTGTCGTACCTGTTTTCCGGCCTGTTTATCGGCCCGACCTCCCAGGCACCGCGGGTCGACGAAGCCCGCAACGACGCGCTGTATGAACTGGAAATCGCCTTTGCGCAAATGCCGCAGCCGGGTGAAGAATGCCCGCCGTGGTTGGTGGATCGCCTGCTGCGCAACCTGTTGATCGACGTGACGGGCAATACCCACCGCGCCGAATTCTGTATCGACAAACTCTACTCGCCCGACGGTGCCACTGGCCGCCTGGGGTTGCTCGAGTTGCGGGCCTTTGAAATGCCGCCCCACGCACGCATGAGCCTGACCCAGCAACTGCTGCTGCGGGCCTTGGTGGCGCGCTTCTGGCGTGAACCCTATGCGCCGCCGAAACTGGCGCGCTGGGGCACCGAACTGCATGACCGCTTCCTGTTGCCGCACTTTATCGAGCAGGACTTTGCCGATGTGATCGTCGAATTGAACGCCGCCGGTTACCCATTGCGGGCCGAATGGTTCGCCGCGCACCTGGAGTTCCGCTTCCCCAAGGTGGGCGATTACGCCGTCAGCGGGATCGAGCTGGAACTGCGCCAGGCCCTGGAGCCTTGGCATGTGCTGGGCGAAGAGGGCGCGGTGGGCGGCACGGTGCGCTATGTGGATTCGTCCCTGGAGCGCTTGCAGGTGAAGGTGAGCGGGCTGCCGCCGCAACGCTACCTGCTGACCTGCAATGGCATCCCGGTGCCGCTGCAACCGACCGGGCGCATCGGTGAGTTCGTCGCCGGCGTGCGTTACCGCGCCTGGCAACCGGCCAACTGCCTGCAACCGACCATCCCGGTGCACGCGCCGCTGGTGTTCGACCTGCTGGACACTTGGATGCAACGCTCCCTGGGCGGCTGCCAGTACCATGTTGCGCATCCGGGCGGGCGTAACTACGACAGCCTGCCGGTGAATGCCAATGAGGCGGAGAGCCGGCGCATGGCGCGGTTTTTCCGTCTCGGCCATACACCTGGCAAGCTCACCGTGCCGAGTGTTGTGATCAATGACGAATTGCCGATGACCCTGGATCTGCGGCGTCACCCCAATAAAAATGACTAAAAGCGATCCAGATGTGGGAGGGCGCTTGCTCCCTCTCACATTAGATTGCAGTGAATTTGAATTAAACTGAGCCCCTTTGCCTCTGCCGAGCGTTCCATGCCCGACTTGCTCGACCAATACCCGCTGACCGCGGGTACTTATCACGAACTGCTGGACGACAGTGGCGCAGTACGCGCCCATTGGCAGCGCTTGCTCGATCACCTGCAACGCAGCACACCCGCGCAACTGGCCCAGCGCCAGGCGCTGCTGACAAGACAGATCCAGGAAAACGGCGTCACCTATAACGTCTACGCCGACCCCAAGGGCGCCGATCGCCCGTGGGAGCTGGACCTGCTGCCCCATGTGCTGGCGGCCGATGAATGGCAGCAGCTGTCAGCCGGTATCGCCCAGCGTGGGCGCCTGCTCAACGCGGTGCTGGCGGACCTCTACGGGCCGCAACGCTTGATCAAGGAAGGCCTGCTGCCGGCCGAGCTGGTGTTCGGGCATAACAATTTCCTCTGGCCATGCCAGGGCATCCAACCGCCCGACGGTGCGTTTCTACACCTGTATGCCGTGGACCTGGCGCGTACCCCGGATGGCCGCTGGTGGGTCACCGCCGACCGTACCCAGGCGCCTTCGGGCGCCGGTTATGCGCTGGAAAACCGCACCATCGTGTCCCGCGCCTTCCCGGACCTGTACCGTGATCTGCAGGTGCAGCACCTCACCGGTTTCTTCCGCACGCTCCAGGAAACCCTGGCCCGCCAGGCGCCGAGCGATGACCAGCCGCCGCTGATCGTGCTGCTCACCCCTGGGCGTTTCAACGAAAGCTATTTCGAACACCTGTACCTTGCGCGCCAGCTCGGTTACCCGCTGGTGGAAGGCGGCGACCTCACGGTGCGCGACAGCACGGTGTTCCTGAAAACCCTCAGTGGCCTGCGCCGGGTGCACGCGATCATGCGTCGCCTCGACGACGATTTCTGTGATCCGCTGGAATTGCGCACCGACTCCGCTCTCGGCGTGCCCGGCCTGCTCGACGCGGTGCGCCAGGGCAATGTGCTGGTGGCCAATGCCCTGGGCAGCGGCGTGCTGGAATCCCCCGGTTTGCTCGGCTTTCTGCCCAGGATCAACCAGTTCCTGTTTGGCGAAGAGTTGATCCTGCCGTCCATCGCCACCTGGTGGTGCGGTGAGGCGCCGGTGCTGGCCGAGGCCCTGGAGAAACTGCCGGAACTGCTGATCAAGCCAGCGTTCCCGTCGCAAAGTTTCACCCCGGTATTCGGTCGCGACTTGAACGACGAGCAACGCCAGGCCCTGGCCGAACGCATGCGTGCGCGGCCCTACGCCTATGTCGCCCAGGAACTGGCGCAACTGTCCCAGGCACCGGTGTGGCACACCGTGGAGGATCACCTGCAACACCGCGCCATCGGCATGCGCGTGTATGCCGTGGCCAGTGCGGAGGGCTACCGTGTACTGCCCGGCGGCCTGACCCGCGTGGCGGCCGACGCCGATGCCGAAGTGGTATCGATGCAGCGCGGCGGCGCCAGCAAGGACACCTGGGTGCTGGGCGAACGCGCCAGCAGTGGCGAGCATTGGCGCGCCCAGCGCGCGATTGGTGCACACGACCTGGTGCGCCGCGACCCTTATCTGCCGTCCCGCGTGGTGGAAAACCTGTTCTGGTTCGGCCGTTACTGCGAACGCTGCGACGACAGCGCACGCTGGCTGCGCATCGTGCTGGCGCGCTATGTCGACGGCGACGACCCCCTGGCCTTGCAGGCGGCGGTCGAGTTGGGTGAAAACCTGCGCCTGCTGCCGGAGGAGGGCGAGCTGCCCGAGCGTTTGCAGGCGGCCTTGCTCGGCGATGATTGGCCGTCGAGCCTGCGCGCCAACCTGCAACGCTTGCAGTGGGCGGCGTCCCAGGTGCGCGGCAAGCTGTCCCGTGAGAACTGGCAGGCCCTGGTGGAGCTGCAGCGCGAAGCCCTGGAGCTGGAGAGCGAAAGCCCGGATTTTGGTGAGTTGCTGGACTTCCTCAACCGCCTGGTAATGTCCCTGGCGGCGCTGTCCGGGTTTGCCCTCGACGACATGACCCGCGACGAAGGCTGGCGCTTCCTGATGATGGGGCGGCGCATCGAGCGCCTGCAATTTCTCAGCAGCAGCCTGGCGGCATTCCTGCGTGGCGTGGCGGTGTTCGACCAGGCGGGGCTGGAGTGGTTGCTGGAACTGGGTAACAGCAGCATCACCTACCGCTCGCGCTACCTGGCGGTGCCGCAGTTGATCCCGGTACTCGACCTGCTGCTGCTGGACGAGCAGAACCCCCACGCGGTGCTGTTCCAGCTCAAGCTGGTGAGCCGCACGCTGCGACGTCTCAACGACGATTTTGGTGTGCCTCGGGAAACCGGCCTGGGCCCATTGGTTGAGCGCTTGGCGCGCTTCGACTTGGCGTGCCTGGAGAACCCGTTGTTTGGCGAACCCAGCGTGCGTGCCGCACTGGAAGGCCTGGCCGACCTGCTGCAGGCGGTCGCCGATGAGAGTGGGCAGGTGTCGGATCGTCTGGCTTTGCGCCACTTTGCCCATGTGGATGATGTCAGTCAGCAAACGGTGTCGGTGTGATGAGTGCGCGCTACCAGATTTTCCACGATACCCATTACCACTACGACAGCCCGGTGTCCCTGGCCCAGCAGCTCGCGCATTTATGGCCGAGGCCGTGCGCCTGGCAGCGTTGCAGCGCCCAGCAACTGGATATCAGCCCGCCGCCGTCCGCACGCCGGGATGAGCTGGACGTGTTCGGCAACCCGATCACCCGCCTGGCGTTCGAGCGGCCCCATGATGAATTATTGGTGAACGCCGGGCTGACCGTGGAAGTGCTGGCGCGGCCGGTGCTGGATTTCCAGCAGTCGCCCGCCTGGGATCGGACCCGTGACAGCCTGACCTACAGCAGCCAGCCGCTGTCGTCCGAGCTGATCGAAGCCTGTCGCTACCGCTTCGAATCGCCCTACGTGCACTTGAAGAAAACCTTCGTCGAATTTTCCGAAAGCTGTTTTCCCCCTGGCAAACCGTTGCTGCTGGGTGTGCAGGCGCTGATGGAAAAGATCTTCAGTGAATTCACCTTCGATGCCGAAGCCACCCAGGTCGCCACGCCACTGGTGGAAGTGCTGGAGCGCCGCCGCGGCGTGTGCCAGGACTTCGCCCACCTGATGCTCGCCTGCCTGCGCTCGCGCGGCCTGGCGGCGCGTTACATCAGCGGCTACCTGCTCACCCAGCCACCGCCCGGCCAGCCACGTCTGATCGGCGCCGATGCCTCCCACGCGTGGGTCTCGGTGTATTGCCCGGTATCGGGCTGGGTGGATTTCGATCCGACGAACAATGTGCAGCCGGCACTGGAGCACATCACCCTGGCCTGGGGCCGGGACTTCTCCGATGTGTCGCCGTTGCGTGGGGTGATTCTGGGGGGAGGGAGCCATGACCCGGAGGTGCGGGTGACGGTGATGCCGCTGGAATAACAGGGGCGCGTGGTGAGCCGGGGTGGCCTGCTCACCACAACGAAAATTATTCAGCTGGATCTTTTGGTGTTTCAGTCTCGTCGTTCGTTACTTCACCATCAGCATCCGGGTTGAGTGCGCCGGCTTCTTCATCTACCGCGGCTTTCTTGCGTTGCAGCTTTTCCTCTTTCTTCTGTTCCTTGGCCAAGTCTCTCTGACGTTTGGCGAAGGAGTAATTAGGTTTGGCCATGGGCGATCCTCTAGGGTCGAAGGTGAGGGTGGCGGCGCGCAGCTGCCTTGGGACGACATGGTAGCAGCTTCAAGGGGCGCTTGGCCTTCACTTACCGCAGGCGTACGCGGCCAGGAGGCCATTGAACAGTTGGTTGAGGTGCATGGCTCGGGCTCCAGTGGGTGATGGGCCGATCATAGACAGCCTGCGGCACTTTGGCTGGTTGATTGTGTCGATAAGTCTGATAGCCTAAAGTTGTATACAATCTGTTGATTCAGGTCATAAGCATTTCTGCCTGCCTCAGGCACCCTTGTCGCATTACGCGTTGTTTAAACCCTGCCTTGGAGATTCACATGTTTGCCAAACTCGTTGCTGTTTCCCTGCTGACTCTGGCCAGCGGCCAGTTGCTTGCTGCAGAGTGCAAGGTCACCGTCGACTCCACTGACCAGATGTCCTTCAACACCAAGGAAATCACGATCGACAAGAGCTGCAAGACGTTTACCGTTGAGTTGACTCACTCCGGCAACCTGCCGAAAAACGTCATGGGCCATAACTGGGTGCTGACCAGCGCCGCCAACATGCAGCCGGTTGCCACTGATGGCATGGCTGCTGGCATCGACAAGAACTACCTGAAAGAGGGTGACGATCGCATCATCGCCCACACCAAGATCATTGGTGCCGGCGAGAAGGATTCGGTGACCTTCGATGTCTCGAAACTGGCGGCAGGTACGGATTACGCGTTCTTCTGCTCGTTCCCAGGCCACATCTCGATGATGAAGGGCACTGTGGTCGTCAAATAAGACCGCGTTATCGTTTATCGGGAGCAAACCCCCGCCCACGCTTGAGTTGTGAACACATTCAAATGTGGGAGGGGGCTTGCCCCCGATAGCGGCCTGCCAATCAACACACCACTATCTGGCTCACCTCAAGGCGCAAACGGCATCACCCGCTTGTGCTCGGTCTTGCGGTACGTCTCGCAGATGATTCGGAACGCTTCCTCGCGCACCGGCTCACCGTGCAGGAACGCGTCGATCTCGGCATAGGTCACGCCATGTGACGCTTCATCCGGTTTGCCTGGCGACAGGTCTTCCAGATCGGCCGTCGGCACCTTCTCCACCAACGACTCCGGCGCACCAAAGAATCGCGCAATTGCGCGTACCTGGTTTTTCACCAGGCCGCTCAACGGCGCCAGGTCGCAGGCGCCATCACCGAACTTGGTGAAAAAGCCCATCACCGCTTCCGCCGCATGGTCGGTCCCGATCACCAGGCCGCTGGCCGCGCCGGCGATGGTGTACTGCGCCACCATGCGCATGCGCGCCTTGGTGTTGCCGAGCACGAAGTCGCGGGACACCGCCGCCTTGCCTTCAAACGCCGCCACTTCATTGGCCAGGGCTTTCACCGCCGGGCCGATATTCACGGTGTGGCGCTCGTCCGGGTCGATAAAGTCCACCGAGGCCTGGGCATCGATTTCATCGAACTGGGTTTCGTAGGGCAGGCGCACGGCGATAAAGCGGTAGGCCTCGTCACCGGTGCGGGAGCGCAGTTCCTGCATCGCGCGTTGGGCCAACAGGCCGGCAGTCAGGGAGTCGACGCCGCCGCTGATGCCCAGCACCAGTGTCTTGAGCCCGGAATTGCGCAGGCAGTCCTGGATAAACGCCACGCGCCGAGCAACCTCGGCCTCGAGGGCGGCCTGGTCCTTGAACGGCGCTTGGACCTTGAGCTGTTCAGCAATCTCACGCTGTACGGCTTGCATGATTCACTCCTTGCTAGAGATGGCAGGTACTTTGAAAACATGACGCAAATAGGCGACAAAATTCGGGTCGGTGCAGTGGGTCTTGCCCGCTTCATCGGAGATCTTTGCGACGGGCTGGCCGTTGCAGGCGGTCATTTTAAGCACGATGCTCATCGGTTCCACCCCTGGAATATCGCAGGTCAGGTTGGTGCCGATGCCGAAGCTCACATTAATGCGACCACGCAGCGCGCGGAATATTTCCAAGGCCTTGGGCAACGACAGGCTGTCGGAGAACACCAGGGTCTTGCTCATCGGCTCGATGCCCAGCTTGTGGTAGTGGGCGATGGCTTTTTCGGCCCACTGCACCGGGTCGCCGGAGTCGTGGCGCAGGCCGTCGAACAGCTTGGCGAAGTACAAGTCGAAGTCGCCGAGGAAGGCATCGGTGGTGATGCAATCGGTCAGGGCGATACCCAGCAGGCCACGGTATTCGCGGACCCAACAGTCGAGGGCGGCGATCTGGCTGTCGATCAGGCGTGGGCCCAGTTGCTGGTGGGCCATGATCCATTCATGGGCCATGGTGCCCAGCGGCTTCATGTCGAACTCGCGGGCCAGGTGCACGTTGCTGGTGCCGACAAAACGCCCGGGGAAGTCATGTTTGAGCACGCTGACCACCTCTTCCTGCACGCGGTACGAGAAACGTCGGCGCGTGCCGAAGTCGGCCACTTGCAACTCGGCAAGCTCGTCGCTGCTGGCGTTGGCCGTCAGCCAGTCGAACTTGCGGTACAGCTGCTCGCGGGCCTGTTCGAGGATCACCGTCTGGTAGCGGTAGCGGTTACGCACTTCGCTGACGATCGCCAGCAACGGCACTTCAAACAGAATCACATGCAGCCACGGCCCACGCAGGCGGATAAACAACTCGCCGTTCTCGATGCCGGTCTGCACATAGCGCAGGTTGAAGCGAAACAGCCCGAGAAAGCGCAAAAAATCCGGCTTCATAAAGCTGATGCGTTCCAGGAACCCCAGTTGGTCGGGGCTCAGGCTCAGCTCGGCGAGGCGCTCGATCTGGTAGCGGATCTCCGCCAGGTACGGGCGCAGGTCTTCGCTGTTACGGCAACGAAACTCCCATTCAACTTCCACGTTGGGGTAGTTGTGCAGCACCGCCTGCATCATGGTCAGCTTGTAGAAGTCGGTGTCGAGCAAGTTCTGCACGATGCGATCGGCAAACACACTCTCGCTCATAACGGGAATCTCCAGACAGGTCGGGCGATGGGCGCCGACCTTTACGCACAATTAAGGAAGGGGGCTAGTGGCGCATAGACGCGGGTAGGTTTGCCAGTGATTTTTTTGCCAAGGCCACTTGCCGCCGATGGCGATATTCCAGGCACTAAACAACCTGCTCCATCATCCACTTCACAAACTCCCGCACCTTGGGCACCTCCGCCGCGTGTTCCGGGAAGGCCAGGTAGTAAGCGTCCTGGCTGGGCATTGCATGCTGCCAGGGGATCACCAGCTTGCCGTCGGCCAGTTCTTCCTCCACCAGAAAGCGCGGCAACAACGCCACGCCGCAACCGACCTGCGCCGCACGAATGCACATATAAAAGGTGTCGAAACGCGGCCCGTGGTAGCTGTGTTCGGTGTGATAACCCTGGTCGGCAAACCAATCATGCCAGCCCTGGGGGCGCGAGGCGTTTTGCAGCAGCACCAGGTCGCTCAGTTGCGTGGGATCGGTGAACGGCTGCGCCGGCAGGCTTTCCGGGGCGCACACCGGTACCAACTCTTCGCTGAACAGTTTCAGGCTCTCGGTGCCGGGGCGCGAGCCCTGGCCGAAGTAGAAGGCCATGTCGGCCTTGCCTTGCAGCAGTTCGTCCGGCTCCTGTTCGTTGCACAGGTCCAGGTGGATCTGCGGGTGGCGCAGGCGCCAGCCCTTGAGGCGCGGCACCAGCCAGCGCGCGCCAAAGGTGTAGGGGGTGGACACGCGCAACACTTCGGTCTCGCCGCCATAGGAGCGCAGGTAGTGGGTGGACATCTCCACCTGCGTGAGGATCTTGCGCACTTCCACCAGGTACAGATCGCCTGCCGGGGTCATCTGCAAGCGGCGACGCACGCGGCGAAACAGCAGGTGCTGGAGCAGTTCTTCCAACTGCGCGACCTGTTTGCTCACTGCGCTTTGCGTGAGGTTCAGCTCCTCGGCGGCGCGGGTGAAGCTCAGGTGGCGGGTGGCGGCCTCGAAACACTGCAGGGCGGTGATC
Source organism: Pseudomonas sp. GW821-FHT09C10 (assembly GCF_059418085.1). Classification (NCBI taxonomy): domain Bacteria; kingdom Pseudomonadati; phylum Pseudomonadota; class Gammaproteobacteria; order Pseudomonadales; family Pseudomonadaceae; genus Pseudomonas; species Pseudomonas sp. GW821-FHT09C10. Next base: position 145,150 of record NZ_JBWKPE010000011.1, read on the forward strand.
GAGGGCAAATGTCTTTTGTTCAGCACGGCATGCCTCTTTTTATTCTTTGCATGAATAAACGGAATGATATCTCGCCTAATCGTCGTTTGTTGGCAAGTCTTGGGCCAGCTACAAATAAGGCCTGGATCGCCGTGCGTGCCGCGGTGCGATTTTTTGTTCGAAGATTGAAGGAGTGACCCATGGTTGCCGCATTGCTTGATCGTCTCGGGGTAAACCCGGCGCTGTACCAGGCGGGTAAACAACCCGTGCATTCGCCGATTGATGGCAGCCGTATCGGCAGTGTGCACTGGGAAGGTGCCGCCGAGGTGGAGCAGCAGGTCAGTCGCGCCGAGCATGCATTCGAGGCCTGGCGCAACGTGCCGGCCCCCCGTCGCGGCGAGTTGGTGCGCCAGTTCGGCGATGTACTGCGCCAATACAAGGCCGATCTGGGCGAACTGGTGTCCTGGGAAGCCGGCAAGATCACCCAGGAAGGCTTGGGTGAGGTACAGGAAATGATCGACATCTGCGACTTCGCCGTGGGCCTGTCCCGCCAGTTGTACGGCTTGACCATCGCCTCCGAGCGCCCAGGCCACCATATGCGTGAAACCTGGCACCCGCTGGGCGTGGTCGGGGTGATCAGCGCCTTCAACTTCCCGGTGGCCGTGTGGGCGTGGAACACCACACTGGCGCTGGTGTGCGGTAACGCAGTGATCTGGAAACCATCGGAAAAGACCCCGCTCACCGCCCTGGCGTGCCAGGCGCTGTTCGAGCGTGTGCTGAAGAATTTCAAGGACGCGCCGCAGTACCTGAGCCAGGTCATCATCGGCGGCCGCGATGCCGGCGCTGCGCTGGTGGATGACCCGCGCGTGGCCCTGATCAGCGCCACCGGCAGCACCCGCATGGGCCGCGAAGTGGCGCCGAAAGTTGCCGCGCGGTTTGCCCGCAGCATCCTCGAGCTGGGCGGCAACAACGCCATGATCCTCGGCCCGAGCGCCGACCTGGACATGGCCGTGCGCGCCATCCTGTTCAGCGCCGTCGGCACCGCCGGCCAGCGCTGCACCACCCTGCGCCGCCTGATCGCCCACGAGTCGGTCAAGGAAGAAATCGTCACCCGCCTCAAGGCCGCCTATTCCAAAGTGCGCATCGGCCACCCGCTGGAGGGCAACCTGATCGGCCCGCTGATCGACAAGCATGGTTTCGAGGCTATGCAGGACGCCCTGGAGCAGGCCTTGAGCGAAGGCGGCAAGGTGTTCGGCGGCAAGCGCCAGTTGGAAGATAAGTTTCCCAACGCGTACTACGTGTCGCCGGCCATTGTCGAAATGCCTGAGCAGAGCGATGTGGTGTGCACCGAAACCTTCGCGCCGATTTTGTACGTCGTCGGTTACAAGGACTTTGCCGAAGCCCTGCGCCTCAACAACGCCGTGCCCCAAGGCCTGTCGTCGTGCATCTTCACCACTGACGTGCGCGAGGCCGAGCAATTCATGTCGGCGGTGGGCAGCGACTGCGGAATCGCCAACGTCAACATCGGCCCGAGCGGCGCGGAAATCGGCGGCGCGTTTGGCGGTGAGAAAGAGACCGGCGGCGGGCGTGAGTCGGGTTCGGATGCATGGCGCGGGTATATGCGCCGCCAGACCAATACCGTGAACTACTCGCTGGAGTTGCCACTGGCTCAAGGCATCACCTTCGACTGACCTCCTCAAGACGGAATGCGGTCACATGTGGGAGGGGGCTTGCCCCCGAAAGCGGTGGGTCAGCTGCACATCTGTTGATTGACACACTGCGATCGGGGGCAAGCCCCCTCCCACATGTGACCGCATTGCACATCAAGATTGTTGTTTGTTAGGTCTCACCGGAGTCTGGCAATGGCACTACGCGAAACATGTTTGTGGGAACACCTAACCCCCGGCCGACCGGAGCGTGCGGCGCTGGCGGGCGAGGTCAAGGTCGATGTGTGCGTGATCGGCGCCGGGATCACCGGTTTGTCCGCCGCCATTCATTTGCTGGAACAGGGTAAAAGCGTCGCCGTGCTGGAGGCCCATCGCACCGGCCACGGCGGTTCGGGGCGCAACGTCGGGTTGGTGAATGCCGGCCTGTGGATCCCCCCGGACGAGATCGAAGCCGGTTTCGGCGAAACGGTGGGCAGCCAGCTCAACCGCATGCTCGGCGCGGCACCGTCGCTGGTGTTCAGCCTGATCGACAAATACACCATCGATTGCCAATTGCGCCGCGAGGGCACCTTGCACATGGCACATAACGCCCGTGGCGAGGCGGATTTGCGCAGTCGTGAAGAGCAGTGGAAGCGCCGTGGCGCGCCGGTGGAATTGCTCACCGGCCAGGCCTGCGAACGCGCCACCGGCACCAAGAAAATCGCCGCCGCTTTGCTGGATCGGCGTGCCGGTACCTTGAACCCGATGGCCTACACCAGCGGTTTGGCGAATGCCGCCGTGGGACTTGGCGGGCAGTTGTTCGACCATTCGCCGGTCACCCGGTTGGAGCGCCAAGGTGCGAGCTGGTCCGTTCAGACCGCCAGCGGTTCGGTGCAGGCTGCACAAGTGGTCATCGCCTCCAACGCCTACACCGAAGGTGAATGGACCGAGCTGCGACGCAATTTTTTCCCCGGCTATTACTACCAGGTCGCCTCCGCGCCGCTGACCGACGCCGCCGCCGAGCAGATTCTGCCCGGTGGCCAAGGCTCATGGGACACGCGCCAGGTACTGAGCAGCATCCGCCGCGATGCCGATGGCCGCCTGTTGCTCGGCAGCCTGGGCAACGGCAACCAGAAACCGGCCTGGTTCCTCAGGGCGTGGGCTGATCGGGTGCAGCAACATTACTTCCCGTACCTCAAATCGGTGCAATGGGAATTCACCTGGACCGGCTGCATCGCCTTCACCCCCGATCACCTGATGCGCTTGTTCGAGCCCGCCCCCGGCCTGGTGGCGGTAACCGGCTATAACGGGCGCGGCGTGACCACCGGCAGCGTGGTCGGCAAGGCGTTCGCCGACTATTTGTGTCACCAGGATCCCCAAGCGTTGCCGATTCCGTTTGCACCCATGCAACCGCTGGCCGGGGTTGGGCTGCGCAGTTGCCTGTATGAGGCCGGATTCTCGCTGTATCACGCCGGGCAATGTCTGAGGATCGTGATCTGATCAGCGAAATACCGCTCAGAAGCCTGCATTTTCTTAGCCGGCTACTAATCTGTATTGGTGCAGGTCGTAGCAGTCGCGCACTGTAAATGTGCAGTTCCGTTACGCAGGCTGTTACAGCTGTAGGAACTGTCGTTTATTGCTTTGGTTGCAGGTGCGACCCGTCAGGGTTGTACTTTTTCGGACCGTGGGTTGCACCTATTGATGCTAGAGGGTTGCACGTCCTGGCGAGCGGAGCCGAAACGCCTGCAATAACAATGACACCGTGTCTTTTTGAAGAATAAAAACGTAATGGCACGAGGCTTGCTCTGGGCTTTCAGTGAAAAGTTTGAACGCAAGTTGTCGTGCCAAAAATCAAAAATATCGGAGCACCACTCATGTCCCAGACGTTTTACAAGAAAGGTTTTCTGGCCCTCGCCGTTGCAGCGGCGCTGGGTGTTTCTACGTTTGTTCAAGCTGATGTGAAGATTGGCGTTGCGGGGCCGATGACTGGCGCCAATGCCTCGTTCGGTGAGCAGTACATGAAGGGTGCACAGGCGGCAGCCGAAGTGATCAACAAAGCCGGCGGCATCAACGGCGAGAAGGTTGTGCTGGTGCCAGGCGACGACGCATGCGAACCCAAGCAGGCCGTGGCCGTGGCCAACCGCCTGGCTGACCAGGACAAAGTGATTGGCGTAGTTGGGCACTTCTGCTCGTCGAACACCATCCCGGCCTCCGAGGTCTACGACGAAGCGGGCATCATCGCGATCACCCCCGGCTCTACCAACCCACAAGTGACCGAGCGCGGCCTGGGCGCCATGTTCCGTATGTGCGGGCGTGACGACCAGCAAGGCATCGTCGCCGGCGACTACATCGTCGACGTGCTCAAGGGCAAGAAAGTCGCCGTCATCAACGACAAGGACACCTACGGCAAAGGCCTGGCCGACGCCACCGCTGCCCAGTTGACCAAGCGCGGCGTCAAGCCGGTGCTGGAAGAAGGCCTGACCCGTGGCGAGAAGGACTTCAGTGCGCTGGTCACCAAGATCCGCTCCCTGGGCGCTGACGTCGTGTACTTCGGTGGCCTGCACCCGGAAGCCGGTCCATTGGTTCGCCAGATTCGTGAAGCGGGCCTGAAGGACGTCAAGTTCATGTCCGATGACGGCGTAGTGACCGATGAACTGGTGGCCACCGCTGGCGGCGCGCAATACGTCGATGGCGTGTACATGACCTTTGGCGCCGACCCGCGCCTGCTGCCGGACAGCAAGGCCGTGGTGGAGGAGTTCCGCAAGGCCGGCTACGAGCCTGAGGGCTACACCCTGTACGCCTATGCCTCGCTGCAGGCCTTGGCCGCCGGTTTCAACGGCGCCAAGTCCAACAAGGGCGAAGACGCGGCCAAATGGCTGAAAGCGCACCCGGTCAAAACCGTGATGGGCGAGAAGACCTGGGACGCGAAGGGCGACCTGAAAGTCTCCGACTACGTGGTTTACCAGTGGGATAAAGACGGCAAATACCACCAGCTGGAAAAGCAGAAGTAATCCATGTGGGAGGGGGCTTGCCCCCGATAGCGGTGGGTCAGTCAATAGTTGTTCAGCTGACCCACCGCATCGGGAGCAAGCCCCCTCCCACATTGGGACAGCGTTGTGATTGAGATCTGTCTTTTCCTCCAGAAGCGCCGCACACCGACTGGTGTGCAGGTGCTCACCGCGTGAGATTGCGTTATGGATGGTATTTTCCTGCAGCAACTGGTCAACGGCCTGACCCTCGGGTCGGTCTATGGCCTGATCGCCATCGGCTACACAATGGTCTATGGCATCATTGGCATGATCAACTTCGCCCACGGCGAGGTTTATATGATTTCCGCTTACCTCGCGGCGATCAGTCTGGCACTGCTGGCTTACTTCGGCATCGAATCCTTCCCGCTGCTCATTCTCGGCACCCTGATCTTCACCGTGGTCGTCACCGGCGTGTACGGTTGGGTCATCGAACGGGTCGCCTACAAACCGTTGCGCAACTCCACCCGCCTGGCTCCGCTGATCAGCGCCATCGGCATCTCCCTGATCCTGCAGAACTACGCACAGATCGCCCAGGGCGCGAAACAACAAGGCATTCCAACCCTGCTGGCCGGCGCCTGGCGCGTCGATATCGGCAGTGGGTTCGTCCAACTCACGTACACCAAGGTCTTCATCCTCGTGGCGGCGTTTGCCGGCATGGCGTTGCTCACCTACATCATCAAGTACACCAAGCTCGGCCGCATGTGCCGCGCCACCCAGCAAGACCGCAAGATGGCCTCGATCCTGGGGATCAACACCGACCGCGTGATCTCCTACGTGTTCGTCATCGGTGCCGCCATGGCGGCCCTGGCCGGTGTGCTCATCACCCTCAACTACGGCACGTTCGACTTCTACGCCGGCTTCATCATCGGCATCAAGGCGTTTACCGCAGCGGTACTCGGCGGCATCGGTTCCCTGCCTGGGGCGATGCTGGGCGGGATCATCCTGGGTATTTCCGAGTCGTTGTTCTCGGGGTTGATCAACTCCGACTACAAAGACGTGTTCAGTTTCTCCCTGCTGGTGGTGATTCTGATTTTCCGTCCCCAGGGCCTGCTTGGTCGCCCACTCGTGGCTAAGGTGTAAACATGTCTGCTGCCAAACCCATCAATATCAAGAAAAGTGTGGTCGATACGGTCCTTGCCGGGCTGATTTCGTTGATCGTGTTCGGTCCGATCGTCGGCGTGGTCCTCGACGGCTACAGCTTCAACCTGGAACCGGTCCGTGTGGCTACCCTGGTTGCCATCGTGATGGCCGGGCGCTTTGCCCTCAGCCTGTTCCTGCAAACCCCCAAGGGCCTGAAGATTCTGCAGGGCTTCGAAAGCAGCGGCTCCGGCGTGCATGTACTGCCACCGGACTACAAGTCGCGGCTGCGCTGGATCATCCCGGCGCTGATCGTGATCGCCATCGTGTTCCCGATCTTCGCCAACAAGTACCTGCTGACCGTGGTGATCCTCGGGCTGATCTACGTGTTGCTGGGCCTGGGCCTGAACATCGTGGTCGGCCTGGCCGGGCTGCTCGACCTGGGTTACGTGGCGTTCTACGCCATCGGCGCCTACGGCCTGGCGCTGGGTTATCAATACCTCGGCCTGGGCTTCTGGAGCGTGTTGCCGCTGGCAGCCATCGCAGCGGCTTTAGCGGGGTGCATACTCGGCTTCCCGGTGCTGCGAATGCACGGTGACTACCTGGCCATCGTGACCCTGGGTTTCGGTGAAATCATTCGCCTGGTGCTCAACAACTGGCTGTCGTTCACCGGCGGCCCCAACGGTATGCCGGTGCCTTCGCCGACCTTCCTGGGCCTGGAGTTCGGGCGCAAGGCCAAGGAGGGCGGGGTTCCGTTCCACGAGTTCTTCGGCATCGATTACAACCCCAACATCAAGTTCATGTTCATCTACATCGTGCTGTTCCTGGTGGTGCTGGCCGTGCTGTACATCAAGCACCGCCTGACCCGCATGCCGGTCGGCCGCGCCTGGGAAGCCTTGCGCGAAGATGAGATCGCCTGCCGCTCCATGGGCCTGAACCACGTGCTGGTCAAGCTCTCGGCCTTCACCATCGGCGCGTCCACGGCCGGTTTGGCCGGGGTGTTCTTTGCCAGTTACCAGGGCTTCGTCAACCCGTCGTCGTTCACCTTCTTCGAGTCGGCGCTGATCCTGGCCATCGTGGTACTGGGCGGTATGGGCTCGACGGTCGGCGTGGTGATCGCGGCGTTCGTGTTGACCGTTGCGCCTGAACTGCTGCGCAGCTTCAGCGAATACCGCGTGCTGCTGTTTGGCGTGCTGATGGTGGTGATGATGATCTGGCGACCGCGCGGCCTGATCCGGATCAGCCGCACCGGTGTGACACCACGCAAGGGGGTAGCGCCATGAGCAAGGAAATCGTCCTCTCCGTGGAACACCTGATGATGCACTTCGGTGGCATCAAGGCCTTGAGCGATGTGAGCCTCAAGGTCGAACGCAACTCGATCTTCGCCCTGATCGGCCCCAACGGTGCCGGCAAGACCACCGTGTTCAACTGCCTCACCGGCTTCTACAAAGCCAGCGGCGGCAAGATCGAACTGAACATCCGTGGCAAGCAGACCAATGTGATCCAGCTGCTCGGCGAGCGCTTCAAGGCCGTCGACTTCGTATCGCCGAAAAGCTTCTTGAGCCGGGTGTACTACAAGATGTTCGGCGGCACCCACCTGGTCAACCGCGCCGGCCTGGCGCGGACCTTCCAGAACATTCGCCTGTTCAAGGAAATGTCGGTGCTGGAAAACCTGCTGGTGGCCCAGCACATGTGGGTCAACCGCAACATGCTGGCGGGCATCCTCAACACCAAGGGTTACCGCAAGGCCGAAAGCGATGCCCTCGACCACGCGTTCTACTGGCTCGAAGTGGTGGACCTGGTGGACTGCGCCAACCGCCTGGCCGGTGAGCTTTCCTACGGCCAGCAGCGCCGCCTGGAAATCGCCCGCGCCATGTGCACCCGGCCGCAGATCATCTGCCTGGACGAACCGGCAGCGGGCCTCAACCCCCAGGAAACCGAAGCCCTCAGCGCGATGATTCGCCTGTTGCGCGACGAACACGACCTGACGGTGGTGCTGATCGAACACGACATGGGCATGGTGATGAGTATTTCCGACCACATTGTGGTGCTGGACCACGGTAACGTGATTGCCGAAGGCGGGCCGGAAGCGATCCGCAACGACCCGAAAGTGATTGCCGCCTACCTGGGCGCTGACGAAGAGGAGCTGGTATGAGTGCACCTATCCTCGAAATGAAGGACCTGGACGTGTTCTACGGCCCGATCCAGGCCCTGAAAAAAGTCTCGCTGCACATCAACGAAGGCGAAACCGTGAGCCTGATCGGTTCCAACGGCGCGGGTAAATCCACACTGCTGATGTCGATCTTCGGCCAGCCACGGGCCGAGTCGGGGCAGATCCTCTACAACGGCGTCGACATTACCCACAAGTCGTCCCACTACATCGCCTCCAACGGCATTGCGCAGTCGCCGGAAGGGCGGCGGGTGTTCCCCGACATGACCGTCGAGGAAAACCTGCTGATGGGCACCATCCCCATTGGCGACAAGTTCGCCCAGGACGATATGCAACGCATGTTCGAGCTGTTCCCACGGCTCAAGGAACGACGTAACCAGCGCGCCATGACCATGTCCGGTGGTGAGCAGCAAATGCTCGCCATCGCCCGCGCGCTGATGAGCCGACCCAAGCTGTTGCTGCTGGACGAACCGAGCCTGGGCCTGGCGCCGATTGTGGTGAAGCAGATCTTTTCCACCCTGCGCGAGCTGGCCTCCACCGGGATGACCATCTTCCTGGTGGAGCAGAACGCCAACCACGCACTGCGTTTGTCGGACCGGGCGTATGTGATGGTCAACGGTGAGATTCGCCTTACCGGCACCGGCAAGGAATTGCTGGTGAACGAGGAAGTGCGCAACGCTTATCTCGGTGGCCACTGATCTAAATAATGACGCAGTACCCCTGTGGGAGGGGGCTTGCCCCCGATGGCGGAGTGTCAGTTTCAGAAGTACTGACTGACAAATCGCTATCGGGGGCAAGCCCCCTCTCACATTTGTTTTGTGTCGCCCGCAAGACCGATCCCAAATTGTGGAAAACAAATCCAGCCCCCCTCCAAAGCGCGACATATAGCCGCCGCAAATCCCTGTTTTGTCACACTTTTGACTTGTCCCCATCCACTGTGGAACCGGCTGTGGGTAACGTGGGAGTAGCTGGCTGAACGCCTTTAAAACCGTGGCTTTCAGCTATATGGTTGTTTTTTGATCAGTGGCTTTTTCGCGGCCGATCGAGGGGTTTGTCAACCTGTTTAAAGACACAGGTATATGACTGAAATATGTCCCGCCGGCCTGTGGATAAGTCTGTGACTAAACTCTGGAAAGACGGCCGCAGAGGCCGGAATGACTGGCCTGGAGCCATCGCTCGTTTTCCACCGATGCCCATGGGTCTACATACGCCTTCGTCCAGGTCAAGCAAAAAACTTTCTAAAATCGCCTGGAAGCCTTGTACACAGCGGCCTGAAGCGTTTTGCACTTGCCCCCAGAGACTGTGGGCGCAGCTGTGGATAACCTGCGCGCATATGGCTGCAAGCCACGGCTCATAAGGCTTTGCTCTGAATGATTAAAAAATGACCAGTCGTGCATGAAGTTCTATGCATGGCGGTTGCCGCAACCGCGGCGTAAGGGCATTCTGCTGGCTGATTTTTTTCCCGATGCCCGCAAGGAGAACACCATGTCCAACACGCTGTTTATTACTGGCGCCACCTCAGGTTTCGGCGAAGCCTGCGCCCGTCGGTTTGCCGAGGCCGGCTGGAAACTGGTGCTTACCGGTCGTCGTGCCGAGCGTTTGAATGCGCTGGTCGAAGAGCTTTCCAAGCAGACCGAAGTGCACGGCCTGGTGGTGGACGTGCGGGATCGCACAGGCATGGAAGAGGCGATCGCCAACCTGCCGCCATCGTTCGCCACCCTGCGCGGGCTGATCAACAACGCGGGCCTGGCCGTGGGCACCGACCCGGCGCCCAAGTGCAACCTCGACGATTGGGAAACCATGGTCGACACCAACATCAAAGGCCTGTTGACCACCACCAGCCTGCTGTTGCCGCGTTTGATCGCCCACGGCCGTGGCGCCGGGATCATCAACCTGGGCTCCATCGCCGGCAGCTACCCGTACCCGGGCAGCCATGTGTATGGCGGTTCCAAGGCGTTCGTGAAGCAGTTCTCCCTGAACCTGCGCTGTGACCTGCAGGGCACCGGCGTGCGTGTGACCAACATCGAGCCGGGCCTGTGCGAAAGCGAGTTCTCCCTGGTGCGCTTCGGCGGTGACCAGGCGCGCTACGACGCCACCTACGCCGGTGCCGAGCCGATCCAGCCGCAGGACATTGCCGACACCATCTTCTGGGTGCTGAACACGCCGGCGCACGTCAACATCAACCGCCTGGAACTGATGCCGGTGAGCCAGACCTGGGCTGGGTTTGCGATTGAGCGGGGGGCCAAGTAAGGCTCTAGACCGCGTTGCTGCCATCGGGGGCTTATCGAATCGTCGCACCACCCCGATGGCGTCAAATCGGCCAAAACAGGCCATAAGGTACACTCCACCCCTGAAAACCCCACCGCACCCTGCGGTTTAAAGGTTTTGACGGGAGGAAATGTGAGTAACCGAGGTGAGCAGTCACTGCTCAAACAATCGACGATCCTGATGTTCGCGGTAGCGATCGCCGGGATTGTCACGGGTGTGATATCTGGCGCCCAATCCATTCTGTTCGACGGCTTTTTCTCGCTGATCGCCACCGCCATCAAGGTGTTGATGCTGATCACGGCCAAGCTGATCGCCAAGAAAAGCAACGAGCGCTTCCAGTTCGGCTATTGGCACCTGGAACCCATGGTGCTGCTGATCGAAGGCAGCTTCCTGCTGCTGATCGCCATCTATGCGTTTTTGAACGGTGTGTTCGGCATTATCAATGGCGGGCGCGAGATCGAGTTGGGCCTGGTGATCATCTACGCGGCGGTGTTTACCGTGGTCGAGTTCGCCTACTTCTTCTATGTGCGCTATCGCAACCGTAGGCTGAAATCCTCGCTGATCCAGTTCGACAACATCAGTTGGCTGGTGGACGCGATGCTCTCGGTGGGCCTGCTGGTCAGCTTTCTCGCCGCGCTGGTGCTCAAGTCCCAGGGCTATGGCGAGTGGGCGGTGTATGTCGACCCATTGATCCTGATCCTGTTGGCCCTGAGCATGCTGGCACCGGCGTTCAAGATCCTGCGCCCGGCATTGCGCGAGGTGCTGGGGATCGCGCCGGATCACCTGGATGACAAAGTGCGCGAGGTGATGGACGCGGCGCAGGCCAGGCATGGGTTCGATGACTACGTGTCCTACGTGCAAAAGCACGGTCGGGCGCGGTTTATCGAAATCCATGTGGTGCTGCCGGCGGATTACCCGGTGGATAACGTCGCGACCCTGGATGGGCTGCGTGAAGAGATATCCACAGGGCTGGGCGCACCGGATGCGGCGCGCTGGCTGACGATCAGCTTTAGCGGGGATCGCAAGTGGATTGCGTGATGGGTCGTTAGACCGAGGTCCTGCAGGTCACCCGAGATGCTGGATCAGCCCCTGGTAGCAGGTTGCCAAATGATAAGGGGTGGTCGATGGCATATCCCGTCGGCTCACCGCGCCGTTGGCATCCAGGCATTCATGCCAGCCTTTCTCATGCAGGAAATGCTGTTGCAGCGCCAGCAGTTGGCGCTGCAGCACCGACTCACTGCCAGGGCGCAAGGTCAGTGCCCGCAGGTACTCGGCCTGGGCCCAGATACGCTGGGTGCCGTCGCGCACGCTGCCGTCGAGTGCCAACATGCCGCTGACCGCTCCGGTCGCGCTGTCCACACCCTTTTGCTCAGCGTAGGCAAACGCCCGCGTCAGTGACGCATGCAGCGGGGTGCCGCGCAGCACGGGCGACGATTCGAGCAAAAAGAACCACTCGAACTGGTGTCCCGGCTCAAACCAGTTATCCACAGCGCCCAGCGGTTTTTCCATCATCACGCCGTGCCGGCGGTCGATGAAACGCTGCTGCATGGCCGTCGCCAAGGCCAGCAGGGCCGCTTGCACAGGGGCATCCTCGCGCACCGCGAGGGTGGCGAGGAAACCTTCGGCCAGGTGCATCAACGGGTTTTGCAGCGGGCCGGACTGGAGGGACGACCAGTTGCGTTCCAGCACCGCCTCGTACAGGCCGTCCTCGGTGGCGAAGCGCTGGGCGACGACTTCGAGGGCGGCGTTCAGCACCGATTCCACCAACGGCTCACGCACCTTGGCCCAGTAATGGGCGCAGGCAAAGATGATGAAGGCGTGGGTGTAGAGGTCTTTGCGCTTGTCCAGCGGCTGGCCGGCGGGGTCGATGCTGTAGAACCAGCCGCCGTGTTCGGCATCGTGGAAATGCCGTTGCAGGGAGCGGAACAGCACCGCCGCGCGCTCTTCTGCGAAGGCCGCCCCTGGCGCGCCGATCTGGCTGGCGAACAGGTACAACTGTCGCGCGCAGGCCATGGCGCGGTAGCGTTGCGGCGGCAGTGGGTGGTGATCGGCGTCCAGCGCCTCATAGGGCAACGCCAATTCGGCATTCCAGCCTGGGCCCTGCCAGAGCGGCACGATCAGGGTGTGGAAGTGCGTGAGCACGGCATTCAACGAAGGCTGGGGGGCGGAGCTTGGAGCGATGGGCATCGGCTGGCGTCGTCACGGCAGGGGTGTAGGCGCGCATGGTAGCAGGCTTGGGAACTGTGGTGTCTGCGCCACCGCTATCGGGGGCAAGCCCCCTCCCACTTTTGACTGCGTTCCACAGGTGGAACTCGGTCGAATGTGAGGGGACTTGCCCCGATAAGGGCCTTATAAGCGCTGCAAATCTTAGCCTGCCAGCAACCACACCCCAGTCGCCGCCGAAGCCGCTCCGGCAATCCGCACCAGCGGCGCCGCTGCGGCCGGCAACCAGCGCACCAGCGCATACCCGGCTGCGTGCAGTGCAGCGGTCGCGCCGACAAAACCGGCGGCATACGCCCAAGGGCTCGACATCTCCGGCAACTCCAAGCCATGGGCCACACCATGGAACAACGCAAACAACGCCGTTGCACCCATGGCCATGAACAACGGCGGACGCACCGCCAGTGCCACGGCCAGGCCCAGGGCCAGCACCGAGGCGGCGATCCCGCTTTCCAGCGCGGGCAATTGCAGGCCTTCAAAACCCAGGATGCCACCGATCAGCATGGTGCCGACAAAGGTGCACGGCAGGGCCCAGCGCGCGGCGCCTTTTTGCTGAGCGGCCCACAGACCCACCGCAAGCATGGCCAGCAGATGGTCGAGGCCACCCAGCGGGTGGCTGATACCCGCCACCAGGCCGTTGTCGCCGTGGCCAGGGTGAGCGAAGGCCAGGGCGGGAGTGAGCAGCAGGGCGGCGGCTGCGAGGAGTTTATTGAGGTTCATAAACAGGTTCCTTATGGGTTGATCAGGCGGCAGTCAGCAGGCCTTGGCGTTCGATGAAGGCGACGATTTCATCCAGGCCGACCCCGGTTTTCTGGTTGCTGAACACAAAGGGCTTGCCGTTGCGCATGCGCTGGGTGTCGCTGTTCATCAGCTCCAGCGAGGCGCCCACCAGCGGCGCCAGGTCGATCTTGTTGATCACCAGCAGGTCGGATTTGCAGATACCCGGGCCGCCTTTGCGCGGCAGCTTGTCGCCGGCGGACACGTCGATCACGTAGAGGGTCAGGTCCGACAGCTCCGGGCTGAAGGTGGCCGAGAGGTTGTCGCCGCCGGACTCCACCAGGATCAGGTCCAGGCCGGGAAAGCGGCGGTTGAGTTGGTCCACCGCTTCCAGATTGATCGAGGCGTCCTCGCGAATCGCCGTGTGCGGGCAGCCGCCGGTTTCCACGCCGATGATGCGCTCCGGCGCCAGGGCCTGGTTGCGCACCAGGAAGTCGGCGTCTTCGCGGGTGTAGATGTCGTTGGTGACCACCGCCAGGTTGTAGCGATCGCGCAGCGCGAGGCACAGGGCCAGGGTCAGGGCGGTCTTGCCGGAGCCGACCGGGCCGCCGATACCGACACGCAGGGGTTGTGTATTCATGTCTGAATCTCCAAAAAAGCCTTAGGAACGGAACAGGCGGCTGTACTGGCGCTCGTGGGCCATGCTCGCCAGGGACAGGCCGAAGGCGGCGCTGCCGAAATGATGGGGGTCGATGCGGGCGGCGTCCTGCTGGGCCTGTTGCAGCAGGGGCAGCAGCTCGCTGGTCAGGCGTTGCGCGGCTTGCTGGCCCAGGGGCAGGGTTTTCATCAGCACGGCCAATTGGTTTTCCAGCCAGCTCCAGAGCCAGGCGGCGAGAGCGTCGTCGGCGCTGATCGCCCAGGCGCGCGCGGCCAGTGCCCAGCCGAGGGCCAAGTGCGGTTCGCGGCGTTGCTCCAGGAAGCTGCGGGCGTCGCTGTCCAGTTCCGGCAGGCCATTGAGCAACTGCTGCAGGGAGTAACCCATCTGCCGACTTTCCTGATACAGCTCCCGGGTTTCGCGGCTGGCTTGATGCGCTTCGCACAGCTGCGCCAACGCTGGCCAGTCCTGCTCTGCGGCGGCGCGGCAATGGGCGAGCAACAGCGGGGCTTCGAAGCGCGCGAGGTTGAGCAGCAATTGGTCGCTGATCCAGCGGCGAGCGCTGGCGGCATCGTTGACGTGGCCGTTCTCCACGGCCATTTCCAAACCTTGGGAATAGCTGTAGCCGCCAATCGGCAACTGCGGACTGGCCAGACGCAACAGCGCCCAGGCTGGGCTCATAGACGTACGCCGAACTGATGCAGCTTGGGCGGGTAGTTGAAATCCTCATCGCCATGCCGGGAGTGGTGGTGGCCGCCGCCATAGGCGCCGTGTTCCGGTTGGAACGGCGCCTCGATGGTTTCGGTGTGGGCGCCCAGTTGCTCAAGCATGGCCTTGAGCACGTAGTCGTCGAGCAGGCGCAACCAGCCATCCCCCACTTGCAAGGCCACATGGCGGTTGCCGAGGTGGTAGGCGGCGCGGGTCAGTTCAAAGGCGTTGCTGCAGGTGACGTGCAACAGGTGTTCAGGGCGGGCGCACACGCGTACGACACGTCCGTCTTCGGCTTGTAGGAATTCGCCATCGTGCAACGGCGGCTGGCCGCGCTCCAGAAACAGGCCGACGTCTTCACCGTCGGCACTGAAACAGCGCAGGCGGCTTTTGCTGCGTGCTTCGAAATTCAGCAGCAGCTCAGCGGCCCAGAGGGCTTGGGGGGCGATTCGGCGGTGGATCACCAGCATCAGGAAGCTTCCAGCTATGAGCGATGGAAGTGCTAGAGCAAGGGGCTTGCCAATCCGGTCAGGCGTAGGAATTACCTGTCGGCAGACAGGGCTGTGCTACTGAACGGGGCGTGGGAAGGGTTTATGAGTGGTCAAAAATGGTGCGATTAACTTATGCGTGCACTGCTCTCGAGCGTTTTCGGATTTGTCCTACGCTCGATCAGGAATTGGCGTTCAAAACGTTACGTGCCGTGTCTTTAGGCTATGCGCCGTGTTTAATCCACTGCGACGTTTATCATGTTCAAGTCATTTTTTTGCTTGGCTATTGTCAGTCTGTCTTTGGCCATTTCATCGGCCTCGGCCAATCTGCAGCCGCGTTCGACCTTTACAGTTTCGGTTAAGGAGGCCTCTATCAATGATGTGATCGACCGCGCTCACGAGCTGCTGGGCACCCCCTACAAATGGGGTGGTTCTTCAGCAGAGCAGGGGTTCGATTGCAGCAGCTTCCTGGTTTACCTGTTCAAGACCCAAGCCAATATCCAGATACCGCGCACCACGGTGGCAATGCACCGCTCAACGGCCCCGACGATCCAGCGCACGGCTTTAAAGCCAGGGGATGCGGTGTTTTTCAAAGGCAATGGGCGCGGCCAGGTCAGCCATGTCGGCCTGTATATCGGTGGGGGTAAATTCATTCATTCACCGCGCACCGGCAAAAGCATCCGCATCGATTCACTGAGCAACAGCTACTGGAACAAGCACTACACCACCGCCAAGCGTTTTCACACCGCGGGTTGACGACCTATTCGGTGCTGCCCAGGCCTTGCCAGTGCTTGAGGCCGATAAAAATAAAGCGCAGTTGCTGGGTGATTTTCGCCTGGGGCGTGAGGTGGGCAGGCAAGGCCTGGGCGGGCGGGTCGATGATGTCGGGGAGGGTGGCAAACACGCTTTTGACGATCAGGTCGGCCATCACGTGCAACCCTTCGGCGTCCAGGTGCTGCAGTTTGGGCATCAGCGTCAGGTCGGCCGCCAGGTCGCGGGTGATGTCTTCACGCAGGGCACCGATGGCTTGGCGCACCGCCAGGCAACCGCCGTATTGCTCGCGGGCCAGGAACAGGAATTGCGAGCGGTTGGCCGAGACCACATCGAGAAAAATCCGCACTGAGGCATCGATAATGCCGCCCATCACGAATTCGTTGTGACGCACCAGGCGAATGGTGGCGCGAAAGGTCTGGCCCACCTCACTCACCAATACAAGTCCAAGCTGGTCCATATCGGCAAAGTGGCGATAGAACCCGGTGGGGACAATGCCTGCGGTCTTGGCCACTTCACGCAGGCTCAGGCTGCCAAACCCACGGCCACACTCCATCAGATGGCGGGCAGCGTCCATCAGGGCGAGGCGGGTTTGTTGCTTCTGTTCGGCGCGGGGCAGCATGGGCGGGCGGGCTTTGTCGGCAAGTACAGCGACGCACTCTAGCAAAACAGCTTCATTGACGTCGAACTTGGCGGGGGATAGGTGAGGATGTTGCGTGACAGGCTCTACAAAAAGTCAAAAGCCCGGTCGGCAGATCGGGCTTTTTTCTGGGCCACCACGGGGTCAGCTCTGAGCTTGATGCAGTTCTTGCAGGCGATCAGCACCACCTTCGGCAACACCTTCGGCGTAGGCACGCTCGTTGGCTTGTTCCGCACCCCCTTCAACCAGACCTTTCTGTTCCAGGCGATCACGGCCACCTTCGGCAACACCTTCAGCGTAGGCGCGCTTGTTGGCGTGTTCCGAACCGTTTTCAGCGACAGCACCTTTGGCGTAGTCACGGTTCTCGTCTTCTTGCGAACCGCTGCGGGCCAGGGTCTGGTTGAAGTGAACGGCGTCGGCCTTGGCTTGTGGGGTAACCTGTTCGGCGGCTGGCAGGGCAAAGGCGCTGGAAGCCAGGATGGATAACAGGACGGTAGCGAGTACTTGGCGTTTCATGATGGGTTGCTCCTTGGGAGGGCGATAAAGTGGGTACAGGGCTAATGCTACTCTCGATAAGTCGATATAAAAGTTCATAAACACAATGGTAATAATCAACAGAATTGATTGTTCGTCAGGGAGGCTCTAGATCGGGCCTCTCAAGCACGCGGTTTTGCACCGAGGTGGGTATTTTCGACACGAACATGGGTAACAATGGTGCGCCGTGGATGATCGAATCTGTCGAAACGGTCAGGAAAGCAGGTTTTCAAGGGTAAATCGGAGATTGGGTTAAACCCACGAGCGGTTTGCCAGTCGTAGTTTTATAAGCTGTCCTACAGGTGTTGGTTCAGCCGGTCGTATTCAGGAGTCCTGTGCAATGACGCGCACTCGTAAAATCGTCATGTGGAGCTGCGCCAGCTTCGTTGTGTTAATCGCTGTGGTGGTAGTGGTCCTGGTGTTCTTTGACTGGAACCGCATCAAACCGCCCCTCAATGCCAAAGTCTCCGAAGAACTGCATCGTCCGTTTGCCATCAACGGCAACCTGGCGGTGGTGTGGGCACGTGAGCCCGATGAAGGCGGCTGGCGTGCCTGGGTGCCGTGGCCCCATGTGATTGCCGAGGACCTGACCCTGGGCAACCCCGACTGGTCGAAAAAACCGCAGATGGTCACGCTGAAAAAGGTCGAGCTGCGCATTTCGCCGCTGGCGTTGCTGGTGCAGCGCGTGGTGATCCCGCGTATCGACCTCACCGAGCCGAGTGCCGAGTTGCAGCGCCTGGCCGATGGCCGCGCCAACTGGACGTTCACGTTCGACCCCAAGGACCCCGACGCCGAACCTTCCAACTGGGTGGTGGACATCGGCGCCGTCGGGTTCGACAAGGGCCACGTAACCCTCGACGACCAGACCCTCAAGACTCAGCTGGACGTGATCATCGACCCCCTGGGCAAGCCGATCCCGTTCGGCGAGATCGTCGGCGACGCCGATGCCAGGAAGGCCCTGGAAAAAGGCTCCGCGCCCCAGGACTATGCGTTCGCCCTCAAGGTCAAGGGCCAGTACCACGGCCAGAAGCTCGACGGCAGCGGCAAGATCGGCGGCCTGCTGGCCTTGCAGGACGCGGCCAAGCCGTTTCCGCTGCAAGCCCAGGTCAAGATTGCCGATACCAGCATCGCGTTGGCCGGCACCTTGACCGACCCGTTGAACCTCGGCGCCCTGGACCTGCGCCTGAAACTGTCCGGCAGCAGCCTGGGTAACCTCTACCCGCTGACCGGCGTCACCTTGCCGGATTCGCCGGCCTACTCCACTGACGGCCACCTGATCGCCAAGTTGCACGAGGCCAGCGGCGCGTCATTCAGCTACGAGAACTTCAACGGCAAGATCGGCAACAGCGATATTCACGGCAGTCTCGCCTATGTCGCCAGCCAGCCACGTCCCAAGCTCAGCGGTGCGTTGGTGTCCAACCAATTGCTGATGAGCGACCTCGCCCCCCTGATCGGTGCCGACTCCAACGCCAAGCAAAAAGCGCGTGGCGGTGAGAGCAAACAGCCGGCGACCAAAGTGCTGCCGGTGGAAGAGTTCCGCACCGAGCGCTGGCGCGACATGGATGCCGATGTGGAATTCACCGGCAAACGCATCGTGCACAGTGCCGAGTTGCCCTTCACCGACCTCTATACCCACCTGGTGCTCAACGACGGCGAACTGAACCTGGAACCGCT
The DNA here is from genome assembly GCF_059418085.1 of Pseudomonas sp. GW821-FHT09C10. Lineage (NCBI taxonomy): Bacteria > Pseudomonadati > Pseudomonadota > Gammaproteobacteria > Pseudomonadales > Pseudomonadaceae > Pseudomonas > Pseudomonas sp. GW821-FHT09C10. The sequence continues at coordinate 163,726 of NZ_JBWKPE010000011.1, forward strand.
GCGATTCGGCGTCGCCGGCGGCAGGCTGGATGCGCAGATTCGCTTGAACGGCCGCACCACGCCGATGGAAGGCCGCGCCAAACTGACTGCGCGCAACTTCAAGCTCAAACAGTTGTTCCCGACCTTCGAACCGATGAAAACCAGCTTCGGTGAACTCAACGGCGATGCCGATCTTTCCGGGCGTGGCAACTCCGTCGCGGCGCTGCTGGGCACCTCCAACGGTGACCTGAAGATGCTGATCAACGACGGCGCCATCAGCCGTGGCCTGATGGAAATTGCCGGGCTCAACGTTGGCAACTACGTGGTGGGGCGCCTGTTCGGCGACAAGGAAGTGAAGATCAACTGCGCGGCGGCGGACTTCGGGATCAAGACCGGCCTGGCAACCACGCGCTTGTTTGTGTTCGATACCGAGAACGCGATCATCTATATCGATGGCACCGCCAACATGGCCACCGAACAGCTCGACCTGACCATCACCCCAGAATCCAAGGGTTTCCGCCTGTTTTCCCTGCGTTCGCCGTTGTATGTCAACGGCCCGTTCATCAAGCCCAACGCGGGTGTAAAAGCCATTCCCCTGGCCCTGCGTGGCGCGGGCATGGTGGCACTGGGCGTGATCGCCGGCCCGGCAGCGGGCCTGTTGGCGCTGGTGGCACCGAGCGCCGATGCGCCGAACCAGTGCGCACCGTTGTTGCAGCAGATGAAGGAAGGCAAGGCGCCGAAGACGGTGAAAGGCTAGCAGATAGAGCACAAACCCCAATGTGGGAGGGGGCTTGCCCCCGATGACGGAGTGTCAGTCACCAGATGCAGTGGCTGAAACGACGCATCGGGGGCAAGCCCCCTCCCACATTTTTTTGAATTGCGCTGCTTAGAGACTTTCGAGGATGTCGGCCATATCGTCCGCATGCTCTTCTTCCTGAGCCAGGATCTCTTCAAACAGACGGCGCGTGGTCGGATCCTTATCACCGATGTACTGGATGATTTCGCGGTAGCTGTCCACCGCGATCCGCTCGGCCACCAGGTCTTCGTAGACCATTTCCTTCAAGCTGTTACCGGCCACGTATTGGGCGTGGGAGTTCTTCGACAGCAGGTCCGGGTTGAACTCCGGCTCGCCGCCCAGCTGCACGATGCGTTCGGCGAGTTTGTCGGCGTGCTCGGCTTCCTGGGTGGCGTGTTCGAGGAATTCCTGCGCGGCGACGGCCGCTTTAACGCCGCTGGCCATGAAGTAGTGACGCTTGTAGCGCAGCACACACACCAGTTCAGTGGCCAGGGAGCCGTTGAGCAGGCGGATGATCTCTTCGCGGTCGGCGTCATAGCCCTCGGTCACGGCACCGTTTTCGACGTTCTGGCGGGCGCGGCTGCGCAGGGTCGCAACGTCAGTCAAGTTTGCTTCAGTCATCTCAATCTCCTGGGGCTAATCCGGTTTTACGCCACGCTCTGTCGGCGTGATCGCTCCCAGTTGTGAGTCACGGGCGCAGCAAAAAGTTTTATTGGATTTGCCAGGCGTGTCATCAGCGCGTCGCCGGAATTGGGCTAGCCTGCCATCATCCTCTCTTGATCAAGGACGTTCGCTTCATGTCGCAGTCGTTAGCCACGCGTTATCCCTTGGTGCTGGTGCCCGGCATGCTGGGGTTCGTGCGCCTGGGGTTCTTCCCCTACTGGTATGGCATTGTCCCGGCACTGCGGGCGGGTGGGGCGCAGGTGTTTCCCATCCAGGTGGCGCCGCTGGACTCCAGCGAGGTGCGTGGCGAGCAGTTGCTGGCGCAGATCGAGCGCATTCGCCTTGAGACCGGCGCCGACAAGGTCAACCTGATCGGCCATAGCCAGGGCGCGCTAACCGCCCGTTATGCGGCGGCCAAGCGCCCGGAGTGGGTGGCGTCGGTGACGTCGGTGGCCGGGCCCAACCACGGTTCGGAACTGGCGGACCATATCCACGCCCATTATCCGGCCGACAGCGTGAAGGGCCGGCTGATGAGCGCGCTGTTTCATCTGGTTGCAACGGTGATGAGCCTGCTGGAAACCGGCTATCGCGGCCCGCGTTTCAAGGCGGACTTGCAGGCGTCCCACCATTCCCTGACCAGCGCAGGCGTGGCGCTGTTCAACCGCAAGTATCCCCAAGGGTTGCCGCATACCTGGGGCGGGCACGGGGCGGAGGTGGACAATGGCGTGCGCTACTACTCATGGTCTGGCACCTTGCAACCGGGCAAGACCGATCGCGGACGCAACCTGCTGGACGGGACGAATCGAAGTTGCCGATTGTTCGCCCGCAGCTTCGTGCGCGAGAAGGGCCAGTGCGACGGCATGGTCGGGCGCTGCAGCTCGCACCTGGGGCGGGTGATCGGCGATGACTACGCCCTGGACCACTTCGACATCGTCAACCAATCCATGGGCCTGGTCGGCAAGGGCGCCGAGCCGATTCGGTTGTTCGTCGAGCATGCCCAGCGCCTGAAGGCGGCCGGGGTTTAAGCCTGGCGGCGCACTGGCGTGGTCCAACGCTCCGACAAAATCACCCCGCCCAAGGTCAGCAAGCCGCCCACCAGGTGATACAACGCCAATTCTTCCCTGAGCACCACGGCCGCAATCAATGCGGTAATCAACGGCAGCAGGTTGAAAAACAACGTGGTGCGGCTGGGGCCCAGGGTCTTCACCGAGTGCATCCACGCCAGTGGCGCCAGCATCGAAGCCAGCAAGCATGCATAGAGCACCAGCGGAATATTCGTCCAGCCCAGGCCGGCTTTTGCCGAGAACAGAAACAGCGGAAACAGCACCACCACCGCCACCAGCACCTGCAAATACAGGAGCACCAGCGGCGGCAGGCGCAGTTGCCATTTTTTCAACAGGGTGCTGTAGACCGCGTACGCCAGGGTCGCGACCAGCATCATCGCATCGCCCAGATTCACGCCGTGCTGCAGCAACGCGCCGAGGCTGCCGGCCGACACCACCACCACCACCCCTGCGAATGACAGCACCGCCCCCGTCAGTGCGCCAAAGGTCAGGCGCTGGCCCAGGCTGATGATGGCCGCCGTCAAGGCCATCAACGGCATCAACGACAGGATGATGCCCATATTGGTGGCGCTGGTCAGCGAGGCAGCGTAGTACGCCAGGCTCTGGTACACCGCCATGCCCAGCACGCCAAGGATGCCGATCTTGCCCAGGTTCGGGCGGATCAGCGGCCAGTGGGCGATGACCGGCTTGAGCATGAACGGCGTGAAGAGCAGGGCCGCGAGCAACCAGCGATAAAAGCCGATTTCAGCCGGGAAGATCGAACCCACGGCCAATTTATTGACCACGGTATTGCCGGCCCAGATAAAGATGGCCAGCAGGGGATACGCGTATTGCATCGAAAGAAACCAAGTGTGTTGATGAGGCCGGATTATCCCTTGTCTGGATCGAAGCCTATACTGCGATCCAGACAAACGACCTCTATATCCAGACAATATGGCCAGACACACCGTACGCCTCGCGGATTTTGCCCGCCTGCCAAGCCCCGTGTACTTCCGCTACTCCGACTTTGCCCCCGACACGGAGTGCACCCCGCACCAGCATGTCTGGGGCTCACTGGACTACTCCGCCAGCGGCGTGATGCGCATGGAAGTGGCCGGCAACCGCTTTATATCGCCGCCGCAGTACGCGGTGTGGGTCCCACCCAGTACCGAACACAGCTCCTACAACGCCGAGGCGATTGTCTACCGTTCGGTGGGCCTTTCGCCGCCGCTCTGCGAGCACTTGCCCAAGCAGCCTTGCACCCTGGCCATCAGCGACATCCTCAAGGCCATCCTCAGCGACTTCGCCCAGCGTGACGTCAACATCCCGCACACCGAGGCCGACATCCGCCTGGCCCAGGTGCTGGTCGATCAGCTCAGGCAGGCGCCGATCCACGAGGGTTTTTTGCCCTACGCCCGCCACCCCGGGCTGCTCGGCGTGTTGGAAGGCATGCAGGCCGACCCCGCTGACAACCGTCCCCTGGCGCACTGGGCCGAACAAGTGCATGTCAGCGAGCGCACCCTGGCGCGGCAATTTGTGCGTGAGCTGGGCATGAGCTTTGGCGAATGGCGCCAGCGCCTGCGCTACCTCGCCGCCATCGAAGCCCTCGACAGCGAGCGCAGTGTGCAAAATGTGGCGTTTGACCTCGGCTACAGCAGCGCCTCGGCGTTTATCGCGATGTTCCAGCGCCAGGCCGGCTGCACCCCGGAGCAGTACCGGCGGACGAATATTCGTAGCCGATGAAGATGTAACAAGGTTTGGCTACACTGCTGGGTAGGCCGTGCCTCCCGGCACGGTAACAGGGAGAAAACTCCATGAAGATGCTGCGTATTCCGTTGTTGATGATGGGCCTGCTGCTGTGTTCCCAAGGCTTTGCCGCCACCGCCCAGCAAAACAAGATGACCACCTGCAATGCCGAAGCCACTACCAAGACGCTCAAGGGCGACGAGCGCAAGGCTTTCATGAAAACCTGCCTGTCGGCGCCGGCGGCCAATGATGCGAAGACGCTCACCCCGCAACAGCAGAAGATGAAGGATTGCAATGCGTCGGCGAAAACCAAGGCGCTGACCGGCGATGCCCGCAAGACGTTCATGAGCACCTGCCTCAAGGGCAGTTGAGTACGCGAATCCCCTTGTGGGAGGGGGCGACTATTCGACTTGCCCCCTCCCACACTTGATCGTATTCGCAACCTATCCACTCGCTTGATTCTCTCAAGGCTGGCAGACTGCCCATCCTTTAACGCCGTTCGTTTTGAGGCTGTATGCCAACGTTTTCTCAGCGTCACGTGTTATTGCTGGCCAGCTACATCATCATTTTCGGCGGGTTGCTGCTGGTATTGCCGCTGAAATTGCTGCCCAGCCTGCTGGCCGGCCTGTTGGTCTATGAACTGGTCAACATGCTCACCCCCCAACTGCAACGGCTGATCGAAGGGCGCCGCGCGCGCTGGCTGGCGGTGGCCTTGCTCGGCACCCTGATCGTCAGCGTGCTGGCCCTGATCTTCGCCGGCGCCATCAGCTTCCTGCTTCATGAGGCGGAAAACCCCGGGGCTTCCCTGGATAAATTCATGGGCGTAGTCGACCGCGCGCGCGGCCAACTGCCGCCGTTCCTCGATGCCTACCTGCCCGCCAGCGCGGCCGAGTTCCGCGTAGCCATCGGCGACTGGCTGAGCAAGCACCTGAGCGAACTGCAACTGGTCGGCAAAGACGCCGCCCACATGTTCGTTACCCTGCTGATCGGCATGGTGCTCGGTGCGATCATCGCCCTGCAGCGGGTGCCCGACCTGACCAAGCGCAAACCCCTGGCAGCCGCGCTGTTCGACCGCCTGCACCTGCTGGTCCAGGCCTTTCGCAATATCGTCTTCGCGCAGATCAAGATCGCCGCGCTCAACACCGCCTTCACCGCCGTGTTCCTCGCCGTGGTGCTTCCGCTGTGCGGCATCCACCTGCCGCTGACCAAGACCCTGATCGTGCTGACCTTCCTGCTCGGCCTGTTGCCGGTGATTGGCAACCTGATGTCCAACACCCTGATCACCATCGTCGCGCTGTCGTTGTCGATCTGGGTGGCGGTGGCGGCGCTGGGGTATCTGATCGTGATCCACAAGGTCGAGTACTTCCTCAACGCGCGCATCGTCGGCGGGCAGATCAGTGCCAAGTCGTGGGAGTTGCTCCTGGCGATGCTGGTGTTTGAAGCGGCGTTTGGTTTGCCGGGGGTGGTGGCGGGGCCGATTTACTATGCGTATCTGAAGAGTGAGCTGAAGCTCGGGGGTATGGTTTAAGGCGTGTGTTGCCTGGGCGGGCCCCATCGGGGGCAAGCCCCCTCCCACATTTAATGTGTCTACACCGGTCGACTTGTGAACACGGTCAGTGTGGGAGGGGGCTTGCCCCCGATGAAGTCACCACGGTATTTCAGGTGAAACTCAGCAGCCGTAGCGCTTGCTCGCCTCAATCGCCAAGCCACTGCCAATGCTGCCAAAGATATTGCCTTCCACATGCCGGGCATTCGGCAGCATGGCCGAGATGCTGTGGCGCAGCGCCGGGATGCCGCTGGAACCGCCGGTGAAGAACACCGTGTCCACCTGGGCCACCGCTACCGAAGCATCGGTGAGCAACTGCGTCACGCTGTTGCGCACGCGCTCCAGCAAGCCATCGATGGCCGACTCGAACAGCGCGCGGCTCAGGTCCACGCTCAACCCCGCTTCAACCCGGTCCAGCGGCACGTGGCGGCTGTCTTCGTGGGTGAGCTGGATCTTGGTCTCTTCCACTTCCATGGCCAGCCAGTGCCCGGCGCGCTGTTCGATCAGCTTGAACAGGCGATCGATGCCGCCGGTGTCTTCGATGTCATAGCGCATGCTGCCCAGGGCCAGCTGGGATTTCTGCGAGTACACCGAGTTGATGGTGTGCCAGGTCGCCAGGTTCATGTGGTGGCTGGTGGGCATGTAGGCACCGCTTTTCATGCGGCTGCCATAGCCGAACAGCGGCATCATGCCGGCCAGGGACAGTTGCTTGTCGAAGTCGGTCCCGCCGATGTGCACGCCGCCGGTGGCGAGGATGTCGTCCTGGCGGTTGTCGTTGTGGCGGCGCTCCGGGGACAGGCGCACCAGCGAGAAGTCGGACGTACCTCCGCCGATGTCGACGATCAGTACCAGCTCTTCCTTCTCGATGGTGGACTCGTAGTCGAACGCAGCGGCAATCGGTTCGTACTGGAACGAGATGTCCTTGAAACCGATCTTGCGCGCCACGTCGACCAGGGTGTTTTCGGCTTCCTGGTCGGCCATCGGGTCGTCATCGACGAAAAACACCGGGCGGCCCAGCACCACTTCTTCGAATTCGCGGCCGGCGGTGGCTTCGGCGCGGCTCTTGAGCTGGCCGATAAACAGCGCCAGCAGGTCGGTGAACGGCATCGCCGTGCCCAATACGCTGGTGTCGTGCTTGATCAACTTGGAACCCAGCAGGCTCTTGAGCGAGCGCATCAGCCGGCCTTCGTAGTTCTCCAGGTATTCGTGCAGGGCCAGGCGACCGTAGACCGGGCGGCGCTCCTCGAAGTTGAAGAACACCACCGACGGCAGGGTGATCTTGTCGTCCTCCAGCGCGATAAGCGTTTCCATGCCGGGGCGGATCCAGCCGACGGTGGAGTTGGACGTGCCGAAGTCGATACCGCAGGCACGGGCTGGGGATGGGTTTTTCATGTCTATCGGGTTCCGGTTGAAAAACGGCCGCGCAGTGTATGCCAGTCGAGGGCGGATGCGTAGGCCGACCATCCGTTAAATCGTGCTTGAAAGTTCAGCATTCGCCCCCACATCTGGTGCATACGGCAAGCGCCGATAACACTTTGACGCACCCCCAGGCCACAAGACTCAACAGGTGCAAACCAGCGCACGTTGTGCCCCGGGCTGTGCGATCTCGATTAAGGATGGTGAACCGCCGATGGATTTCAAAGACTACTACAAGATTCTGGGTGTCGAGCCGAGCGCCGATGACAAGGAAATCAAGGCCGCCTATCGCAAGCTCGCGCGCAAATATCACCCGGACGTGAGCAAGGAAAAAGACGCCGAAGCCAAGTTCAAGGACGCGTCCGAAGCCTATGAAGCGCTTAAAAGCGCCGACAAGCGCGCCGAATACGACGAACTGCGCAAATACGGCCAGCATGGCCAGCCGTTCCAGGGCCCGCCAGGCTGGCAGAGCCGTGGCGGGTTTGGCGGTGGCCAGGGCACCGAGGATTTTTCCGACTTCTTCAGCTCGATCTTTGGCGGGCGTGGCGATGCCTTCGGTGGCGGCCAGCGCCGTCCAACCGGGCGTAAAGGCCAGGACGTGGAGATGCAGCTGTCGGTGTTCCTCGAAGAGACACTGTCCACCGAGTCCAAGCAGATCAGCTTCCAGGTGCCGCAATACGACGCCTCGGGCCGGCATGTCAGCAACACCACCAAGAGCCTGAACGTGAAGATCCCCGCCGGCGTGGCCGACGGTGAGCGTATTCGCCTCAAGGGCCAGGGCGCACCGGGTGTTGGCGGCGGGGCCAACGGTGACCTGTACCTGATCGTCAAGTTTGCGCCGCACCCGAAGTTCGAAGTGGACGGCGAAAACCTGATCATCAACCTGCCGCTGGCGCCGTGGGAGTTGGCGTTGGGCGCGGAAGTGGCCGTGCCGACCCTGACCGGCAAGATCAACCTCAAGGTGCCGGCCGGCAGCCAGAACGGCCAGCGCATGCGCGCCAAGGGCCATGGCTTGCTGAACAAGGCCGGGCAGCGTGGCTTCCTGTACGTGCAGCTCAAGGCGGTGATGCCACCGGCAGGCGATGACGACGTGAAGGCGTTGTGGCAGGAGCTGGCCAAAAAAGCCGCGTTCAATCCGCGCGAGCAGTTCTAAGGGGATTTGTGGTGAGGGCACAAGCTCCCTCACCACAGGTTTCAAGTCAGAACAGGAAATACCGCTGCGCCATCGGCAACACATCCGCCGGCTCACACCACAGCAGCACCCCGTCGGCCTTGACCTGATAGGTCTGTGGGTCCACCTCGATATCCGGCAGGTAATCGTTGTGGATCAGGTCGGTTTTCTGCACATCGCGACACCCTTTCACCACCCCAATCTGTTTCTTCAGTCCCAGGGCTTGCGGCAAGCCTGCGTCCAGGGCTGCCTGGCTGATAAAGGTCAGGCTGGTGGCATGCAATGAGCTGCCGAAACCGGCGAACATCGGGCGATAGTGCACCGGCTGCGGGGTGGGGATCGACGCATTGGCATCGCCCATCAGGCTGGACGCAATCGCGCCGCCCTTGAGGATCAGGGTCGGCTTGATGCCGAAAAACGCCGGACGCCACAGCACCAGGTCAGCCCATTTGCCCACTTCGATGGAGCCGACGATATGGCTGATGCCGTGGGTGATCGCCGGGTTGATGGTGTACTTGGCGATGTAGCGCTTGGCGCGGAAGTTATCGTTGCCCGGGCCGTCACCGGGCAGGGCGCCGCGCTGTTTCTTCATCTTGTCGGCGGTCTGCCAGGTGCGTGTGATCACTTCACCGACGCGGCCCATGGCCTGGCTGTCGGAGCTGATCATCGAGAACGCGCCGAGGTCGTGCAGGATGTCTTCGGCGGCGATGGTCTCACGGCGGATGCGGCTTTCGGCGAAGGCCACGTCTTCGGCAATGCTCGGGTCCAGGTGATGGCAGACCATCAACATGTCCAGGTGCTCGTCGATGGTGTTGCGCGTGAACGGCCGCGTCGGGTTGGTGGAGCTGGGCAGCACGTTGGGAAAGCCGCAGGCCTTGATGATGTCCGGCGCGTGGCCGCCGCCGGCACCTTCGGTGTGGTAGGTGTGGATGGTGCGGCCCTTGAGAGCGGCCAGGGTGGTTTCGACAAAGCCGGATTCGTTGAGGGTGTCGCTGTGGATCGCCACCTGTACGTCGTACTGGTCGGCGACGCTCAGGCAGTTGTCGATGCTGGCGGGCGTGGTGCCCCAGTCTTCGTGCAGCTTCAAGCCGATGGCGCCGGCCTTGACCTGTTCGATCAACGGCTCGGGCAAGCTGGCGTTGCCCTTGCCGGTAAACCCGATGTTCATCGGGAACGAGTCGCTGGCCTGCAGCATGCGCGCCAGGTGCCAGGGCCCGGAGGTGCAGGTGGTGGCGTTGGTGCCGGTGGCCGGCCCGGTGCCGCCGCCGATCATGGTGGTGACACCGCTGGTCAGCGCCTCTTCGATCTGCTGTGGGCAGATGAAATGCACGTGGGAGTCGATGCCGCCGGCGGTGAGGATCATGCCTTCGCCGGCGATCACTTCGGTGCTGGCGCCGATGGCCATGGTCACGCCGGGCTGGATATCCGGGTTACCGGCCTTGCCGATCGCGTGGATGCGGCCGTTCTTCAAGCCGACGTCGGCCTTGACGATGCCCCAGTGGTCGATGATCAGCGCGTTGGTGATCAGGGTGTCGACGACTTCATGGGCGAGCAATTGGCTCTGGCCCTGGCCGTCGCGGATCACTTTGCCGCCGCCGAATTTCACTTCTTCGCCGTAGACGGTGAAGTCCTGCTCGACTTCGACGAACAGCTCGGTGTCGGCCAGGCGGACCTTGTCACCGAGGGTGGGGCCGTACATGTCGGCGTAGGCTTGGCGGCTGATTTTCATGTGTGTGCCCTGAAATATTTGTGTTGAATGTGAAATCGCTATCGGGGGCAAGCCCCCTCCCACCTTTGGAATGCGTTCCCCTGTGGGAGGGGGCTTGCCCCCGATGAGGCCCTAAAGGTCACCCATGATCCGCCCGGCAAACCCGAACACCCGCCGCCCGCCGCTCAAATCCACCAGCTCGACCTCACGGCTCTGCCCCGGCTCGAACCGCACCGCCGTGCCCGCCGGAATATTCAGGCGCATGCCACGGCTCAATGGGCGGTCAAATGTCAGCGCGTCATTGGTCTCGAAAAAATGGTAGTGCGAACCCACCTGGATCGGCCGGTCGCCGCTGTTGGCCACACTGAGGGTGACGGTGCGTCGGCCGACGTTGAGTTCGATCTCGCCAGGCTGGATCTGATATTCGCCAGGAATCATGCAGGTTGCCCCAGGGTCTTGAAGTAGATGGCGGTCGGGCTGTAGCGCCCGTCCGGGCTTTGGCAGTAGTCGGGCAGTTCACCGATCTTGGTGTAGCGCAGCGACTGGTAGAAGGCTTCGGCAGGCGAGCCGGCTTCGGTGTCCAGGTACAGCAGGCCGCGCTTGTGCTGGCGCGCGGCGAGTTCCAGGGTGTTCATCAATTGTTGGCCCAGGCCGTGGCGCCGCGCGTTGCTGTGCACCAGCAGCTTTTGCACTTCGGCGCGGTTCAGGCCGTTGGCTTTCTGGCACAGCGCCAACTGCACGCTGGCGATCACCTGCTCATCGCGCACCACCACCCACAGCAACAGGCTGGCGTCTTCAATGCTCGCCTGTACGCCGTCCAGATAGGCACGGGCCTGGGCCTCATCGAAGTCGGCCATGAAACCCACCGACGCACCGTGCTTGACCGCATCCAGCAACAGCTCGATCAGGCCCCGACGGTAGTGGGCAAAACTTTCAGCATTGACTCGACGCAGTTGCGCGGCGTTCATCGAACTCACTCCTTGGGCGGTTGCGCGCCCGGATTCAATGTCAGTTGCATAAAGGTCAGGTCCAGCCAGCGGCCGAACTTGATGCCCACCTGAGGCATTTGCCCGGTGGTGACGAAACCCAGGCGCTCATGCAGACGGATCGAGGCCTGGTTGCCGCTTTCGATGGCCGCCACCATCACGTGTTTGCCACAGGTTCTGGCGCGTTCGATCAGGGCCTGCATCAGCCGTGGGCCGAGGCCCTTGCCGCGCTGGTCGTTGCGTACATACACCGAGTGTTCGACGCTGTAGCGAAAGCCTTCGAACGGGCGCCAATCGCCGAATGAGGCGTAACCGGTGACTTCATCGTTCTCCATCGCGACCAGGATCGGATAGCCTTGGACCTGGCGCGCATTGAACCAGGCCTGGCGGTTAGCCAGGTCCACCGGTTGTTCGTTCCAGATTGCCGTGGTGTTGAGTACCGCGTCGTTGTAGATGTTGCGGATCGCCGGCAGGTCTTGCTCGGTTGCATCACGAATCATGGCCAGCCCTCACGCAATCGGCTGGTGGACGGTCACCAGCTTGGTGCCGTCGGGGAAGGTGGCTTCCACCTGGATATCCGGGATCATTTCCGGGATGCCTTCCATCACCTGTTCACGGCTGAGCAGGGTGGTGCCGTAGTGCATCAGGTCGGCCACGGTGCGGCCATCGCGGGCGCCTTCCATCAAGGCGGCGGAGATATAGGCGATGGTTTCCGGGTAGTTGAGCTTCACACCGCGCGCCAGGCGCCGTTCGGCGACTAAGCCGGCGGTGAAGATCAGCAGTTTGTCTTTTTCCCGTGGGGTCAGGTCCATGGTTCAAGGTCCTTCAAAGAATGCATTCTTAAATACAACAGAGATCAAGTGTGGGAGGGGGCTTGCCCCCGATGGGGGGTGTCAGGCAATACATCTTTCACTGACCCACCGCCATCGGGAGCAAGCCCCCTCCCACATTTTGATCTTCATGTGCTCCATATTCGTGGTGAAACTGCTTCCCGTCCTAGCACCGCCGGGCGTAACAATTTCCATAAATTAATCAACCACCCCCGCGCCAGCAGCGCTTCACTGGCCAGGCAGCGGGCGACCAGCAAGCCGGGCAGTTGGGTCAGGTCGCCGCGCACGGCGTGGGGCAGGGCGCGGCAGCGTTCGAGTAATTCGGGCTCGATGTCGCCGGTCACCAGCAGGGTGGCGAACACCGGTTGGCCATCCAGGCCGATGGGCGAGTCGAGCAGGCCATCGGCGCCCACAATGCGCTGGCGCTCGTGCCAGAGCAACTGGCCGTCGCGGCGGATATCCAGGTGCGATTGAAAGTGGCCCAGGTCGAAGCGCTCGCCACTGGCCGGGCGCCCCAGGGCGATCACGTCCCAGTAGAGCAGCCGTGCATCGCCGTGCAGGTCGATGCGGGTGCTGAGTTCGGCCTGGGCGGCGCTGAACACGATGGTTTCCTGGGGCAGCCATTCCAGGGTCGCGCCGGCCTCCACGGTGAGATCAAGTTGCTGATACGCCGGACCGCTGGCGCGATACCACTTCGCCGCGCCGGGGCTGGTCAATTGCGCCCAGGCACCCTCGGCGACATGGGCGCGGATGTCCAGGCGGTCGCCGCCGGCAATCCCGCCGGGCGGGTGCACGATGATGTGCTGGCACACCTCGGGGCCTTCGGCGTACAGGTGCTTTTGCACCCGCAGCGGGCCAAGGTGACGGCGCATCACCGGGCGCGTGGTGTCGCCGAAACGCGCGTAGCCGAGGTCCAGCTCGGCGTGCCAGCTGGGGGTGAACAGGGCAGGGGAAACGGGCAGGTTCATGGTTTCTTGTGCTTATCGTCAGGACGCTACAGGTTAGATGGTAACCAAACCGCGCACACCCTCACTCTCCATATTTTCACCACGGCCCTGCTGCACGATTTCACCGCGCGACATCACCAGGTACTGGTCGGCCAGTTCGGCGGCAAAGTCGTAGAACTGCTCCACCAGCAGGATCGCCATATCGCCGCGCGCCGCGAGCTTCTTGATCACGGCGCCGATCTCCTTGATCACCGAAGGCTGGATGCCTTCGGTGGGCTCATCGAGGATCAACAGGCGCGGGCGGCTGGCCAGGGCGCGGCCGATGGCCAACTGTTGCTGCTGGCCGCCGGACAAATCGCCGCCGCGTCGGTGCTTCATTTGCAGCAAAACCGGGAACAGTTCATAGATAAACGCCGGCACTTCCTTGGCTTCGGCACCGGGGAAACGCGACAGCCCCATCAACAGGTTTTCTTCCACCGTCAGCCGCCCGAAAATCTCCCGGCCCTGGGGCACGTAGGCGATGCCGGCGTGCACGCGCTGGTGCGGCTTGAAGCCGGTGATGGCCTTGCCCTCCCAGTTCACCACGCCTTCCTTGGCCGGCAGCAACCCCATCAGGCATTTGAGCAGGGTGGTCTTGCCCACGCCGTTACGGCCGAGCAGGCAGGTGACTTCGCCGATCTTCACGTCAAAGGACAGCCCGCGCAGGATGTGGCTACCGCCGTAGTACTGGTGCAGCTTGTCGACTTGCAGCATGTTCAGTTCTCCTTAGCGACCGAGGTACACCTCGATCACCCGCTCATTTTCCTGCACCTGTTCCAGCGACCCTTCGGCCAGCACGCTGCCCTGGTGCAACACGGTGACGTGATCGGCAATCGAGCCGACAAAGCCCATGTCGTGTTCCACCACCATCAACGAATGCTTGCCCGCCAGGCGCTTGAACAGTTCGGCGGTGAATTCGGTCTCGGCGTCGGTCATGCCCGCCACCGGTTCGTCCAGCAGCAACAGTTGCGGGTCTTGCATCAGCAGCATGCCGATTTCCAGGAACTGTTTTTGCCCGTGGGAGAGCAGCCCGGCGGGCCGATGCACCGAAGCGGTGAGGCGGATGGTGTCGAGCACTTCATCGATACCATCCTTTTGCTCACCGCTCAGGCGCGCACGCAGGCTGGCCCACACCGACTTGTCGGTCTTCTGCGCCAGCTCCAGGTTTTCGAACACGCTCAGGGCTTCGAACACCGTGGGCTTCTGGAACTTGCGGCCGATACCGGCCTGGGCGATCTGCACTTCGCTCATGCTGGTCAAGTCGAGAGTTTCGCCAAACCAGGCCTTGCCGTGGCTGGGCCGGGTCTTGCCGGTGATCACGTCCATCAGGGTGGTCTTGCCCGCGCCGTTGGGGCCGATGATGCAGCGCAATTCACCGACGCCGATGTACAGGTTCAAGTCGTTGAGCGCCTTGAACCCATCGAAGCTGACGCTGATATCTTCCAGGGTCAGGATGGTGCCGTGGCGGGTGTTCAGGCCGGTGCCTGCGGCCTGGCCGATGCCGATGGCATCACGGCCGCTGCCCGCGTCGAAAATAGGTTCGAGCATGACGTTCCTCATTTCTTCAACAGCCCGATAACGCCCTTGGGCAGGTACAGGGTGACGATGATGAACAGCGCCCCGAGGAAGAACAGCCAGTACTCCGGGAAGGCCACGGTGAACCAGCTCTTCATGCCGTTGACCACACCGGCGCCGAGCAACGGCCCGATCAGCGTGCCACGCCCGCCCAGGGCCACCCACACGGCGGCTTCGATGGAGTTGGTCGGCGACATTTCACTCGGGTTGATGATGCCCACCTGCGGCACGTACAACGCGCCTGCCAGGCCGCACAACACCGCGCTCAGCACCCACACGAACAGCTTGAAGCCGCGCGGGTCGTAGCCGCAGAACATCAGGCGGTTCTCGGCATCGCGCAGGGCGGTCAGCACCCGGCCGAACTTGCTCCGGGCCAGGCGCCAGCCGATGTACAGGCTCGCCACCAGCAGCACCACCGTGGCCACGAACAGCACGGCCCGCGTGCCCGGTTCGGTGATGCCGAAACCGAGGATGCTGCGGAAGTTGGTGAAGCCGTTATTGCCACCGAACCCGGTCTCGTTGCGAAAGAACAACAGCATCCCGGCAAAGGTCAGCGCCTGGGTCATGATCGAGAAATACACGCCCTTGATCCGCGAGCGGAAGGCGAAAAAACCGAACACCAGCGCCAGCACGCCCGGCGCCAGCACCACCAGGCACAGGGCCCACAGGAAGTGCTCGGTGCCGACCCAATACCAGGGCAATTCGGTCCACGACAAAAACGTCATGAACGCCGGCAGCTCAGTGCCTGCGGCCTGGCGCATCAGGTACATGCCCATGGCATAACCGCCGAGGGCAAAGAACAGGCCGTGGCCCAGGGACAACATCCCCGCGTAGCCCCACACCAGGTCCAGGGCCAGGGCGACAATGGCGTAGCAAAGGATCTTGCCCACCAAGGTCAGGGTGTAGGCCGATACATGCAGCGGGTTTTCCGGCGACAGCAGCGAGCACAACGGCAGGGCCAGCAGCAGCAACAGCACCACCGCGCCGACTGCAATCGTCACCTGGGGGCCGGCCTTTTGCGTGGCCGTAAGCATCAATGGCTGGTTCATCAGTCGATCACCCGTCCTTTCAGTGCGAAGAGTCCCTGCGGGCGTTTCTGGATAAACAGAATGATCAGCGCGAGGATCAGGATCTTGCCGAGCACGGCACCGATCTGCGGTTCCAGGATCTTGTTGGCGATACCCAGGCCGAACCCTGCCATCACGCTGCCGGCCAACTGGCCGACGCCGCCGAGCACCACTACCAGGAACGAGTCGATGATGTAGCTCTGGCCCAGGTCAGGGCCGACGTTGCCGATCTGGCTCAGCGCCACGCCGCCCAAGCCCGCGATACCGGAGCCCAGGCCAAATGCGAGCATGTCCACCCGCCCGGTGGGTACGCCGCAGCAGGCGGCCATGTTGCGGTTCTGAGTCACGGCGCGCACGTTGAGGCCCAGGCGCGTCTTGTTCAGCAGCAGCCAGGTGAGCACGACCACAAACAGCGCGAAGGCGATGATCACGATGCGGTTGTAGGGCAGCACCAGGTTGGGCAGCACCTGGATCCCGCCGGACAGCCACGCAGGGTTGGAGACCTCGACGTTCTGCGCGCCGAACACCAGGCGCACCAGTTGGATCAGCATCAGGCTGATGCCCCAGGTGGCGAGCAGGGTTTCCAGCGGGCGCCCGTACAGGTGACGAATCACCGTACGCTCCAGGGCCATGCCGATGGCGGCGGTGACGAAGAACGCCACCGGCAGTGCGATCAACGGGTAGAACTCGATGGCCTGGGGCACATAGCGCTGCATCAGCAACTGCACCACATAGGTGGAGTAGGCGCCGAGCATCAGCATCTCGCCGTGGGCCATGTTGATCACGCCGAGCAGGCCGAAGGTGATCGCCAGGCCCAGGGCCGCCAGCAGCAGGATCGAGCCCAGGGACATGCCGCTGAAGGCCTGGCCGAGGATCTCGCCCAGCATCAGTTTGCGTTTGACCTGGGCCAGGCTGGTCTCGGCGGCGGTGTGCACGGCGGCGTCGGTTTCCACCCCGGGCGCCAGCAGCGCTTCGAGGCGCGTGCGGGCCAGCGGGTCGCCGGTACTGCCAAGCAGACGCACGGCGGCGAGGCGCACGGCCGGGTCGGTGTCGACCAGTTGCAGGTTGGCCAGGGCCAGGCTGAGGGCGGAGTGCACGTCCTCATTTGTCTCGGCGGCGACCTGCTGGTCGAGGAATTTGAGTTGCGCCGGTTGCGCGCTTTTTTGCAGGGTGCGTGCCGCGGCCAGGCGCACCTTGGGGTCGGCGGCGAGCAGTTGCTGGCTGGCCTGCACGTTGTCGATCAAGCCGCGCAGGCGGTTGTTCAGGCGTACGGTCCTGGTTTCACCGTTGAGCGTGAGCTGGCCTTGTTGCAGGGCGTCCACCAACTCGATGCGCGCCGGGTCGGGCCGGGCGGCCCAGTCCTGGAGGAGCTTGGCTTGTTGCGTCGGGTTGGCGGCCAGGAAGTCTTCGGCGTCGCCGGCATGGGCCGCCAAAGGCAGCAATAGCAGGGCCGTGAGGATGAAACGGTGCAGGGCAGTGGGCATACAAATTGTCCTGATCGTACGCGGTCAATTGTGGGAGGGGGCTTGCCCCCGATTGCGGTGCATCAGTCAGCACATGCAGTGCCTGACACTCAGCTATCGGGGGCAAGTCGAATCGTCGCACCGCCCCTCCCACATTTTTGATCTGTCGTGAGACTTAGTTGCTCTTCACCGCGTAGTCCGGCTTTTTGTCATTGCCAGGAATGTACGGGCTCCACGGCTGCGCCCGGATCGGCTCCTGGGTCTGCCACACCACCGAGAACTGCCCATCGGATTGGATCTCGCCGATCATCACCGGCTTGTGCAGGTGGTGGTTGGTCTTGTCCATGGTCAGGGTGAAGCCCGACGGCGCGGCGAAGGTCTGGCCGCCCAGCGCTTCACGCACTTTGTCGACGTCGGTGGACTTGGCTTTCTCCGCCGCCTGCGCCCACATGTGGATGCCCACGTAGGTGGCTTCCATCGGGTCGTTGGTCACCGCTTTGTCCGCGCCCGGCAGGTTGTGTTTCTTCGCGTAGGCTTTCCAGTCGGCGACAAACTTCTTGTTCACCGGGTTCTCCACTGACTGGAAGTAGTTCCAGGCCGCGAGGTTGCCCACCAGCGGCTTGGTGTCGATGCCGCGCAGCTCTTCTTCACCCACGGAGAAGGCCACCACCGGTACGTCGGTCGCCTTCAAACCCTGGTTGGCGAGCTCCTTGTAGAACGGCACGTTGGAGTCGCCGTTCACGGTGGAAATCACCGCCGTCTTGCCGCCGGCGGAGAACTTCTTGATGTTGGCGACGATGGTCTGGTAATCGGCATGGCCGAACGGGGTGTAGACCTCTTCGATGTCCTTGTCCGCCACGCCTTTGGAATGCAGGAACGAACGCAGGATCTTGTTGGTGGTGCGCGGGTACACGTAGTCGGTGCCGAGCAGGAAGAAACGCTTGGCGCTGCCGCCTTCTTCGCTCATCAGGTATTCCACCGCCGGGATCGCCTGCTGGTTCGGCGCCGCACCGGTGTAGAACACGTTCGGCGACATCTCTTCACCCTCGTATTGCACCGGGTAGAACAGCAGGCCGTTGAGCTCTTCGAACACCGGCAATACCGATTTGCGCGACACCGAGGTCCAGCAGCCGAACACCACGGCGACCTTGTCCTGGGTCAGCAGCTGCCGGCCCTTTTCCGCGAACAGCGGCCAGTTCGACGCCGGGTCCACCACCACCGGCTCAAGCATCTTGCCGTTCACCCCGCCCTTGGCGTTGATCTCGTCGATGGTCATCAGCGCCATGTCTTTGAGGGACGTTTCGGAGATGGCCATGGTCCCGGACAGCGAGTGCAGGATGCCGACCTTGATGGTCTCGGCGGCCTGCACGGTCCAGGTCAGGCCCATGGCGACAATGGAGGCGGACAGGGTGAAAGCCTTGATCAAGCTGCGACGCTTCATGGTGCGGTCTCCGTAAACGTTTAGTTTTTTTTGATAGGCCGATGTGAACGCTGAAGGGGTACTAGCAAGGGCTGTGCCCGATGGCGCAACGCCCGGTTTTGCGGGGGCTGGAGCCCGGTGCTTGGCGTTGACGCACCAATGCGGAGCGTGCAGGCGTTGGCGGTGCAGGGGATGCGCCTAAAGAGTGCCTGGGGGCCTCGATAACTATGCAGCGCCCTGCTGGCGGTTCAAGCGAGGACGCTTCTGCATGGCAAGCGTTGTGCGAGCCCGGTGCCCATGGGCACCGACGACGAACATGATCAAGGGAGTGTCATGCAAGAGCATTTATCCAGAGAGGAGCGCGCGGCAGCGAGGGGCCTTCGATACACCCTCAGCCCTGGGTTTATCAGTGCCGACGATGCTGCACGCTATGTGCACGAGCGCATTGGCGACAAGCGCGACCGCGAGTACGGCAGTGTCATTCTCCAGCGCCTGGCCGATAGCAAAGTGTTTGCCACCGAGCCGATTCCCGGCAAGGCGGCGACGTTCGACTTTTCGCTGTTGCTGGAGCGCGGGGCGCAGAACGAGTTCCTCGATCCTGCGGGCTACAAACTCGTGGGCGGGGTGCATTCTCACCCTGACCAGTTTGCCCAGATCAAGGCGCTCAACCCCGGTTATCGGGATCGCCAGGTGCGTATCTTCAATAGTTTTTTTTCCACCCGCGATGTGGTCTTCAACCACTATGAAGGGCGTGCGTTCGGCACTGCCTACTTGTCGGGACCACAGGGTGTATTGCTCAAGTACCAGCCGGGTTTTTCCGAGGCCGAGCGCAAGTTTGTCGACTGGATCGACGACGTCAGCACGGCTGTGCCCGCCGATGGTCACGATGGCACGCTCGAAGGCTTTATCAGGAAAGTGGCGTCGGTAGGCCGCTTGTCGTTGCTGGTCGCCAGCGATGACTGGGGCGGGGTGCCCGGTGTCATCGATCAGCGCTGGCGGCCCTATCTGCCACTGAACAGCGGCCAGCCCACCATCGCCTGCGGGGCGGTGTATCCCGAGGTCACCCAGGCGCTCAACGCCGTGCAGGCGCGCATGCGGCGCATGCCCAATGTCAGCCAGATGGCCCTGCTGCTCAAGCATGAGCTGCGCGATGAGTTCGCCGCCACCCAGCCCTTCGTACTCAGCAGTGCCGAGCAGTTGCCCACCGACAACCACCTGCCTTTGCTGGCGGGCGGGCCACCCTTGCCGGAGGGCTTTCACCTGCAGGGTTTCTTCTATCTGTCGCGGCCGGTGCCGGCGCAGTTTCCGACGGTGGAACCGTGGCTGTACCAGCAGTTCTTCAGCCCTCGGGAGCTGGCGGCCTACATTGCCAAGGCCCGCCGCTACATGCATACGGCGCCCTCCGTGCTGGGCATCTCGCTGTACCTGCGCACCAAGGACAATGCCTTGCTGCGCTACCGGTTCAGCGGCTCACCGGCGGAAACGCGATTGTTCACCACCGATGAGCCCGGCCTTGACCTGGCCCTCGCGGCGGGAACCCTGACCCCGCGCCAGTTTGTGAAACAGGTGGCCGAAGCCGGTGAGTTGAGCGTCGAACAGACCAGCCCGCTGTGGGACGTGGAAGGCGTGGTCGAGAACAATTGGACGCCCTATGCACGCTTCCCGTTCAAGCAGGCCACCCTCGGCCAGGCGTTTTCGTCGGCCGACAAGGCCGCACAGTTTGCCCATGCGCAGGTGGGCGAGCGCCGTGACCGCGCCTATGTGGCGCTGATTCTGAAGCACCCCGACCAGCACTTTGTTCTGACGCAATTGCTCCAGGCGGGCACCAACCCTTATGGGTTCCAGGGGTTCTATCCGTGGGACGCTTACAGCAAACAATTGGCGTTGCCCGGTGGTTATCAACTGCACGCCTGGTTCGGCTCGCACATGGCGTTGTCATGGGAGAACCTCGATGCCGGTTTCAAGACGAAGTGGACCCGCGACGATGCCAGCGTCTACTTCCAGGGCTTTACTGACGTCGAGGCCCACAGGATTCATCAACTGCGCGTGCCGGGCTACCTCTCCGGCGCGGCAGATAGCCTGCTTGTGCTGGAGCCGGAAGGGGCGGACCAGGCCGCATTCACGCGATTGTTCGCGCCGGCGCCGGGCGGCAGCCTGATTGCCAGAGACCTGGCGAACGGTACCTATACGCCTGCCGAAGGCGTGCGCAAGTTGGCAGGGGTCAGTCGCCTGCGGGTGGTCCTGGGCAATGCGTTATGGGGGCCGCCTGGCGTGGTTGACCGGCACTGGCGAGCGTTTGCCGCTGCGCCGTCCCTGCCGAGTGCCGCGACGGCCGTGGCTTCCCTGCCGGCCTTGAGCCCGGCGTTTGTGTCTGCGGATGATGCGGCACTGTGGGCTCACCGGCGTATCGGGGCGCGACGCGAGCGTGAGTTCGGTGGAGTCATCCTGAAAAAGCCTGGCGGGCATTTCTTTGCCACCGAGCCGCAAGTCAGCAGCGGCGTGCGGTTCGACTTCCTCACCCTCCTGGGCACGGATGATCGCGCCCGGTTCATTGCTCCGCCCTCTTATGAATGCCAGGGCTTCTACCGTTCCTATCCGGCCGAGCCTGGCGAGGTGGAGCGCTACAACCCGGGCTTCAACCCGGACCAGGTCGCGCTGACCGGCAGCTTCTTCTCGAATGCCGATCAGGTGTTTGCCCTGTCCCACCGTGATTTCACCCCGGTGCATTATCTGTCCGGTCCTGACGGCGCATTGCTCAAGTACACGAGCAGCGGTTCCCAGCAGGAACAGTCCCTGTTGCGGCAGTTGACGGGGGTCGAGCCGGCGCAGCCTCTCACCGCGTTCGAGGGGGCGGTGTGGAACCTGGCGCAGGCCGGGGACTTGCGGGTCGTGGTGGCCAGCAAGGTCTGGGGTGGGGGGCGGGGGCGTGTGCTGCACGGCTGGACCCTGGGCAGCCCTGTCACCTCGGTGCAGGACATGCCGTTTTTTACCCCGCTGCTGTCGATGGGGCACAGTGCAGTGCTGGTCGCCCTGAGCAGCGTCGACTTGCTGGGGCAGGCGGCCGTGGGCGTGGTGCTGAAACACCGTACCACCTCGAATTACATCGCTACGCTGCCGGCGCCGTTGGGGACGACCCTGGACAGTCTGTTTCCCGTGGGGGACCGCGGTGAGCCAAGGCTGGTGCCGAATTATCGCCTGGTGGGCCTCTATCACGCCCAATCAGCACAGGCGCCGCAGAGGCTGCCACCCATGGACGCATGGCTCTATAAGCGTTTCGCTACGCCGGCGGTGCTGGTGGATGCCATGAGGCAGTCGATCGCCAGCGCCGGTATGCAGATCGCCGCGCTCGGTCTCAAGCTGTATCTGCGCACCGCCGATAACGCTTTGCTGCACTGGCAGGTACCGAGCGCCGGGTCCGTTAACGAGCTGTTTGTCGTCGATGGTCAAACCGTAGCGGACAATGGTAATGAGGCGGCCCTGCTCGACGGCACGTTGTCGCCGCGGGATTTCGTGCGCCGCGTGATGCGCGCGGGGGAGTTGTCGGTGGTCCAGCAAGGTGGCCTGTGGAACACCCTCGGGCCGTTGTATGACAGCGAGCACTTGCCGCTCGGTTCAGGCGCGCTGCCCTTGAGCGGGATGTTCCTGAGCGCGGACGACGCCGCGCGGCATGCCCATGAACGCATCGGCGTTCGCCGCGGCAACGCCTATGCCGGGTATGTCCTCAAGCGAGACGATGGGCGATTCGTGTTCACCGAACCCGTGGCCATTTCCGGCGACGGCTTCGCCTCCGACCTGCTGCGCCCTGCCAACGGCAGTGCTTATCTGGTGCCGCCTGCTGGCCATCAGCTCTATGCGCGCTACAGTTCGCATACCGCGTTATCCGTGGCTGACCTGGAGCGTCAACGGCGTCTTGGCTGGACGCTGGCCGATCTGGAAGTCAACGCCACGCTGTTCTCCGATGTGGAGATCCGTTCGGTGATCGAATCGCGGTTGCCGGCCTATCTGAGCGGTTCGCCGAATAACCTGATCAGCTATCGCCCCAGTGGTTCTGCCAATGAGCTGCTGGTACTGAGCAACACCCAGCGCGAGCCCGGCCAGCATGGCTATTTCGAACGGCTGGAGAGCGGCCAGCTCAAACCGGTGGACATCGTCGCCCGGCTGGCCGATGCCGGCACCTTGAGCGTGCTGGTGCGCAGCGCGCTGTGGGGGCCGCGCGGCCGGGTCTACAACGACTGGACGCCCAACTTCGACTACGCCGAAGTCGATCTGCAGGCACCGGCGTTCGGCGCGATCTTCGACAGTCTCGATGCCGCGGCACTCAATGCCCATGTGCGCTGGTACGGCAGGAACCTGGATGCGCAACGCTGCACGGCGTACATCCTCAAGCATCCGCAGCGCGATGAGTTTGTGGTCAGTGAACTGCTGGCGATCACCTCCGGCGGGCGTTGGTTGAGTGACTCCTCCAGGGGCGTCGGTTATCTGGCCGGTGGCGAATTCGCCAAGGGGTTCGAGCTGGCCGGCCTGCTGTTTTCGCAGCAATGGGTGCCGGCGGGATTGCCCACCACCGAGGCCTGGCTGGCGCGGTTCTTCATCACCCCCGAGGTGCTGCTGCGCGCCGAACAGGATGCCCGGCATCTGCCGCGCCCGGCAGCCACTGCGATACTGCCGGTGTATGTGTCGACACACGATGGCGCCTTGTTGCGCTATCAACCTCCGGCAACCTCCCTGCTCAAGGAAACCACCGACGGCACGGGCGTGATCATCGCCGGGATGAACCTGCACAACGGGACGCTGGACGTCCAGCGCTATGTGTCACAGGTCGCCCGGCCTGCGGACCTGCGGGTGCTCTACACCAGCCAGTGCTGGGACCGCCGGGGAGCGGTGGGCCAGGGGGGCGTGGCCTGGCGCCCCTACGCCAACTTCATCCGCCGTCGCCTGGGCCCAGCCTTTCATTCCCAGGACGATGCGGCCCGGCACGCCCGTTCGCTGCTGCAGGGCAATGGTCTGCTGGGCGGCTTGATTCTGCAGCGTCCCGATGGCCTGTTTGTCGCCACCGAACCGCTCAAGGTGCCCCAGGAAGACTTCGACCCCAAGTGGATTTTCCCGGATGAGGTGGTCAGTACCGGTGGCTTCCCGGCGGCCCATACGGTGGTTGCACGTTACCGCTCCAGCCCGGCCCGGGAGTTGCCCTTCGTACTCGAACTGGCGCAGGCCGGCCTCTATCGCAACATGCTGTCCACCCGCGTGATTTCATCGGCGCTCGCAGGCCAGGACGCCCGCCTGAACCGCGAGTACCTGCTGGGTTCCGATGGCTGTGTGGTGAGCTACACACGCAGCCGCTCCGCGCTGGAGGAAGCGCTGAGAAAACAGCTTTTGCCCCTTGACGAGACACGACTCGATCGCCTGGAAAACCAGCTCGAACGTCAGATTCGCAACGCCGCGCTGGCGCCTGGCGAATTTGTCACGCGCCTGGCCAATGCGGGTATCTTGCGAGTGGTGGAGGGCAGCCCGACGTGGGGCACGCCACGCCGGATCACTGGCGCCTTCATCGTCAATAGCGACCGTCCCGCGCCATTGGCGATCCGGAACGCACTGGCAGACCCGGCGTTCAGCCCGCTGTTCACCCAGGAGCAGGACGCGGTGCGGTATGCCCATCAGCATCGTCGGCATGGCGAACACCTGCAGTTCGGCTACGTGTTCAAATCGCAGAAAAACGGGCACTACATGGTCAGCATGCCGCTGGTGCGCCAGAGCTATCGTGACTTTACACAAGTCTTTCCCGACGGTCTTTTCCCCCAGGGCTATGGGCTGGAAGGCTTCTACCTGTGTGCCAGCAGCGACAGCGTCACGCCGGCCACGGACCCGCTGCACCAGGCATTTTTTTCGCCCACGGACATGGACATCGGCATCCGCTTCTCGATTCATGGCATCAGGGGCAAGCAACTCACGTTTTACCTGTCATGCGCGGACGGTGCCCTGCTCAGGTATCAATACCTGGGCACGGATGCGCAGCTGGATTCGTGGGGCACGCTGCTTGAAACACGGCAGCAGTTACGCGCGGGCCGGATGACCCTGCTCAGTTACGTCCATCGCCTGCTCGACAAAGGGGTCCTGGATACGTTGGTCCGAGGCGAGGTCTGGACCACGCGCAATCGTGTCGATACGTTCTGGCAGCCCGGTGTCAATGAGGTGTTTGTGCCGCCTTGGCGTGCGGCCTGCGGTCCGGTTTTTTCCGATGGGGATGATGCCGCGCGCTATCTCCGGCGCCAGCTTTCGCCGTATCAGGGCAAACAGTACCTCTCGGCGATACTCGCCAACGCGGCGGGCACGTCGTTCCTGGCCACCTTGCCGGTAGCGGCCGGGGCCGACCAGTCGCTGATTCTGCGCCTGTTCTACAGCGGGCCGCTGGGCCCTGTACAACCGGCGGTGCCGCCAGCGCCCCTGCCGGACTTTCCGCAGCAATATGCGGTTGCGGGTGTCCATCTGCTCTACAACAGCATGCCGGCCACCGACAGCCGGGCGCCGAAGGATATCGCCCTGACGCGTCATTTCGTGGCGCCGACCTTCCTGAGCTATTTCATCAGGGTGTTGCGCGGGCTGTCGCGGCCGTCGCCGGGTCTTTATCTGTCGAGCCAGGCCGGTGCGTTGTTGAAGTACCTGCCCAGTTATTCGGCGCAGGAAAGCCTGGTCCTGGTTGGCGGCCCCGACGTGTATCCCACCGTGTTCCTGAAGGGCGTGGCCAGGACCGGCAAGCTGTTTGTGCTGGACAAGGACGGCTTCTGGATGAACGAGGGGCTACTGTCCGAGCAGCAAGTGGAGCGCTCCAATGGACTGGAAATCGCCGTGCCCGAGGTCGACGAACCGCTGAGCCTGCGCGACCGCGACGAGCTGTAAGCCTCAACGCTTGCGCATCAGGCCGATGAAGAACAGGCCGCCGATCGCCGCCGTGGCCACGCCGATCGGCAGGTCTTCGGGGGCGATCAAGGTGCGCGCCGCCACATCGACCCAGACCAGGAACAGGCTGCCCAGCAATGCGCATACCGGCAGCAACCGACGATGCTCGGCGCCCACCAGGCGCCGGGCGATGTGCGGCACCATCAGCCCGACAAAGCCGATGGAGCCGCTGATGGACACCAGTACGCCGGTCATCAACGAGGCGACCAGGAACACCTTCAGCCGTACATTGCGGGCGTTCAGGCCAAGGGTCACGGCGGTCTGTTCGCCGGCCATCAGCGCGTTCAACGGGCGGGCCATGCCCACCAGCACCAGCAGCCCGAGCACTACACTGGCGCCCGGAATCGCCAGCAGTTCCCAGCGTGCCAGGCCGAGGCCGCCGAGCATCCAGAACATCACCGCCGAGGCGGCGCGATGGTCGCCCATGAACAGCAGCAGATTGGCCGCCGCCATCATCACGAACGACACTGCCACGCCGCACAGCAACAGGCGATCACTCTCCAGCCGGCCATTGCGACTGGCTACCGCGAGCACCACGATCATGCTCGACAGTGCGCCGATAAAGGCGGCGATGGGCAAGGTCAGCAGACCGATGATTTCGCCCACATGCAGCACCACGATCACCGCGCCCAGGGTCGCGCCGGAAGTGACACCCAGCAGGTGCGGATCGGCCAGCGGATTACGCGTGACCGCCTGCAACACCGCACCGATCAACGCCAGCCCGGCCCCCACCAATGCCCCCAGCAGCATGCGCGGCACGCGGATCAGCCAGACGATAGGTACCTGCCCGGCCGACCAACTCACTTCGCCGATGCCGAAGACCTTGTACAGCAGGATGCGCCACACCACGTCCGCCGGTACCCGCGCGGGGCCGAAGCCCAGGGATATCACGCAGGACACCAGCAGCAATGCGCCCAGGGCGGCAAGCAGCAGGGTGTAACGACGGGTGATCATTCGCCGTGGAACCCCTTGGCCAGGGTTTCCACCGCCAGCACGTTATCGATGCCCGGCGTGGCTTGTACATACGGGATCACGATAAAGCGCTGGTTCCTGATCGCGTCCACCCCTTGCAGCGCCGGGTTGTTGAGCAGGAATTGCTGTTTTTGATCGGCGGTGACTTCGCTGTAGTCGACGATCACGATCACCTGTGGATTGCGCTCCACCACCATCTCCCAGTTGACGCGGGTCCAGCTGGCGTCGACGTCATGGAGGATGTTGCGCCCGCCGGCCGCGTCGATCAGCGCCTGGGGCATACCGAGGCGGCCGGAGGTCATGGCGCGGTCTTCACCGCTGTCGTAGAGGAACACGCGCGGCTTGTCGGCGGGCAGGTCTGTCTGCACCTCGGCGACCTGTACCTGCATCTGCGCGATCAAGGCATTGGCGCGGTCCTGCACGTCGAAAATCCTGCCCAGGTTGCGCAGGTCGTTATAGGTGTCGTCCAGGGTCGCGGCCGGGCGCTTCATCACGAAGGCGCACGACTCGGTCAGCTCGTACACGTTGATCCCCAGCGGCTGCAGGGTGTTCGGCGTCAGGTCGCCGCCCACTCGCATGCCGTAGTCCCAGCCGGCAAAAAAGAAATCCACATTGGCATTGAGCAGGGTTTCCACCGACGGGTACTTGCTCGCCAGCTCCGGCAGGCCGTCGAGGGTCCGGGCCATGTCCGGGGTGACCGACTTCCAGCCGGTGATGCCGCTGTAGCCGGCCATCCGCGGTTTGAGGCCCAGGGCGAGCATCATCTGGGTCATGTTGATGTCATGGCTCACCGCATGCTTCGGCGCCTCCTGGAAGGTCACGTCGCGGTTGCAGCTTTTGACGGTGACCGGGTAATGGGTGGCTTCAGCGAAGGCTGGTGAAGCACCGGACAGCAGGGCCACAAGGGCGAAGGCGCGCAGGATCATGGTTGGGTTATCCAGGTGATGCGGGGATGGTCGGCCAGGGGATGAGTGTCGATCAGCGCCTCGACGCCGAACACATCGCGCAGCAGTTCAGTGGTCAGCACCTGGTGAGGCGTGCCGCTGGCGACGATGCGCCCGTGGTCGATCACGTAGAGCCGATCACAAAAAGCGGCGGCCAGGTTGAGGTCGTGGATGCTGGCCAGGGTGCCGATACCCAGGCGCTTGACCAGCCTCAACAGCTCAAGCTGGTAGCGTGGATCGAGGTGGTTGGTCGGCTCGTCGAGGATCAGTAATTGCGGTTGCTGGGCCAGGGCGCGGGCGAGGATGACGCGCTGTTTTTCACCGCCCGAGAGGGTGGCGAAGGCATGCGCTTCAAAGCCCTGCATGCCCACCGATACCAGCGCCTGTTGCACCAGCTGCCGATCCTCCAGGGTGTCGCTGTCGAACAGGCCCTTGTGGGGCGTGCGGCCCATGGCGACCACTTCATCGACTCGCAGGCCAAAGGCATCCGGGAACTCCTGCAACACCACGGCGATACGTTGCGCACACCACTTGGCGCCTTGCTTCCACAGGTTCCGGTGGGCTAGCAATACGTCGCCGCGCTCCGGCTGGGTGAACCGATAGGCGCAGCGCAACAGGCTGGTCTTGCCGCTGCCGTTGGGGCCGATCAGCCCGACGAACTCCCCCGCAGCGACGTGAAGGCCGGCGTCACGCAGTTGGAACGGGTGTTGGCAGTGGTTCGCCGGGGCCCAGTTGATGCGGGTGAGGGTGAGTGAAGTCATCAAGTCTCTCAAGGCCTGCAGGGATCCAACGGTGTTTGGGTCAGTTAGAAGGTGTAGTCCGCCGTGACGAAGAACGAGCGCGGTTCACCGAGGATCCATTGCTGGCCGTCGTTGTACTGGCTGACCGCGTAGGTGCGGTCGAACAGGTTGTTCAGTTGCAGGCCCAGGGTGGTGTTGCGCATCGCCTTCCACGACAGCGTGGCATCGACCACGGTGTAGCTCGGCAGCTCGTTCTGGTTGGCCATGTCGGCATACCGTGCATCGACATAGCGCACCCCGGCACCGGCGCGGATGTCATCGCTCAGGGCCTTGCTCAGCCACAGGTTGGCGGTGCGGCGTGGCACGTCCACCGGGCGATTGCCGTCGCGGGACACTTGTACACCGCCGACATCCTGTTTGAAGTCGTCGTACTGCGCCCGCACGATGGCTGCGTTGGCTTGCAGCGCCCAGGCGTGCGGCAGTTGCAGGTCGAGGCTGGCTTCCAGGCCGCTGGAGGATTGCTGGCCGACTTGCTGCTTGAGGTCCGGGTTGCCGGGGACGTCGGTGAGCAGTTTCTTCTTGACGATATGGTAGGCCGCCACTGTCCATTCGCCGCGTTGATCCCAGAAGGCCTGCTTGAGGCCGATCTCGGTTTGCCTGGCGGTGGAGAGGTCGAACTGCTGCTGGCCAGGGCTCAGGGAAATCAGGCCGCCGACCCCGTCGGTGCTGGTGGCGTACTGGCCGTAGACCGAGGTGTCCGGGGTGATTGCGTAGACCAGGCCGGCCTTCCAGTTATTGCCGGTGAGGGTCTTGTCGCTTTGGCTGGCGTCACGCAAATCATCGCGCTCGACGTGGGCATAGTCGCGGCGGATGCCGGTGACCAGCGCCAGTTGGTCGGTGAGTTGCAGGCGGTTTTCGGCGAAACCGGCAACGGTTTTGGTGGTGGTGGCGAACAGCGGTTTGAACGGGTTCTGGCTGTCGAACCGAGCGGGCGCCGGATCGTTGATATCCACCGGCTGGCCGCCGGGCAGCACGTCGTTGAACGGTGAGTTGCTGGCCAGGCGGAAACGGATGCGGTTGTATTCCACGCCCGTCACGGTCTGGCTGTCGAGGCCGAACAGGCTGTGCTTGAAGGTGAAGGTCTGGCGATCGCCGACCTGTTCCTGGTTGTGCTTGATGCCGAAGTTGCCGCTGCGGGTCAGTTGCCCGTTGGTGACGTTGTAGTTCTCGGCGTTCTGCCAGCGGCGCTGGTTCTTCAGGTAGAACAGTTCATTGGTGGCACTGACGTTGTCATTGATCTGCCACTCGCTGGTCAGGCGCGTCCACTGGTCGTTGTAGTGCTGGGTGTCGTTGCTGACGTTGTAGTTCTTGTCGCGCAGGCCTTTGTGCAACTGGCCATTGATCAGCGGCGTGCCGAAGTAGTTCTGCGGGCGCTGGTCGCCATAGTCGCTGGCCAGGGTGAAGCTCAGGTTGTCCGCCGCCTGCCAGCGCAGGGCGCCGCTGACGAAGTCGCTGCTGGAGTCGCCATGGTCGATAAAACCGTGGCTGCGCAGGCGGTTGAGGTTCAGGCGATAGCTCAGGGTGTCGGTCAGCGAGCCGCCGCTGTCCAGGGCCTGTTGCTGGCGATCGTAGGCGCCGTAGCCGAGGCGGAGGTGGTTTTCGATCTCGCCTTCGAAGGGTTTTTTCGGCACGGTATTGATCACCGCACCGGTGGCGCCTTCGCCGTACAGCACCGAGGCCGGGCCGCGCAAAACGTCTACGCGTTCCACCGCCCAAGTGTCCACCGGGAAGGTCGAGGTGCCCATGCCCATGTACATGCGGGTGCCGTCGTACAGTTGCATCACCGAGCCCTGGCCGGTAAAGCCACGGGCCGACAGCGAGGTGCCGCCATCGCCCGGTGTGCCGGTGCGGCTAATGCCGGTGGCACGGGAAATGGCGTCCTGCACGCTGGCGTCGCCACGTGCGCGGATCTGCGTGCCGGTCTGGCTTTCGACACTGCCCGGGGTTTGCAGCGCGCTGAGATTCAGGCGCGAGCCTGCGGTGGTCGGTGTGTTCAGGTCGACGTGTTGGTCATCCACGGCCGCTGCGGTCACCGGGCTGGCAGGCAGGGTCAGGGCCTGGGCGCTGTCATGCAGGGCGAGCAGGCACAGGCCGGACACTAGGTACTTGTTCATTGGGCGGAAAATCGCTTCTTCGAGGCGGTGCTCGCCGCTGGGCGCGGCGAGCTGAGGTATGCAGTAAGTGTTATAAGTTAACACTTACTGCGTCTTTGGCGAAAGCCCGCGTAAGACTACCTAACGCCTCTATGTAGGGCATCTCGCCTACTTCATAGCGAACCTGAGGTGGATTCACGTTGGCTGAACAACCGCGACAACACCAGGCGATCCAGCGCCCAGACCGCGATCAACGAGGCGCCCACCAGCGGGAACAGGAGCGCCAGCCCGAGCATGATCACCATCGCGGTTTTCCACTTCGGCAGGTCATGACGCAACGGCGGAACTCCCAGGCCGCCCTGGGGCCGGCGCTTCCACCAGATCACCACGCCACTCACCGCGCTGAGCAGGATCATCAGGCAGATCAGCAGCACGATCAGCTGGTTCACCCAGCCGAACATCTTGCCCTCGTGCAGCATCACGCCGGTCTCGGTGGCCCGCGCCACGGTGTTGTAGTGCGCCCAGCGCACATCGGCGAGGACTTTGCCGGTGTACTGGTCCACATGCAGGGTGGCGTCGTTGCGCGGGTCGTCGGCGAACACCGCGACGGTGAACACGCCTTCGGCGGTGGTGGGGAAGGTGATGCTGTAGCCGGGCTCGACCTTGCGTGCCGTGGCCAGGTCCACCACCTGTTGCAGGCGCACCGTGGGCGCGGCGGGAGCAGCGTGCATGGCGCCGTGGTTCATGTGTTCGGCATGGTCGCCGGACATCGGCATCGGCGTGTTTTCCATGGCCCAGGGCACGGTCTGTTGCGTTGCGGTATTGAGTACTCGAGCCTGCTGATCGGACTGCGGCACGTTGTTCCACATCGCCGCCGGGAAAGTGTTCCAAAGGTCGGCGTATTGCTTGCCCCAGAAGCCGGTCCAGGTCATGCCGCTGAGCAGCATCACCAGCAGAAACGCCGCGCCCCAGAAGCCGGCGACGGCATGCAGGTCACGCCAGAACACGCGGCCACGGCTCGTGAAACGCGGCCATAACACCCCGGCCGACGTTTTGCCGCGCGGCCACCACAGGTACAGGCCGGACACCACCAGCATCACGCCCCAACCGGCGGCGAGCTCCACCAGGCGATCGCCGACGGTGCCGATCATCAGCTCGCCGTGCAGGGCGCGGGCGATGGCTTGCAGGTTGTTTTTCGCATCCTGCTCACCGAGTACGGTGCCGCGATAGGGGTCGACGAACACCGTCACTTCGCGCCCGCCGTCGTGCATCACGAACTGCGCGCTGCTGGTGGCGTCGGCGGGTGGCAGGTACTTGCTGATCTTGCCCTGGGGAAAGGCCGCCTGGGCGCGTTGCAACTGTTCGTCGGCGCTCAAGGCGTGCTCGGCGCTTTGCACCTTGAGCAGGTCGCTGTACATCAGCGGATCGAGCTGGGGTTTGAACAGGTAGATGATGCCGGTCAGGGCCAGCAGCACCATGAAAGGGGCGACGAAGAGTCCGGCGTAGAAGTGCCAGCGCCAGGCCAGGTTGTAGAAGGAAACTTTTTGAGTGGTCATCAGGGATGCTCCGCAAAGCTTGAATTTTTTGTCGTTGGTCAGACTGCTATCGGGGGCAAGCCCCCTCCCACATGTGGAATGCAATCCAACTGTGGAAGGGGGCTTGCCCGCGATGCTTTTAGAAGCTCATGTCAACCTTGGTCCACAGGGTGCGCCCCGGCTCCTTGATGGCCTGCGGGTCGTTGGCCGGGTAGCCGAACCCGGCGTTGCCGGCCAGGTTCAGGTGCTCGGCGTAGGCTTTGCCGAACAGGTTGTCGACGCCGGTGCTGACCTTGAAATTCTTGTTGATGCGATAGGCGCCATTGACCGAGAACACGCCAAAACCGCCGCTCTTGTCGTAGTCCTTGCCGACCACATTGCCCTTGTTCTGGTCGATGCGGTTCTGCGCCGCCACTACCCGCCACAACGCGCCGGCACTCCAGTCGTCTTCGCTGTAGGTCAGGCCGAAGCGCGCATCCAACGGCGGCATTTGCGGCAGGGCCTTGCCGTCGCTGCTGTTCTTGCCCCAGGCGTAGGCGAGGGTGGCATCGGCTTTCCAGTTCTGCGTCAGTTTGTAGGCCGCGCCGAGTTCACCGCCCATGATGCGCGCGTCCACATTGCGCGCCTGGGAGGTGGTGCCCATCATCCCTGCCCGGTAGTCGAACAGGATGAAGTCACGCACCTGGCCGACGTAGCCCGAGGCCCAGGCTTCGAGGTTGTCGGCTTTGTACTGTGCGCCGACGTCGAGCTGGGTGGTTTTCTCCGGTTTCACGCCGTCGAAGGCGTTGACCGAACCGACTGCGCCGGTGTTGGGCGAGAACAGCTCCCAGTAATCCGGGAAGCGCTCCGAGTGGCCCAGGCCGGCATAGAGGGTGGTCGGGCTGTCGGCCAGGTCGTGCTCATAACGCATAAAACCCGAGGGCAACGTATCGGCGCGGGTGTCGTCGGCGGTCGGGTTGGCGCGTGCACTCATCCCGGAGCCGGTGGTTTGCCGGAAGTCCTTGGCCGAGGCGCGGTCCAGGCGCGCGCCGGTGATCAGGCGGTCACGGTCGGCGGCGTACCAGGTCAGTTCGCCGAATACGCCGTAGTTGTGGAAGTTGGCGTCCTTGACCTTGGGCAAATCCTTGTAGGTGTCGATGCCCATGCTGCTGCGTTGGCGGTGTTCGTTGGTCTGCGCATCCAGGCCGCTGATCAGTTGCACATCGGCCCAGCGCCAGGTGGCCTTGATGCGCGCGCCGAGGGTGCGGCGGTCGACGTTGGAGGCCATGGGGCCGGCCATCATCCCGGTGCCCGAGGGCGTGCGCAGGCTGTAGTTGTCCATCACGTGGTCGGCGTAGTTGTAGTAGACCTGGGCTTCGACCTTATCCAGCACTTCGCCGATATTCGATTTCTCGAAGCGCAGGCCCAGGCTTTCGCGCAGGAACTGCGAACCGTCCATGCCGCGCCCGGCGTAACGCGCTTCGCCGTCGCCACGGCCGGCGGTGAGCTCCAGCAGGGTGTCGGCATCCGGGGTGAAGCCGACGGCGACGTCGCCATTCCATTTGTCGTAGCGCGAGGCGACGGTATCGTTGTTGCCGTCCTTGTAGTCATCGGCATGGGCCTGGTTGCCGATCACCTGCACATAGCCCAGCGGCCCACCGGCGGCGGCATCGATGACCTTGTCGAAGCGCCCGTTGGAGCCGGCCAGCACACTCGCGTTGAGCCGCGTGCCGAGTTCACCGAAGTGTTCCGGTTCGCGCTCGAACAGGATGGTGCCGGCTGAAGCACCGGGGCCCCAGAGTACGGTCTGCGGGCCTTTGATCACGGTGAGCTTGTCGTAGGTTTCCGGCGAAATGTAGGAGGTCGGCGCATCCATCCTGCCGGGGCAGGCGCCGAGCATCATGCTGCCGTTGGTGAGGATGTTCAGGCGCGAGCCGAACATGCCGCGCAGCACCGGGTCGCCATTGGTGCCGCCGTTGCGTACCAGGGCGAAGCCGGGGATGGTCTTGAGGTAGTCGCCGCCGTCGCTGGCGGGCACCGGTTGGCGCGGGTCTTTGGGGTTGGTAATCACGGTCAGCGGCGAGCTGGGCGCAATGGCGGTGATCACGGTGGGCGTCAGCTCATGCTCGGCGTGTTCATCGGCCTGGGCGTGGGGAACGAGCAGGGCGCCGCATAGGGCAGCGAGCACAGAGGTGCTTCCCAAACGGGAGTCAGCAGTAAACCTGGACATGACAAATTCCATCAATCAATCGTAAACAACACGGCCAGCAGCCTGCGGCTGTCTGTCTAAAGTCGGCCGGGGTGAAGTAACGGTGTCAGGTGCTTACGAGGCGATGGGCGGGGCGCGGCTGCGCGCGCCGGGGAAAATGCTCTGCCGGGCATGGCCCAGGCGCGGGGCGGGGGTGAGGGCATTGGCCGGCGGCGGGGTACCGATGGCCACGAATGACACGCTGCCGGGCAGGGCCGGGCAACTGTAGAGCAAGTCGCAATAGCCGCACTTGGACCAGAGCGCGTGGTGTTCGTCAGGGGCTTTCTTGTGATGGGCGTCGCCGTGGTCGCCGGGCATGTCCATGGACATGTTCATCGACATACCGGCGTGATGATCCATCGGCATCGCTTGGGAAATCAGCGGACCGATAAAGATCATCAGCATGGCGAACAGGCTGATCCAACTGCCGCGCTTCACGCGGCGGTGTGGGGATAGCCTGGCGCGAGGGGCGCCCATCTGGAGTCAGTCTATTGAGGGTGTTTGTGCGCGTGGCCGGCCATCGGCGGTACTTTCTGTACCGACACTTCCACCTCGACCTTGCCGGCTTTTTCAAAGGTCAGGGTCAGCGGGAATTGCTTGCCATCGGCCAGCAGGCTGCGATCCTTGAGGCCCAGCAACATGACGTGATACGCCATGGGCGCGAAGGTCAAGTCACCCTTGGCCGGTACGGCAACGCTGGGGACTTGCTGCATCTTCATCAAGTCGCCCTGCATCACATGCTCATGCAGTTCGGCCTTATCGGCCACTGGCGTGTCGACACTGAGCAGGCGATCCGGTGTCGCACCGGTGTTATGAATCACGAAATACGCGGCGACGGTGGGCGCGTTGGGCGGCAATTCCTGGGACCAGGGATCGCTGACCAGCAGGTCGCCGGCCTTGTAGTCTTCGGCATTGGCAGCACTGAACACCGGCAGCAGCAACGCAGCCAGAAGCAGGGAAGATTTAAGCATGGCAGTTCTCCAGAACGGTTCTAAACGCAGTTCACTTGCGAAGAAGATCAGGCCGTCGGAGAGGCGCGGGGGTTAAGGCTCGGCCATTGCTGGCGCGGGGTGGGGGTTTGCAATGGGGTGTGTAGTTGACGCTGTACCGTCTCGAATTGCGTGAGATACAACTGCGGCACATGCCCCGGCAACGCCACCAACGGCGCCGAGCCCGAGCAACACCAGCAATGCTGCATAGTGGAATGATCGTCCTGCTGCGGCGCCGGAATCTCCAGCTTGCCCAGGGCAATGGTCTTCAGGCTGGCGCCATTGGACGAACAGAAACTGCCCCACAGCAATTGCTGCACGGGGTCCTTGGACTGCTGCATCGCGCTGGCCATTGGCATGGCAAAGGCGTTGAACAGCACTGCAAGGCAGGCGATCCAGGCAATTGCAAAGCGTTGACGGGCCATGGCGGACAATCCGTAGGGTTAAACGATCAGGCGGGTATTTAGCCTGATCGGGGGGGATAAGTAAAAAGTGGTGGTGTGGTTTGGTGTCGCAGTGCTGGGTTTGAGGATAGACGGGGAATCGAGGGGATGCCGATCTTCAAGTCAACGGCCCTCCCACATTTTGGATTGTGTGTGGCTATTGCTTGGCGTTGAGCCTGCTAGTCGCGCGGGCAATGTCGGCTCGCGCCACCTTGATCAATGAGCCATCGCCTGGGTCTTCTTCGATACAGGCTTCAAGGAAAGCATCCATCTCTTCTTGTGTGTGAAGATGGTCAGCAGCGTCGAAAACTGTGAACGTCGTCTTTCTGTCAGATAGGTATTGGGCTTTTTCCAGCCATTGGTTTAATCGAGCTGCGACTTCGGGTTCATCCAATTTTAGTTCGTCGGCCTCAAGGCTTAGCGCGTGCGCGAACTCTGGGTTCGCGATTATGTGCTCGATAATTGTGCTTTCAGCAGGTCGAGTCAGGTGCTGCGTACGGGGTTTGTTAGTCATGTGAACCTCATGTTTACGCCGTAGGACAAAGCGTCGAGGATCATCGCCAAGGGTATGCGGTTCTAGGTAGTCAGCGGGTTCCGTTACGCATGTAGGTAAATTCTCCTTGATCCGCCGCGCAGCCCGAATATGAGGTCGTTCCACAGAAACTTCCGACAACTCTTTGAGGTTGCCGGTAGGAAACTCAATCTCTAGTCTTCGTACACCGCTGCAAATGCCGCGGACGGGCGTCGCGGCCCGACTTCCTAAGAGCAAAAGCGCTATCGTCTGCTTTCAGTTGATGCTTTTTTATCGTCTACTGTGCGGCGCTATGGCGGCTGTGCGCGGGATACCTTTGGGTATGCCGGGTTGCCTCGGGACCGGTCCGCGAACCTGCGTACAGCTGCCACCCTATCGCGTCGCGGCGAATCAGTGGCAGCTCCACATTCCTGAGGAGCTTCACAATGATCAAACCCACCCCCAATCCCCCCGTCCGGCTGTTCACCGTGGCAGATGGCATCAGCACCGAAGACCTGCTCGTCAACCTCAGCGAAACACTCGCCTCGGCCAACGCGCTGAGTTGCGACCTTGCCTTTAACCTGGAAAGCGCACCACGCGAGGAATTACTGGGCGTTGCGCAGTTGATCGAGCTGGCGCAGTTGCTCGCTGACAGGGTGCACGAAGGAGCAGGGCAGGCAACCGCCGCGAATAGTTAACAAGTTCGAGGAGCGATCGTTCCTGCGCATATGTGTGGGAATGATCGTGTGGCAGGTCTTAGACCTCCCAGCTGGCTTCCCGTATATGATTGAAGTTGACGACATCTACGCAGTGCTGATGAGCAAACCCAGCGACTCTGAGATCGTCAGTCAAAACCAGATAGTTATCTTTTGCTGCGGCAACAATGCCAACGTCGGTAAGGCCGTAGGGTGAAAGCTCATAATCGCGACTTATATCCAAGGCTGGATGATGGACCTCGACTATTGTTGATAGTGAGTTTTTTAACGTTGCATAAAAATCGCGCAGCTTGTTTCCATGAAGTCCATTTGTCAGGTTGCTGACTTCAGCGAGAATGTGAGGGGTTGAAACAAGTTTTTCGAACTGGTCAATCACTTTGAGCAAAAGTTGATAGTCTGCATCGCTGTAGCCGCGTGTTCTCTTGAACTCCACGATGCTGGACGTTCCTCCTATCAGTGCCAGAAGCAGCAAGTTAGTATCAACGATGATTCCTTTTCTTCGGTATTGCTTGATGTAGGCTTCGGTCATACTTCGCGAATCTTCATGGAGCGGAACTCGCCAGTCTCCGAGTCGATGATGAATGTTTTGTATTTTCTTGCATGTATTTGTCCGGCTAAAGATGCGCCTAGCCTTTCATAGTTATTAGGGTTGGGGACATTGAAGCCCAGTGTTATTGCCCAGGTTTTATTGTCTGGGTCTAACTCTACTTCCTCAAGCATCAGGTCTTGTAGTGCTGTTTCTTGCCCGAGAAAGTCGTTTGCGACCGCCTTGGCGACTTGTACGGCTTCTTTAACTTCTATCATGTCAGCTCCTGAATACCGTTGGGCCTGGCTTGAACTGTTCCTGGAGTTTAGCACTTCGTGTTGTGGGTTCATCGCCGTCCCTTGAGGTAACAAATAGATTGGATAGAGGGTGGCGGATGATCCTGATCTATCGAATGAAATCTGCCAACGAATCGATTGTTTCTGCGGGCGACAAAAGCTCCCGATCCACCGCCGCCAACACCGGCCGCTTCAACACCAACACAGGCACCCCCCGTTCCCGCGCCACTTCCAATTTCGGCTCGGTGGCGGTGCTGCCACTGTTCTTGCTGATCAGCACATCAATCCCACGCCGTTCAAACAACGCGCGTTCATCTTCGATCAGGAACGGGCCGCGTGCGCCGATCACTTCACAGCGATCATTGCCGGGATACACATCCAGCGCGCGCAACGTCCAGAACTGCTCGGCGGGGATTTCGTCGAGATGCTGCAATGGCTCGCGACCCAAGGTGAACAGCGGACGCTTGAAGGGTTTCAAGGCGTCGATCAATTCAGCCCAGTCACTGACCTCTCGCCAGTCATCGCCGGCCTGCGGCTGCCACGCCGGGCGACGCAATGCCCAGCACGGTACACCACTCAACTGTGCAGCCTCGGCGGCATTGCGGCTGATCTGCGCCGCATACGGATGGGTAGCGTCGAGGATCAGGCTGATCCCTTCATCCTGAACAAACTGCGCCAACCCTTCGGCGCCGCCATAACCGCCGACACGCACTTGGCAGGTGAGATCGGTCGGCACACGCCCCACACCCGCCAGGCTGTAGATATGCGCCGGCCCCAAGGTGCGCGCGATAGCCAGCGCTTCGGTCACACCGCCCAGCAGCAGGATGCGTTTCATCGCGGCTTGACCACTTCCAGCAGGGTGATTGGAAGCGCTTGGCGCCACGTATCGAACTCACCCAGTGGCTGCGCCTGAGCGACGTGGATGCGCGTCAGTTCGCCGCCATGCTCCGCGCGCCAGTTCATCAAGGTCATTTCACTTTGCAGGGTGACGGCATTGGCCACCAACCGACCACCGGGGCGCAGGTGCTGCCAGCAGGTGTCGAGCACGCCGTCGCGGGTGACGCCGCCGCCGATGAAGATGGCGTCGGGAGCTGTAAGGCCGTGCAACGCTTCCGGGGCTTTGCCACGAATCAACTGCAAACCGGGCACACCGAGGGCGTCGCGATTGTGTTCAATAAGGCCCTGTCGGCCTTCGTCTGCTTCAATTGCCAATGTTCGGCAGCTCGGATGGGCGCGCATCCATTCGATACCGATGGAGCCGCTGCCCGCACCCACGTCCCACAGCAGTTCGCCGGGCATCGGGGCGAGGCGGGCGAGGGTCATGGCGCGCACATCGCGTTTGGTCAGTTGGCCGTCGTGCTGGAAGGCGGAATCGGGCAAGCCAGCGAGGCGCGACAGACGTGGTGTGTCGCTGGAGGCCACGCAGTCGATGGCGAGCAGGTTCAAATCGGCGACACAGGCGTGCTGCCAATCCTCAGCCAAACCGTCGATGCGCCGCTCATTTGCGCTGCCCAGGTGTTCAAATACTGTCAATCGGCTGGGCCCAAACCCGGATTCAGCCAACAACGAAGCAATCAACGCGGGACTGCCGCCGTCATTACTCAGTACCAGTAAACGCACACCTGTGGCGAGATGCGCATTGATCGCCGCCACCGGCCGGGCCACTACGGACAGCGTCACCACCTCCTGCAACGGCCAGCCCAGCCGCGCCGCCGCCAACGACACCGACGACGGCGCCGGCAAAATCAGCAGTTCCTCAGCCGCCACCTGTCGTGCCAGGCTGGCCCCCACCCCATAAAACATCGGATCGCCACTGGCCAGCACGCACACAGGCTCGCCACGCCGCGCCAGTACCGGTTCCAGGGAGAACGGGCTCGGCCACACCTGGCGCTCACCGCGAATACACACCGGCAACAGGTCCAACTGGCGCTGACCACCTATAATCCGCGAAGCGCGCAACAGGGCATGCCGGGCATTCCTGCCCAGCCCCTTGAAGCCGTCTTCACCGATGCCTACAACCGTCAGCCAGGGCGACATATCAATTCCTTGAGCGACATCCGACGGGCAGGCTTTTCATGCCGCCGGACAAAGCAGGCATAATACCGCGCCTTTACCCGTCAACCGGTAGCCCCGTGAACCCAACGCCCGCTGTGAATACCTTGCGCCCCTCGGCTTGTCCGGGGTTGCTGCGTATCGTCCAGGCGCTGGATGGCGGCATCTGCCGGATCAAACTGGCCGGTGGCTCGATCAGCGCCGCCCAGGCCCGCGCTGTGGCGGACGCGGCCCAGGCCTATGCGGGCGGGGTGATCGAGGCGACTAACCGCGCCAACCTGCAGATACGTGGGATCGGTGCCGAGCAAGACGCCTTGATCGCCATGCTGCTGGCCGCCGATCTGGGCCCGAGTAACGCCGCTGGCGATGACGTGCGCAACCTGATGCTCAGCCCCAGCGCAGGTATCGACCCGCAGATGCTGTTCGACACCCGGCCGCTGGCCGAGCAGATCCTCGCTACCCTGCAAAACCGTCCGCGTTTCCATGAGCTGTCGGCCAAGTTCGCCGTGCAACTGGACGGCGGCGAGGCCCTGGCGATGCTCGAGCATCATCATGATCTGTGGCTGTCGGCGTTCGTACGCAATGGCGAGATGCTCCTTGCGTTCGGCCTGGCGGGTTGTCCAGGGCGGGATGCACCGTTGGCCGCCGTGCCGTTGGCACAGGGTCATGGGTTGGTGGTGGCGGTGCTGGAGGCGTTTCTTGACCTCGCCACCCCGGAACAAACCCGCATGCGCCATCTGGCTGTGGATAAGTTGTTGAGCCGCCTCAGCCTGCCGCTGCTGCCGGTCGACGGTTTCAAACGCCCGCCCAGCGGCGCTTTGCTGCACCTCGGTAGTTATCCACAGGCTCAAAGCAATCAATTCTACGTCGCGGCCATCGCACCCTTGGGGCGCCTGGATTCGACGATGCTCACAGGCGTGGCGCAGCTCGCCAGCGAATATGGCGACGGCACCTTGCGCTTCACCCCCTTGCAAGGTGTGTTACTGCCCAACGTCGAAAAACCTCACGCCGTGACCCAACGCCTGGCGCAACTGGGCTTCCTCTGCACCGTCGACCAACCCTTGGCCCGCGTGATCGCCTGCACCGGTTCCAGCGGTTGCGGCAAGGCCCTCGCCGACACCAAGGCCGACGCCGTGCACTTGGCCGCGCTGCATCCCGGCCATGACGTGCACCTGTCCGGCTGCTCGCGCTCCTGCGCCGCCGCACATATCGCGCCGGTCACCTTGCTGGCGGTGAGCCTCGGCCACTACGACCTGTATTTCCGCGATGCAGCCCATCCCGGTTTCGGCCGGCTGCACGCACGCACCCTTTCCATTGAAGCGGCGGGCGCCTTGCTGCGCGCTCACCCACGGAGCAACACCGATGATTGATTACATCCGCGACGGTCAGGAGATCTATCGCAACTCCTTCGCCATTATTCGCGCGGAAGCCAACTTGGAGCGTATCCCGGCCGACCTGGAGAAACTCGCGGTGCGGGTGATCCATGCCTGCGGCATGGTCGAGTCCATCGACGGCCTGCAGTTCTCCGAAGGTGCGGGTAAGGCCGGGCGCGATGCGCTGGCCGCTGGCGCACCGATTCTGTGTGATGCGCGGATGGTCTCCGAAGGCGTGACCCGTGCGCGCCTGCCGGCCAACAACCCGGTGATCTGCACCCTGCGCGACGACAGCGTGCCGGAATTGGCGCGGGAGCTGGGCAATACCCGTTCCGCTGCGGCCCTGGAACTCT
The DNA here is from genome assembly GCF_059418085.1 of Pseudomonas sp. GW821-FHT09C10. Lineage (NCBI taxonomy): Bacteria > Pseudomonadati > Pseudomonadota > Gammaproteobacteria > Pseudomonadales > Pseudomonadaceae > Pseudomonas > Pseudomonas sp. GW821-FHT09C10. The sequence continues at coordinate 204,905 of NZ_JBWKPE010000011.1, forward strand.
GGCGTCCGCACCTGGAAGGCAGCGTGGTGGTGATCGGCAACGCGCCGACCGCGTTGTTCTACCTGCTGGAAATGCTCGACGCGGGGGCACCGAAACCGGCGTTGATCCTCGGCTTTCCGGTCGGCTTTGTCGGCGCGGCCGAATCCAAGGCGATGTTGGCAGCGGACAGCCGCGGTGTACCGTTCGTGATCATGCAGGGCCGCCTGGGCGGCAGTGCCATGGCCGCCGCAGCGGTGAATGCGCTCGCCACGGAGGTCGAATGATGCCGGCACGCGGACGCTTGATCGGCCTGGGCGTCGGCCCCGGCGACCCGGAACTGATCACCCTCAAGGCCCTGCGCCTGCTGCGCGAATCGCCGGTGGTGGCCTATTTCGTGGCCAAGGGCAAGAAGGGTAACGCCTTCGGCATCATCGAAGACCACCTGGTGCCACAGCAAACCTTGATGCCGCTGGTGTACCCGGTGACCACCGAAGCGCTGCCGGCGCCATTGTCCTATGAACAAGTGATCAGCGACTTCTACGACACCGCCAGTGTCGAGGTGGCCGTGCACCTGGACGCCGGTCGCGACGTGGCGGTGATCTGTGAAGGCGACCCGTTCTTCTACGGCTCCTATATGTATTTGCATGACCGCTTGGCCGAGCGCTACGAAGCCCAGGTTATCCCCGGTGTGTGCTCGATGCTTGGCGGCGCCTCGGTGCTGGGCGCACCGTTGGTGTATCGCAACCAGAGCCTGTCGGTGCTGTCGGGCGTATTGCCCCACGAAGACCTCAAGCGCCGCCTGGCGGATGCCGACGCGGCGGTGATCATGAAGCTGGGGCGCAACTTCCCCAAGGTGCGCCAGGTACTCGAAGAACTCGGCCTGGCCGAGCGCGCGCTGTATGTGGAACGCGCGACCATGGCCAACCAGAAAATCGTGGCGCTGGACCAGGTGGAGCCGATGTCTTCGCCGTACTTCTCGCTGATCATCGTGCCGGGTGAACGGTGGCAAGGTTGATGAACCCGGCGATTGTCATTCTGGGCCAGGGCAGCCTGGCCACCGCGCGCAGGATCCAGCAGGTTTACCCTGGGGCACTGATCCACGGCCTGGCCGGGCGGATTGAGGGGGCGGACCAGCCTTACAGCGAATTCAGCGCGACCCTGCGTCAGTTGTACCAGCAGGGCACGCCGCTGATCGCCCTGTGTGCGGCCGGCATCGTGATCCGCACCCTGGCGCCGCTGCTGCTGGAGAAAGGCGAAGAACCCGCCGTGCTGGCCGTGGCGGAAGACGGCAGCGCCGTGGTGCCGTTGCTCGGTGGCCTTGGCGGGGTGAACGTCATGGCACGGGACATCGCGGCGGCGCTGGGTGTCGCTGCGGCGATCACCACCAGTGGCGAGCTGCGTTTCGGCACCTGCCTGCTCAACCCGCCTGCGGGTTATGAGCTGGCGGACCTGGAACTGGGCAAGCGCTTCGTGTCCGACCTGCTGGCCGGCGAAAGCGTGCGCATCGAAGGCGCGGCGCCGTGGTTGGACCAGGCGAATTTGCCCCAGGACCAGCAGGCGCATCTAGCCATTCACGTGGGCAGTGCCGAGCGTGTGCCCGCCGCCAACGAGTTGCTGATCTATCCGAAGACGGTGTGCGTGACCTGCAAGCCGGGTGCGCAGTTGGCCGAGCGTGTGCGCGCGGCCTTGCACGAGGCGGGCATTGCCGTGCAATCCCTGGCGTGCCTGTTGGCCAGCGATACGCAGATGGCTGACCCGTCGTTGCACGAAGCCGCGTCGGCGTTGGGTGTGCCGCTGCGCTTTGTGGGTGTTACCCAGGCTGCCGATATTGTCATCGAGGTGGCTGACCAACCGCTGGACCTGGCCCAGGTCGGCCGCCGCCGTGGCCGCCTTGCCGTGATCGGCCTGGGCCCTGGCGCCGCCGAGCTGATGGTGCCGGCGGTCAAGGCCGAGCTGGCACGCTGCACCGATGTGCTGGGCTACGAAACCTACGTGCGCATGGCCGGGCCGTTCCGTGACGATCAGGTACAGCATTGCACCGATAACCGCGAAGAGATGCAGCGCGCCCGCCACGCCTTCGAGCTGGCCGCCCAGGGGCGTTCGGTGGTGGTGGTGTCGTCCGGCGACCCGGGCGTCTTCGCCATGGCGGCGGCGGTGATCGAGGCGTTGCACGAGTCCGGCGATCCGGCGTGGCATCAGGTCGACCTGGAAATCCTGCCGGGGGTTTCGGCCTCCCTGGCCACTGCCGCCCAGGCCGGCGCGCCGTTGGGCCACGACTTTTGCGTGATGTCGCTGTCGGACAACCTCAAGCCCTGGTCGATCATCGAAAAGCGCCTGGACCTCGCGTCCCAGGCCGACCTGGCCCTGGCGTTCTACAACCCGATCTCGCGTTCGCGGCCTTGGCAGCTGGGGCGCGCCCTGGAAATCGTCGCGCAACACCGCACGCCTGAGACCCCTGTGGTGCTGGGTCGCGATATCGGTCGCCCCGGCCAGACCCTGCGCGTCACCACCCTCGGGCAACTCACGCCAGACCAGGTGGATATGCGCACCATGGTGCTGGTCGGCTCATCCACCACTTGCACCTTCCCACGTGCAGGGGGAGGGGAGTGGGTGTACACGCCGCGCTGGTACGGTGCAAAGCCCGCCTCCTGAAAACGCCTGGATGGCTGCACGAAAGCTCCGAATGACAATGGGTGATTGCCTATTGTCGCTCGGGGCTTTTTCTTTTTTTTGCCGCGAAAACCGGAAGGGCTCGAGGAGTGCCCCGTCATTGCTGGGCAGGGGTTTTTGCCGTGTGCCGGCAAGCGATGTTTGTGGCATGGAAGAGCCGCCGGTGGCTGGACTAGTGTGGACACAAGCCCCGAGTCGGGGTGTTTGTGGAGAACTGAAAATGGAGCGACATCACAGAAGGATCAACAACACAAAACGGCGCAAGTTGATTGCTGCCTATACATTGCCGAGGGCGCCAGGCGCGCAGCCCTCATTGCCGCCGCTCGACATGGAGGACGACAGCAACGCGGCGGTGGTCAACAACAGTGTGATTTCGTTTGCCGAGGGGCTGTCCGGGCTGAACCGGGAATACATCCGTAAAAGCTATCTGCTGGCCAGCAGCTACGTCAGCGATGTATTGAATATCCACCGAGGTACCGAGGCCTGGTACGACGAATTCATCAAGGTGATGGTCGGTTTGGGCTGGCTGCCGGTGCGCAGTCGATTCGAGCGGGTTTCAAGCTCCGGCAAGGGCCTGACGGTGCAACTTGCGGCGCTGAATATCATCGCCAGCCTGTTGGCGTCGACGTCACTGACCGGGCCGTTGCTCACTGTGCTGCCCAAACTGGCCGCCGATGCGCTGGAGGCCCTGAAGCAGCAGCCGGCATCCTTCGAGCTGTTCAAGCGCAATAGCAGCGTGCACGAGGGCGGTGATTTTGGCCTGGCGTCATGCGCCGAAACGGACGGCGAATTGACGATGGTGCTGGTGACTTACAGTACCCATGGCGTGAGCAAGCAGGTTGGGCTGCCATTTCTGGAATGGGACAGTACCCAGTTCGAGGCTTTCAGCGGACAAACCTGCCTGGTGCTGAATACCTCGGTGGTCAACGAAAAAACCATCCAACTGATGCGCGAGAGCGCGGGCGACAAGGTGCAGTCGGCGATTGCCAAATACCGGATCTAAGGCACCAGGTAGCCGCGCACCCCGGTAAAGATGATTTGCGCGGCGAGGGCACACACGAACAATCCCATCAACCGACTGACAATCTGCAAGCCCTGGTCACCGAGAATCCGTTCGATACGGTTGGACAGGTACAGCACCACACCGACCGTGAGGCTGGCCAGGGCGATGCTGAGAATGGCCGTGATCTTGTCATCCCAGTGCGGTTGGCTGACGCCCATGACCAACAGCGCACCGATGGTGCCGGGGCCGACCGTGAGGGGGATGGTCAGCGGCACGATGGTCACGTCCTGCTGCACATTGTCGGTCTGCACGGCCGACTTGCCTTGGGCCATGCCCAGGGCGGAGATAAACAGCACACTCCCGGCGCCGATGCGAAAGGCATCCACGGTGATGCCGAACACGCTGAAGATCACCCGGCCGAACAGGTAGAGCAACACGCTGGACACCAGGGTCGCCAGCGCTACTTTCCAGGCCAGGCGCCGCCGCTCTTTGCTCGAATAACCACGGGTCAGGCTGATAAAGCAGGACAGCACAAAGAACGGGCTGTAGAGCACCAGCATCTTCAGGTAAACGCTGAATAACACGTGGAGCATGGGGGTGGCTCGCGGGCGGGGAAAGTGTGGAGAGTCTATCAGGCGCTAGAGATCAAATGTGGGAGGGGGCTCGGCCTAATGCCAGTCAGTTACAGTGTTCGCTCTTGGCCGAAGCAAGCCCCCGCCCACATTGGAATTGCATTTAAAGTCAGGACGGAGCGTGTTCAGGCCGTTGTTGACGCTGCGCCACCCAGAACTCCACCAGCTCACGCAATTGCGATAACTCCACCGGCTTGGCCATGTGCCCGTCCATCCCCGCCTGGCGTGCGCGTTCTTTGTGCTCCGAGAGGATATGCGCCGTGAGCGCTACCACGGGGGTGCGAATGCGCTGGTGGCTGACTTCCCACGCCCGCAGTTGCTGGGTGGCCGAGAAACCATCGAGAACCGGCATCTCACAGTCCATCAACACCAGATCATAGCGCTGGGCCTTCATCGCCTCGAGGGCTTCCTCGCCGTTGCTGGCGGTATCCGGGTTGAGGTTGAGCTTGCCGAGCATGCCGCGAATCACTTTGGTGGAGATGCTGTTGTCTTCGGCCACCAGGATCCTGAAATCGCTGGGCACGGTCACCGCCGCCGGGACGCTGAGGGGCGGACGGGGCTGCACGCCACCTTTGCTGCGTTGGGTCAACTCGTCGGCCAGGGTGGTCTTGAGGGTGTAACCGGCAACCGGCTTGGCGAGGATGCGCTTGATCCCGCAATTACGCGCGATGATCTTGCTCGGCGCATTGCTGATGCCGGTGAGCATGATCAGCAGGATGTCGTGGTTCAGGCTCGGGTCTTCCTTGATCTTCGCCGCCAGTTGCATGCCGGTCATGCCGGGCATGTTCTGGTCCAGCAGCACCACATCGAAGTAATCGCGCAGGTGCGCCTTGGTGCGCAGCAAGGCCAAGGCCTCTTTACCCGACGGTACGGCGCTGACATTCAGGCCCCAGGCCGAGCATTGCTGCACCAGCACCTTGCGGCACGTATCGTTGTCGTCCACCACCAGCACGCGCGCGCCTTTGAGCGGGCCGTCGAGGTCGGAGGTGGGGTGTTCCAGGCGTTCCGGGTCCAGCGGCAGGGTCAGCCATAACGTGCTGCCCTGATGGCTGCCGCTCTTGATGCCGAATTCACCGTTCATCAACAGGATCAACTGGCGCGCGATCACCAGGCCCAGGTGGCCGCTCAAGCGGGTGGCCGAGAGGAAGTTCTTGCTGTGCAGTTCGCTGTGCAGCAGGGCCTCGCGTTCAGCGGCTTCCATTGGCAGGCCGCTGTCCTGCACGGCAATGCGCAGGCGCGGCTTGGTGCTGCGGTCATCCAGGGCGACGACGATCAGCACTTCGCCTTCGTCGGTTTTGTGCAGGGCGTTTTCCAGCAGGCTCAGCAGCGCCTGGCGCAGGCGGGTCGGATCGCCGCTGATGACGCGGGGCACCTGGGGCTGGATGAAGCTGATCAACTCGACGTTCTGCTGCTCGGCCTTGGCGCGGAAGATGCTCAGGCAGTCTTCGATCAGCGCATTGAGGTCGAATTGCACGTCATCCAGCTCGATCTGCCCGGATTCGAGCTTGGAGATGTCGAGGATCTCGTTGATCAAGGTCAGCAGCTCGTTGCCGGCGCTGTGGATGGTTTGTACGTAGTCGCGCTGTTTCACCGATAGTGGCGTGCCCAGCAGCAGTTCGGTCATGCCCAGCACGCCGTTCATGGGGGTGCGGATTTCGTGGCTGATCTTGGCCAGGAATTCGGCCTTGGCGGCGATCTCGGCATTGCTGGCGGCCAGGTCGCGGCTGAGGCTGAAGCGGGCCTCGACAATCGCACGCTGGCGCTCGCCCAGGGCCAGGCTCATCAACAGGCCGCTCAGGCAGATGAAGGCCAGCAATGTGACGATCAAACCCTGGGGCGACACCATCGTCAGCCCCAGCAAGGCCGGGAGAATGATCAGCGTACCGATGTTGAACACCACCATGCCCGCCACGAACAAGCGCGCCGGGCGGTAGCCTTTCTGCCAGTGATACGCCGAGACAAACAGCATGCTCAGGCCCGCCAGGGCCACCAGCGCGTAGGTGATGATGTTCAGCGGCAGGGTACTGACGAACAACAGCAGCAGGCCGCACAGCACGATAAACAGGATGTCGGCCATCAATAGCTTGTTCAGCGGGTGCGGACCCAGGGGCATGAAGAAGCGATAGGCATACATCAGCCCGCACGGCGCGGTCAGCAGCAGGGCCAGGTAGGCGCCCGGGGTCTGGACCGCGTGCCAGTTCGGCAGCCATGGGCCTACCAGGTTGAGCAGCAGCGCCAGGCTGAGCATCAACAGCAGTTCGCAGGCCGCCAGCCACAGGCTGCTACGCGAGCGGTGGTAAGCGAAGCGCGTGAGGTTGTGCAGGATCAGCATCAGCAGGCAGCCGAACAGCAGGCCGTAGATCAATGTCTGGGTCTGGTCGGCGGCGGCCAGCACGGCCGACTCCAGGGTGATATAGGGGCGCAGTTCGTGCTCTGAAACCAGGCGCAGGTAGACGTCGAGGGTCTTTTGGCTCTGGGGCATCGGCAGCATGAAATCGTTGCTGGGCAGCGGGCGTTCCGCCTGGGGCTGGCGGTTGCCGCTGCTTTGTTGCTCGATCAGGGTGTCGCCGTCCAGCACATAGAGACTCAGGTGTGCCAGGTCCGGGGCGAATACCCGCAGCACCTGCTCGTGCTTGCCAGGTTGCAGCTTGAAACGTACCCACAACGCACCGTCCGGTTCCGCGGCGGTAATGCGGTCCAGTTCGATGGGGCTGAATTGATTGGTGTAGCGCGAGGAGCGGATGTCGCTCAGCTGTAGGTCGGCCTGTTCATCAAGCAATACTGCCCAGCCACTGCCTTGCGCGGCGGCCTGGGCCGGGAACAGGCAGAGCAGCGTCAGCAGACTGACAGTGAAACCTATGGCGATCCTGAGCCAGCGCACGGCGAAATCCCTTCGTAGGTTGATGCACGGTTAACTATGCGCGGGGAGGCCTGTATACGGCAAGGGCCAGAAGCCCTTGCCTAACCGAACGGATAGCTAGCGTTACTGGCTTTCGCCGCGTTCACGGGCAATGGCGCGGTAGCCGATGTCCGTGCGGTAGAAGCAGCCTTTCCAGTCGATTTTTGCAGCCAGCTTGTACGCCTGTTGCTGTGCGGCGTCGACGCTGGCACCCATGGCGGTGGCGCACAGCACACGGCCTCCGGCGGTCACCACCTTGCCATCCTTGAGCGCGGTGCCCGCATGGAACACCTTGCCTTCCAGGGTAGCAGCCGCGTCCAGGCCTTCAATCACATCGCCCTTGGCGTAGTCGGCCGGGTAACCACCGGCGGCCAGCACAATGCCTACGCTCGGACGTGGATCCCACTGCGCTTCAACCTTGTCCAGGGCCTGGGCCAGCGCGGCTTCCACCAGCAGCACCAGGCTCGATTGCAGGCGCAGCATCACCGGCTGGGTTTCCGGGTCGCCGAAGCGGCAGTTGAACTCGATGACTTTCGGGTTGCCGGCTTTGTCGATCATCAGGCCGGCGTAGAGGAAACCGGTGTACACATTGCCTTCATCGGCCATGCCACGCACGGTCGGCCAGATCACCAGGTCCATCACGCGCTGGTGCACGTCGGCGGTCACCACCGGGGCAGGGGAGTAGGCACCCATGCCGCCGGTGTTCGGGCCAGTGTCGGCGTCGCCGACGCGTTTGTGGTCCTGGCTGGTGGCCATCGGCAGCACGTTCTTGCCGTCGACCATCACGATAAAGCTGGCTTCTTCGCCGTCGAGGAATTCCTCGATGACGACGCGCGAACCTGCGTCACCAAAGGCGTTACCGGCGAGCATGTCACGCACGGCGTCTTCGGCTTCCTGCAGGGTCATGGCGACGATCACGCCTTTACCGGCGGCCAGGCCGTCGGCCTTGATCACGATCGGCGCACCTTTTTCACGCAGGTAGGCCAGGGCCGGCTCGATCTCGGTGAAGTTCTGGTAGTCGGCCGTCGGGATCTTGTGGCGCGCCAGGAAATCCTTGGTGAAGGCTTTCGAGCCTTCCAGCTGGGCGGCGCCGGCGGTTGGGCCGAAGCAATCCAGGCCGCGGCTGCGGAACAGGTCTACGACACCGGCAACCAATGGCACTTCCGGACCGACGATGGTCAGGGAGACGTTTTTCTCGGCGAAGTCGGCCAGTTGCTCAAGGGCCAGTACGTCGATGGCGACGTTTTCGCACTTGGCTTCGATGGCGGTACCGGCGTTGCCGGGGGCGACGAAGACTTTCTGGACCCGTGGGTCCTGGGCAACTTTCCAGGCCAGGGCGTGTTCACGGCCACCGCTGCCAATGATGAGGACGTTCAAGTCAGACTCCTTCGGAGGAAGTTACAAGCTGCAAGCTGCAGGTTAAGAGCAATCTGTATCGCTCTGAAGGCAGCATGCAGCTATGAATTTTAGAGGCTACAACCAGCAGCAAAAGCGACGCTGCTTTGCTTTTACGTGCTGCTTGCAGCTTGAACCTTGCCGCTTCTCGGCAGTGGATCAGTGACGGAAGTGGCGCATGCCGGTGAAGACCATGGCAATGCCGGCTTCATCGGCAGCGGCGATTACCTCGGCATCACGCATCGAGCCGCCCGGTTGGATCACGGCAGTCACGCCAGCTTTCGCGGCGTTGTCCAGGCCATCACGGAACGGGAAGAATGCATCCGACGCCATCACCGAGCCGGCCACCTGCAAACCGGCGTGCTCGGCCTTGATCGCGGCGATACGCGCCGAGTTCACGCGGCTCATCTGGCCAGCGCCGACACCGATGGTCTGGCGGTTTTTGGCGTAGACGATGGCGTTGGATTTAACGTACTTGGCCACTTTCCAGGCGAAGATCAGGTCGTTGATCTCTTGCTCGGTCGGGGCGCGCTTGGTCACTACCTTGAGGTCTGCGCTGCCGATCATGCCGATATCGCGGCTCTGTACCAGCAGGCCGCCATTGACGCGCTTGTAGTCCCAGGCAGCGGCACGTTCAGCCGACCACTCGCCGCAGGCCAGCAGGCGCACGTTGGCTTTGGCCGCTACGATCGCGCGGGCTTCTTCGCTCACGGAAGGGGCGATGATCACTTCGACGAACTGACGCTCGACGATGGCCTTGGCCGTCTCTGCATCCAGTTCACGGTTGAAGGCGATGATGCCGCCGAACGCGGATTCGGTGTCGGTGGCGTAGGCCAGTTCGTACGCCTGGCGAATGCCGCCTTCAGCGTCCGGGCTTACGGCCACGCCGCACGGGTTGGCGTGCTTGACGATCACGCAGGCCGGCTTGACGAAGCTCTTCACGCATTCCAGCGCGGCGTCGGTGTCGGCCACGTTGTTGTAGGACAGTTCTTTGCCCTGCAGTTGGGTCGCAGTGGCGATGCCCACTTCGGCAGGCTTGGCTTCCACGTAGAACGCCGCGCTCTGGTGCGGGTTCTCGCCGTAGCGCATTTCCTGGGCCTTGATGAACTGGCTGTTGAAGGTGCGCGGGAACTGGCTGCGGCCTTCTGTGCTCAGGGTGTCGGCGGCCTGGTTCACGGTGCCCATGTAGTTGGCGATCATACCGTCGTAGGCGGCGGTGTGTTCGAACGCCTTGAGCATCAGGTCGAAACGCTGGGCGTAGGTCAGGCCGCCGGCTTTCAGGCTTTCCAGCACCTGGGCGTAGTCGCCGGCGTTGACCACGATGGCCACGTCTTTATGGTTCTTGGCCGCCGAGCGAACCATGGTCGGGCCGCCGATATCGATGTTTTCGATGGCGGTCGGCAGGTCGCAGCCTGGCTTGTTGATGGTGGCTTCGAACGGGTAGAGGTTGACGGCCACCAGGTCGATCGGCTTGATGCCGTGCTCGGTCATGATGGCGTCGTCGATGCCGCGACGGCCGAGGATGCCGCCGTGGATTTTCGGGTGCAGGGTCTTGACGCGACCGTCCATCATTTCTGCGAAACCGGTGTAGTCCGCCACTTCCACTGCGGCCACGCCGTTGTCCTGCAGCAGCTTGAAGGTCCCGCCCGTGGAGAGGATTTCCACGCCCAGGGCTTCCAGCTCCCGGGCAAATTCGAGGATCCCGGTCTTGTCGGAGACACTGATCAAGGCGCGGCGGATCGGCAGGCGGGTAGTCTGGTCGGTCATTTCAATTTCCATCAAAAGCAAAGGAGTCAGCAAAAAAGGCGACCGGTTTTACGCGGGCGCCTTTCTGGTTTGATTGAATGCTTACAGCAAATCGTATTGCTTGAGCTTTTTGCGCAAGGTGCCACGGTTGAGGCCCAGCAGCTCACTGGCTTTGGTCTGGTTGCCCTTGACGTAGTTCATCACGCTTTCGAGCAGGGGCGCCTCGACTTCGGAGAGCACCAGGTTGTACACGTCCGTGACGGAAGCGCCCTCAAGGTGGGCGAAATAATTATGCAGCGCCTTCTCGACACTCCCGCGAAGGGTCTGGCCTTCTTCGCTCGGCGTGTTGAGGTGCTGTTTCAAATTGACGTTGTCGCTCACGGGTGTTGTTCCACTCACTAAAGTCTCGGTCATCATCGTCATGCGGCCACCCATTCTCCGTCCCCTGCTCTCAGGCTCTTGTCTCGTTCGGCAAAAAACTCACGAACGGCGGTGACCTGTGCTTGCGTTTCATCCAAACGATTGAACCCGGCGCGAAACTCCCTGGCGCCTGGCAGGGTTGCGAGATACCAACCCACATGCTTGCGAGCAATACGCACGCCCATCACCTCTCCATAGAAGGTGTGAAGTGCAGCCAGATGCTCTAGCAGAATACGTTCCACCTCGACCAGTTCCGGCGCCGGCAGGACTTCACCCGTACGCAGGAAATGCTCGACCTCACGAAAAATCCACGGCCGCCCCTGGGCGGCCCGGCCAATCAACACACCATCGGCACCGGTGGCGTGCAGCACGCGCCGGGCTTTTTTGGCCGAGTCGATGTCGCCATTGGCAAATACCGGCATCGACACCGCCTGCTTGATCGCGGCGATGGTGTCGTACTCGGCTTCACCGGTGTAAAGGTCGGCGCGGGTGCGACCATGCACCGCCAGCGCTGTAATGCCTGCCTGTTCGGCGATCTTCGCCACCGTCAGGCCGTTCTTGTTGTCCCGGTCCCAACCGGTACGAATCTTCAGGGTCACCGGCACATCCACTGCGGCAACAACGGCCTGCAGGATCTCGGCAACCAACTGCTCATCTTTCAACAGCGCGGAACCGGCGGCCTTGTTGCAGACCTTCTTGGCCGGGCAGCCCATGTTGATATCGATGATCTGTGCGCCCAACTCCACGTTGGCCCGGGCCGCATCCGCCAGCATCTGCGCATCACCGCCGGCGATCTGGACCGAGCGGGGCTCGGGATCACCTTCGTGGATCATGCGCATCCGCGATTTGCGGGTGTTCCACAAGCTCATGTCGCTGGTGACCATTTCCGAGACTACTAGACCCGCGCCCAAACGCTTGCACAGCTGACGAAAGGGCTGGTCGGTGACGCCCGCCATCGGGGCGAGAATCAAGCCATTCTGCAATGTATATGGGCCGATGCGTACCGCCGACATAGGACTTCCCTGTTGTGGGGCCGGATCATTAGAGTTCGAAAAAGGGTTGGCATGATACCCGCTCTCGATGACTGGATAAAGGCTGAATTGGATAAAATCTGAACAGTTATTTCTTTATCGCCGCCGGTTTGGATGGGCGGTGCCCAGTCAATACTCCACCGTCAAGCGACGGTGCGTAGGCCGATTCACTCGGGCGAGTGGAAGCTCAGGCTGTAATTCACGGCTTTATTGCCCGGATCGAGGATATCCAGGGAGATATGGATCGGGGTTTGTGATGGCATTTCGCTTACCCCGGCCAACTCGCCGCTCAGGTATTCGGCGGGCTTGAAGCGACGACTGGCAATCAGGTTGCCGTTGAGGTCGGCGAAACGCAGTTCCAGCAGCGGAAAGGGCTGGGAGAACGTCGCGCGGTTATAGATGATCGCATCCACCACCAGCGCCCCGGCGAACTCAGGGTGGCTGCGTACCACCAGGTTGCTGCTCTTGATATGGGCGATATCGACCCGCGACGGCACTGTGCAGCCCAGTGTTGGGCACAGTTGCTGGAACCACGGGCGGTAAGCGTCCTGGCGGGCCAGGTCGTCGAATTGATAGGCAATGTACTGCGCGGCCAGGCCGGCGGCGGCGATCAGCACCAGCAGCATCCAGATCAGGCGACGGCCCAGGCCCTGCGGGCGTTTTTGCGCGTACAGGTGCAGAGGGTCGTCTTCCAAGTCCTGGAGCAGGTCGTCATGGACGCCGGCCTCGGGGCGTGCGCGCTTGCGACGGGATTGCGCGCGCTCTTCGGGCTCCGCTGCCGCTGTCAGGGGCGTGAACGGCGGGTCGATGTGTTCATCTTCCGGGGTTGAGCGCAGCGCGGGCTCATCGTCGAGGTGTAACGACATGGAAGGCTCGGTGCGCTGCCGGGTCGCGGGGGCTTTGGTCGGTTCAGGTTCGTCTTCGGAAGCGTTGGCGCGTTCTTCAGGCGGTTCGCTGAACAGGCTGGCGGCCCATTTTTCTTCTTCGGCCTTGACGGTTTCGCGGCTGGCGCTGAGAGCGTCTTCTTTCTGCCGGCGGTCGGCACCGGGCTGGCGGCGTTCCGCGCCCACGGGCAGTGTGTGCTGAATCTCGCGGCGTTCCAGCTTGGCCAGTTCCTGGTCCAGGTCCAGGTTGTCCAGGTCCAGCTCTTCGGCGCTCCATTGCTTCTGGCTGATTGCCCGCTGTGGCTCAGGCGCGGCTTCGCGCACGGGCTCGATCGTGGCCGGCTGCTCCGGCGCAGGCGCCTGGGCGCGCTGCTCCAGCAGCTGGCGGGCAGCGTTGAAGACTTGCAGGCACGAGCCGCAGCGAACCACGCCGCGAGCCACGCTCAATTGGGCGTGGTTGACGCGAAAGCGGGTTTGGCAATGCGGGCACTGGGTGACGAAACTGTCGGTCATGCGGCCATCCGATTCAGGCAAGCGCTCATTCTAGCGCCGACGTCCGCTGATGCGTACCCAGCCATCACGGTTAGCGATCGGGTCCAGCTCGAAATCCTTGGCGTAGGCGGCGGCGACATCTTCGCCCTGCTCGGCGAGGATGCCCGACAGCGCCAGGCGCCCGCCCGGCTTGACCAGGCTCGACAGTTGCGGCGCCAGGGACACCAGCGGGCCGGCGAGGATATTGGCGACCAGCACGTCGGCCTGCACCTGGGGCAAATCCTGCGGCAGGTAGAGCGGGAATTTGTCTTCAGGTACGTTGTTGCGCCCGGCGTTATCCCGGGACGCTTCCAGGGCCTGCACGTCGATGTCGGTGCCCACGGCCTCCTTGGCGCCCAGCAACAGGGCGGCGATCGCCAGGATCCCCGAGCCGCAGCCGAAATCCAGCACGTGGCTGTCGGTCAGGTCCTGGCCGTCCAGCCACTCCAGGCACAGCGCGGTGGTGGGGTGGGTGCCGGTGCCGAATGCCAGGCCCGGATCCAGCAGCAGGTTGACCGCGTTCGGCTCCGGGGCGGCATGCCAGCTCGGCACGATCCACAGGCGCTGGCCGAAGCGCATCGGCTGGAAGTTGTCCATCCAGCTGCGTTCCCAGTCCTGGTCTTCGATGATTTCGCTGTGATGCTCGGGCAACGGGCTGCCGGTGAGCAATTCCATATGGGCCAGCACGGCGGCGGCGTCGGTGCCGTCTTCGAACAGGGCCAGCAGATGAGTGTGGGACCACAGCGGGGTGGTGTTGAGTTCCGGTTCGAAGATCGGTTGGTCTTCGGCATCCATGAAGGTCACCGAGACGGCGCCCACTTCGAGGAACGCGTCTTCGTAGGTTTCGGCTTGTTCTGGGCTGATGGCGAGACGGACTTGCAGCCAAGGCATGGCGGGCACCTTTGAAAAAAATGAGTGTGCAGCGGGGTAGGCTGCGAAAGCGCGCAAGTTTACGCGAGCGGCGGGCAGAAGACGACACTACTGACTGCACGCCGGTCAAATGTGGGAGGGGGCTTGCCCCCGATTGCAGTGTGTCAGTCTCAGCATCTGTAACTGATCCACCGCCATCGGGGGCAAGCCCTCTCCCACATTTTGACGGTGTACATCTTCAAAAAAGTAGAGGGCCCACAAACAACAAAGCCGCCCGAAGGCGGCTTTGTTGGGTGGAGCACTTACTGGTTGGCCAGCTTGTGTTCCAGGTAGTGAATGTTCACACCACCTTCGCAGAAGCCTTCATCACGAACCAGGTCCCGGTGCAGCGGGATGTTGGTCTTGATGCCGTCGACCACGATTTCGTCCAGGGCATTGCGCATACGGGCCATGGCCTCGTCGCGGGTTGCGCCCCAGGTGATCAGCTTGCCGATCAGCGAGTCGTAGTTGGACGGAACCTTGTAGCCGCTGTACAGGTGCGAATCCACACGTACGCCGTTGCCGCCGGGCGCGTGGAAATGCTTGACCAGGCCAGGGCTTGGGATAAAGGTCTTCGGGTCTTCGGCGTTGATCCGGCACTCCAGGGAGTGACCGTGGAGCTTCACGTCGTCCTGGGTGAAGGACAGCACGTTGCCGGCGGCGATGCTGAGCATCTCCTTGACGATGTCGATACCGGTGACCATCTCCGACACCGGGTGCTCTACCTGCACACGAGTGTTCATCTCGATGAAGTAGAAACGGCCGTTCTCGTAGAGGAACTCAAAGGTACCGGCGCCACGGTAGTTGATGTCGATGCACGCCTTGACGCAGCGAGCCAGGACTTCCTGACGCGCTTTTTCATCCAGGCCCGGTGCCGGGGCTTCTTCCAACACCTTCTGGTGACGACGTTGCAGCGAGCAATCGCGGTCGCCCAGATGGATGGCGTGGCCCTGGCCGTCGGACAGTACCTGCACTTCCACGTGACGTGGGTTGGTCAGGTACTTCTCCAGGTAGACCATCGGGTTGCCGAACCAGGCAGCCGCTTCGGAGCGAGTCTGCTTGGCCGCTTCGATCAGCTCTTCTTCCTTGTGCACCACGCGCATGCCGCGACCACCACCGCCACCGGCGGCCTTGATGATCACCGGGTAGCCGACTTCGCGACCAATGCGCAGTGCGGTTTCCTCGTCTTCAGGCAGTGGGCCGTCGGAGCCAGGAACGGTGGGCACGCCGGCGGCGATCATGGCGTCCTTGGCCGAGACCTTGTCGCCCATCAGGCGAATGGTTTCGGCTTTCGGGCCGATGAAGGCAAACCCGGATTTTTCCACCTGTTCGGCGAAATCGGCGTTTTCCGCGAGGAAGCCGTAGCCTGGGTGGATGCCATCAGCGCCGGTCACTTCAGCGGCGGCGATGATGTTCGAGACTTTCAGGTACGAGTTCGTGGCCAGTGGCGGGCCGATGCAGATGCTCTCGTCCGCCAGTTTCACGTGCATCAATTCGGTATCGGCCGTCGAGTAAACAGCGACGGTCTTGATGCCCTCTTCCTTACAGGCGCGCAGGATACGCAGCGCGATCTCGCCGCGGTTGGCGATCAGGACTTTTTGCAGTTTCTTCGCAGGTTTCAACATCGAAGGCGCTCCGCGGTTCAAACGATGGTGAACAGCGGCTGGTCGTACTCAACCGGCTGACCGTTTTCTACCAGGATGGATTCGATGACACCGGCTTTTTCGGCCGTGATGTGGTTCATCATCTTCATCGCTTCAACGATGCAGATGGTGTCGCCCACTTTCACGGTCTTGCCCACTTCAACGAAGGCTGGCGAGGTCGGTGCCGGGGTGCGGTAGAACGTACCGACCATTGGCGACTTGACCACGAAACCGTTCAGCGCTGGGGCAGCCGGTGCGGCAGGTGCAGCGGCAGCAGCAGGCGCGGCGGCGGCCGGAGCAGCAGCTGGAGCCGGTGCTTGCATCTGGGGTGCGTAGAACTGTTGGGCCGGGGTCTTGCTGTGGCGGCTGATCCGTACGGACTCTTCGCCTTCCTTGATTTCCAGCTCGTCGATACCGGATTCTTCCAGCAGTTCGATCAGTTTCTTAACTTTACGGATATCCATGAATCATCAACTCCCAAGGGTCGGTCAGGGGCGCTTGGCCGGTTGTTCAAGCTGTTCCAGGGCGGCCTCCAGGGCCAGTCGGTAACCGCTGGCGCCAAGGCCGCAGATCACTCCTACCGCAACGTCGGAGAAGTAAGAGTGATGGCGGAAAGGTTCGCGTTTGTGCACGTTCGATAAATGCACTTCGATGAATGGGATGCTCACCGCCAGCAGCGCGTCACGTAATGCAACGCTTGTGTGCGTAAAAGCGGCGGGATTGATCAGGATAAAGTCCACGCCTTCGCTACGGGCGGCATGGATGCGATCAATCAATTCATACTCGGCATTGCTTTGCAGGTAGAGCAAATGGTGGCCGGCTTCACGTGCCCGTCGCTCCAGATCCAGGTTGATCTGATCGAGGGTCACTGCCCCGTAGACGCCCGGTTCACGGGTGCCGAGCAGGTTCAGGTTGGGTCCGTGAAGAACCAGTAAGGTCGCCATCGGCTGTTCCTTGTTATTGATGTGGGCAAGGCAGAACCCGGCGACTATGCCGCAAAGCCTTTGTGACTGTCCAGTTCTATGCAGTAGGCGGCACGATTAGCGAGGATTGCGCAAAATTTATGACTGGGGGCTGGGATCCGGTCATTGGTAATACGCCCTTGAATACTGTGGAGATCAAATGTGGGAGGGGGCTTGCTCCCGATTGCAGTGTGTCAGTATCGACATCTGTAACTGATCCACCGCTATCGGGGGCAAGCCCCCTCCCACATTTTGATCTTCATTTGATTTTGGATCTTCATGGGGCGGGTCAGACACGGAACGCCTGCACTGCCGTATTGAGCTGCCCACCCAGCACCAGCAAATGCTCACCCTGGCTGCGGCCCTGGCCGATGCGCAGCAAATTATCCTCACCCAACTGATGAATCCGCTCGCTGTTATCGCGAATCTCACTCACGGCGCCACTCTGCTGCGCCGTTACATCGGCAATCCGCACGGCGGTGGCGGAAATGGTCTGGATCGCGCCGACGATTTCATCCAGCGCGCCATCCGCCGCCTGGGCTTGCTGGGCGGTGGCTTCGGCGTGTTCGACCTGGGCGCGCATGCCCTGCACCGATTGGTGCGCGGCGGTTTGCAGGCCGGTGATCAAGCCCTGGATCTCGGCGGTGGCGCCAGCGGTACGTTGGGCCAGGGTGCGCACTTCGTCGGCGACCACGGCAAAGCCGCGCCCGGCCTCACCGGCGCGTGCGGCTTCGATGGCGGCGTTGAGCGCCAGCAGGTTGGTTTGGTCGGCAATCGAGCGAATCACGGTCAATACGCCGCCAATGGTGGCGGACTCCTCGGCAAGTTTCTCGATCATCTGCGCATTTTGCTGCACTTCACCCACCAGCGCGTGCAGGCCGGTCAGGCTCAGGCCGATCACGCGCTGGCCTTGCTCAACCGCCTGGCCCGCGCTGCGGCTGGCGCCGGCCGCCTGGCTGGCATCACCGGCGACTTGCTGGATGGTGGCTTCCAGTTCGCCCAGGGAGTCACGAATCTGCGCGGTATCCCCGGCCTGGCGTTCGGCGCCGTCGTGCAGGCCACTGCTCAGTTCGGCCAGGGCGCGGCTGCTGCCGGCCACTTCTTCGGCATTGCCACGGATGGTACCCACCAGATCCACCAGGTAGGCGCGTAGACGGTTGAGGGACGCTTCGATGTCGCGTAGCTCGCGGTTGGTCTTGCCCAAGGTGATCGGCTGGCTGAAGTTGCCCTCGCCCCAGGTCGACAAGGCTGGTGCCAGGTTGGTCAGCACCCGCGCCAGGCGCCGTTGCAGGGTGTCGATCAGCAGGGCGATCAGCAGAATCAGGCCGATCATCACGCCTTGCATCAGGCGCACTTCGCCCTGGATCTTGCCGTGTTGCGCGCGCACCACCGGCTCGAGGCCGGCGATGGCCTGCTGAACGGCGGCGATTTTCAAGTGGGTGGCGGCGGCCAGGTCGGCACGCTGCTGGATCTGCGTACGGGTGCGCTGGAGTTCGGCGGGGTAGCGGGCCAGCAGGCCGTTGAGTTCGCGCTTGAGGTCGACGCCGGTGTCCTGGGCTTCGGTTTTTGCGCTGTTTTCCAGGCCCATCAAGGCCGAAAAGTCATCGGTGTTGGATTCTGCGCTGGCCTTTACCCCGAGTAATGGCAGTTGCTCCAGCAGGTCGGCCTGGCTGCGCATATTGCCGACTTCGCGTTCCACATCGTCCGCCAGTTCCGCGCGGCCGCTACTCACCAGTTTGTCGCGGGCCAGGGACAGCTTGCCCAGGTGCTGTGAGGCTGCCAGCAGCGGCGGCAGGTAGCGCGCGGCTTCGGGGCTGTTGACGCCCATGGCGTATTGGCTCAACTGCTCCAGGTTGGCGCCCAGCTCCCGCTCGGCCTGCAGCAACAGGGCTTGCGGGTCACCCGCCAACTTACCGGCCGCCAGCAGGTCGGTCTTGCTGAAGGCATCCAGGTCCGCGAGGCTGGGGCGCAGGTTCTGCGCGAGGTCGGCGGGCAGTTCATCCAGGTGCTGCAACAGGCTTTCCAGGCTCTGGCTGGCGCTGCTCAAGCGCAATGCATCACCGCTGCCCAGGTAGTCGTCGATATTGCGTGCGGCCTGGTTCTGGAAGGCCTGTGACAGGCCGAGGTAGCGTTCCATCAGCAAATAAGGCCGTTCCAGCGCCCGTTGCGACCACCACAGCGTCGCTCCAAGTGCCAGGCACACGGCCACCAGCAGGAGGGTATTGAGATTGGTCAGCAGCTTCAGGCGCATGCGGGGTATCAACCGACAGCAAAAGGTAAGTGCCTGAAGTTATTGCGTTTTCATTACAGCGTTATGACGGAATCAGTGGATTCTGGTGAAAAGGTGGCACTTTGCTTTGACGTGCGCGCCGCTTGCACGCGGTTACGCCCGGCATCTTTGGCGCGGTACAGCGCCTCGTCGGCCTGGGCGGCCATCATCAGGCTGTCGGAGCCGTCACACAGCTCCACCACCCCAGCGCTGAAGGTGCACCACAAATCCTGCGGTTGCGCCGGGTAGTGAATCTCGGCAAAGCGCCCACGAATCTCATCCAGCACCTTGCAGGCCGAGTCCAGGTCGGTGTCGGGCATCACGATGGCGAATTCTTCACCGCCGTAGCGGCCGATGTAATCGGTCTTGCGCAGGCGTTGCTTGAGAAACAGCGCCAGGCTCTTGATCACGCGGTCGCCCATGGGGTGGCCATGGCTGTCATTGACCCGCTTGAAGTGATCGATGTCGAGCATGGCAAAGCTCAACGGCTTGTTCTCGCGGCGCGCGCGGAAGCTGCAGTCTTCGAGCAGTTGCAGGATATGGGTGTGGTTGTACAACCCGGTCAGGCTGTCGCGCACCATCCGCGCCTTGAGGTTGCGCGCACGGGCGGCGCGGTTGCGCACCGTGGTGATCAGGTGGCGCGGCTTGATCGGTTTGGTGAGGAAGTCGTCGCCGCCTTCGCTCATGGCGTCCAGTTGCTTGTCCAGGTCGTCTTCGGCCGACAGGTAGATGATCGGCACGCTGACATAACGGTCGTTGTGGCGAATCACCTTGGCCAGTTCGGTGCCGGTACAGGCCGGCATGTACATGTCGAGGATGATCAGGTCGGGCTGGAAGTCTGCCAGCTCGGCCATGGCCTGGATCGGCTCGATCAAGGTGCGGGTGACGATGCCGGCACTGTTGAGCAGCCGCTCTGTGTGCAGCGCCTGGGCGCGCGAGTCGTCGATGATCAGCACTTTGTACGGTTCGTACTGGGCGACGCAGGTCAGCACTTCGATCTTTTCCAGCAGGCTGGAGGCTTCCAGCGTGCCGGTGAGGAATTCCTGGCCGCCGGCGCGCACGGCGGCGAGGCGAGTGGGGGTGTCGGTTTCGTGCAGGCTGAAAAACAACAGCGGCAGCTTATGCTCCAGGCCTTCCTGGGCTTCGGCGGCGAGCTTGAGGCCCAGGCCGGTGCCGCAGAAGTCCACGTCCATCACGATCGCCGACGGCAGGCGCTCGGCCATGGACGCGCGAAACGCCGCGACGCTGTCCAGGGACTGGGCGCTCATGCCAAAGAATTCCAGCTGCTTGGCCAGGCGCTCGGCGCGGTCGTGATCGGCCAGCATCACGTAGATCGGCTTGCGCATCGGCGGCAGGAAGGTTTGTTCCAGCTGGTCGCCCTGGCGCAGGCCGGTGCGGGACAGGCGCTGCATCAAGCGGTTGAGCTCGGTGATCAACTGGCTGCTCAGGCGCCCGCGGTTTTCGTCCACGGCCTTGAGCGATTCGCCGATGTGCCGGGCCAGCTGGCCGTGCTCGGGCTGTTCGAAACGCTCGGCGAAGCGCTGCAGGCGCAGGTTGGCCTCGCTGAGTTCGGAGAGGTCGGCGCCTGACCATTCGCTGCGTTG
The DNA here is from genome assembly GCF_059418085.1 of Pseudomonas sp. GW821-FHT09C10. NCBI lineage: Bacteria > Pseudomonadati > Pseudomonadota > Gammaproteobacteria > Pseudomonadales > Pseudomonadaceae > Pseudomonas > Pseudomonas sp. GW821-FHT09C10. The sequence goes on from NZ_JBWKPE010000011.1 coordinate 225,482, forward strand.
CAGGCGCTGCCAGATCTCAAGAATTTGACGTGCCTGATGAATTACCCGCTGGGCAAAATGCTGCTTGAGACGCTCACGGCTGGGGTCTTCTGGCTCGGTCATATCCTGACTACTAGTGAGGGTGCATGCTGAGGTCGAACTGATGGCTCTATGCTAGCACCTCTTTTCAATGGGATGAGTGTCATATGTCAATTAACTGTGTGTCCCTGATATTCAGTTGGTGACCTGACGGTCGCGCAGCTTAAAAAGCGTGCATCCTTTATAGTCGAATGCTCGCCGTATGCACGTTTGCTGAAAAGCCCCGCATGGGCGGGCACGATGGGGTAGGGTTGTGGTCGGAGTGTTTGAACGCACGCCCTCAATTCAAGTGCATGAACTCAAGTGATTGAAAGGATATCGCCATGCTGGACTGGAAAAACCGTGCGGGCAGTGCCAAAGGCCCTGCCCCTGAGCCCAAGTCGGCCAACCGCAGCTATTTTCGTACTCTGCTGATGAGCCGAGCCGTGCTCAGCGTGCTCGGCCTGTATCTGTTGGTCACCGGCGCCCTTGGCTGGTACTGGAGCGAAGAGCCGGCGCTGTTCCCGGTCCAGCAGAACGCGCAGCTTGCTGCCGAGAAGGAAGGCAAGCAGATGGTGGTGGGCTATACCACCGTCGAAACCCTCAAGACCGTGGTCGGCACGTTGCTGAACAAGCCCGGTGGCTATATTTCCAACGACCGTTTCCCGCCGGGCCTGTGGATGGACAACATGCCCAGCTGGGAATACGGCGTGCTGGTGCAGGTGCGCGACCTGACCCGCGCCCTGCGTAAAGACTTCGCCCGCTCCCAGTCGCAGTCGGCCGAAGACGCCGACTTGGCCAAGGCCGAGCCGCGCTTCAACTTCGACAACAAGAGCTGGGTGCTGCCGTCCAGTGAGTCGGAGTACCAGGAAGGCATCAACTCCCTGAGTCGCTATGAAGCGCGCCTGTCCGACCCGAACCAGCGTGGCGCCTTGTTCTATGCCCGCGCCGACAACCTGAACAACTGGCTGGGCGATGTGGCCACCCGCCTGGGCTCGCTGTCGCAACGCCTGTCGGCCAGCGTGGGCCGGGTCAAATTGAACACCGCACTGAAAACCGAAGCCCTGGCGCCGGGTGAGGTGCCGCAGGTCGACGAAGAGGTGGTGGAAACCCCATGGATGCAGATCGATAACGTGTTCTACGAGGCCCGTGGCCAGGCCTGGGCGCTGTCCCACCTGTTGCGTGCCATCGAAGTCGACTTTGCCGACGTACTGGCCAAGAAAAACGCCACCGTCAGCGTGCGCCAGATCATTCGTGAGCTGGAGGCTTCGCAAGAGCCGGTCTGGAGCCCGATGATTCTCAACGGCAGCGGTTTCGGCGTGTTGGCTAACCATTCGCTGGTCATGGCCAACTACATTTCCCGGGCCAACGCGGCGGTGATTGATTTGCGTCAACTGCTCAACCAGGGTTGATGATGGACGCTGCTCAAAACGAGGCCGCGCACCGTGCGGCCTCTGATGCCGAACTGATCTGCTGGGTCGACGAGCGGGACAACCTGCTCGGCCACCTCGTCAGGTCCGATTTGCGCCAGCGCGGCCTGATCGGCCGTTGCACCTTTATCTTCCTGTTCAACTCCAAGGGTGAGCTGTGCGTGCATCGGCGCACCCTGAGCAAGGCCCTGTACCCGGGGTTCTGGGATACGGCGGCGGGCGGGATGGTCGCGGCGGGCGAATCCTACGCGTTATCGGCGGCCCGCGAGCTGGAAGAGGAACTGGGTGTCGGCGGGGTGCAACTGACCGAGCATGACCACTTCTACTTTGAGGATGGCGACAGCCGGCTCTGGTGCAAATCCTACTCGGCGACCTGGGATGGGCCATTGCGCCTGCAGCCTGAAGAAGTCATGGAGGCGCGCTTTTTGCCCGTGGAAACGGTCCTGCAGGAAGCCGAGCACAAGCCTTACTGCCCGGACGCCCAGGAGGGCTTGCGGCGCTATCTGGCCTCACGTCGCTAAAGCTGCATAAATTGGCGCCATTTGGCTCTTAGCAAGTGGGCTTTTTGCCGTTACACTGCGCGACTTTTCACCCGAACCGCCTTGGCGGCTCGGTAGCGCTGCCCCTGCCTGAGTGGGGCTTCGCGGTCGGTAGTCCCTTAGCGGAGGCCGATCAGTCTTTGTCCTCCCGAGAGGATTGCCGGTGGCCAAAAAAGCCGCATCCTTCGCCGCCCTCGGCGGCCTGGTATTTTCCACCGACGCAGGTCGACACTGCCCGGACTGTCGTCAGCCCGTGGATTCGTGTACCTGCAAACAGACCCTGATCCCCGAAGGCGACGGTATTGCCCGCGTGCGCCGCGAAAGCAAAGGCCGTGGCGGCAAGACGGTGACCACCATCACCGGCGTGCCGTTGGCCGAAGAGCCGCTCAAGGCACTGGCCACCACGCTGAAAAAGCGCTGTGGCACCGGTGGCGCGTTGAAAGACGGTGTCATCGAGATCCAGGGCGATCACGTCGAACTGCTGTTGGCCGAGCTGATCAGGCTGGGTTACAAGGCCAAGAAGTCCGGCGGCTGAGAGCCTCTTCCCAACCTGTGTCTAAACTCTGTCCTGCGAGTGGGGTCTACCTTGCTTACAGGCAAATCGTCATTTTCATTCTTTAGACTGCGCCAGCCTCGAACGAGAGGCGGCGCCTTCGCCTTCATTTATAGGGGACTTCGATGTCCGTACGACGCACACGCAAAGACGATGGCAGCCAATGGACAGTTGCGGACAGCCGCAGTGTTTATGGGATTCGCCATTGGGGGGCCGGGTATTTCGCGATCAATGATGCCGGTCGCGTTGAAGTCCGTCCGAACGGCCCGAACAGCACACCCGTCGACCTTTACGAGCAAGTGGACGAGCTGCGCAAGAGCGGCCTTTCCCTGCCGCTGCTGGTGCGCTTTCCCGACATCCTGCAAGACCGTGTACGCCAGCTGACCGGCGCTTTCGACGCCAACATCGAGCGCCTGGAATACCAGAGCAAGTACACCGCGCTGTACCCGATCAAGGTGAACCAGCAGGAAGCGGTGATCGAGAACATCATCGCCACCCAGAACGTTTCCATCGGTCTCGAAGCCGGCTCCAAGCCTGAGCTGCTGGCCGTGCTGGCCCTGGCGCCGAAGGGCGGCACCATCGTCTGCAACGGTTACAAGGACCGCGAGTTCATCCGCCTGGCGCTGATGGGCCAGAAGCTCGGCCACAACGTATTTATCGTGATCGAGAAAGAATCCGAGGTTGAACTGGTGATCGAAGAGGCCGCCAGCCTCAAGGTCAAGCCACAGGTGGGCCTGCGCGTGCGCCTGTCGTCCCTGGCGTCAAGCAAGTGGGCGGACACCGGTGGCGAGAAGTCCAAGTTCGGGTTGTCGGCGGCGCAGCTGCTGTCGGTGGTCGAGCGCTTCCGCGCGGCGGGCCTGGACCAGGGCATCCGCCTGCTGCACTTCCACATGGGTTCGCAGATCGCCAACCTGGCCGACTACCAGCATGGGTTCAAGGAAGCCATTCGTTACTACGGCGAACTGCGCAACCTCGGCCTGCCGGTGGACCACATCGACGTGGGCGGCGGCCTGGGCGTGGACTACGACGGTACCCACTCCCGTAACGCCAGCTCGATCAACTACGACATGGACGACTACGCCGGTGTGGTCGTGGGCATGCTCAAGGAGTTCTGCGACGCCCAGAGCCTGCCGCACCCGAATATCTTCTCCGAAAGCGGCCGCTCCCTGACCGCCCACCACGCCATGCTGGTGGTGCAGGTCACCGACGTCGAGAAACACAACGACGAAATCCCGGTCATCGAAAACAAGGAAAGCCTGCCCGAAACCGTGCAATGGCTGGTGGACCTGCTCGGCCCGACCGATATCGAAATGGTCACCGAAACCTACTGGCGCGCCACTCACTACATGAGCGATGTGGCCACCCAGTACGCCGACGGCAAACTGACCCTGGCCGAGAAAGCCCTGGCCGAACAGTGCTACTTCGCCGTGTGCCGCCGCCTGCACAACTCGTTGAAAGCCCGCCAGCGCTCGCATCGCCAGGTGCTGGACGAACTCAATGACAAGCTGGCCGACAAGTACATCTGCAACTTCTCGGTGTTCCAGAGCCTGCCGGACACGTGGGCCATCGGCCAGGTCCTGCCGATCCTGCCGCTGCACCGTCTCGACGAAGAGCCGCTGCGCCGCGCCGTGCTGCAAGACCTGACCTGCGACTCCGACGGCAAGATCAAGCAGTACGTCGACGAGCAGAGCATCGAGACCAGCCTGCCGGTGCACGCCTTGAACGAAGGCGAGGACTACCTGCTGGGCATCTTCCTGGTCGGCGCCTACCAGGAAATCCTCGGCGACATGCACAACCTGTTCGGTGACACCGATTCGGTGAACATCTACCAGCGCGAAGACGGTTCGGTGTACAGCGCCGGTATCGAGACCCACGACACCATCGAAGACATGCTGCGCTACGTGCACTTGTCGCCGGAGGAGTTGATGACTCACTACCGTGACAAGTGCGCCAGCGCGAAGATCAGTGCCAGTGAGCGTACGCAGTTCCTCGACGCCTTGCGTCTGGGCCTGACGCGTTCGTCATACCTGTCGTCCTGATGCTGGGTTGAACGACGCGCGGGGTTTCTCGCGGGTCGTATCGGTGGGCGGTTCAGTACGCGACCAGGCAGAGCTTGAGCGGGCATTGGCCTGGGTTGAATTGAAGGACAACCCGGTCAAGTCTGTCGGCACCGGTGGTGGTGGGCGCCACCGTGACATTTTGGCTATTAAAGGGCAGTTCAATATTTGCACCTGGAGCGAGGGCGTGGCGCTCGGTTCCTTGGAAGAGCGTCAGATTGGACCGGCTACTGTTTGTAACACGCAGTCTGTCCTCGATAGTGTTCGGCCCTTGCCCATTGGTGCATCCCGCGATGCTCGCCAGTGTGCAAGCCGTAGCGATCCAAAGCGCTTTCGTGATGTTCATATCCGACTCTCCTTGAATCTATGGGATGGGTTTTACCCATGGTCATTCAACGCCCGGAATGTCGGTCTGTAACCTGTCAAAACTAACAGTTCACGCACTTTTCTATCAATGGCAGGGCCACCGATTCGATACCTACTGGACAATCAGGCAATAACTGGTTTTTTTGCACGTTTCATTTTGTGGGGTCAGGGTGATGAACTTGATGGTGGCATCCTTCGTGGCTGGTGTCAGGCTGATAGCCCCTTGGGTCAAGTTCAGGCTCAGCTTCTGATCCGGATCATTATCGGCGCTCAAATCGGAACTCTTTTGCCTTGAGGGCAAAGTCTGCTGCTTCATCTTTTTTTGGGCTAAGTAAATCGGGAAATTGCTGTTGTTCCAGATCTCAACCGAGGAGAGTGAAAGCTCGGCTGCCGGTGCTGGAGTTGCACCAGGCGCTTGGACCGAGGGGATAAAAACTTGGCCGGACGGCGTGATGTCAGGGTTGCTTTCAGCATCCGCCATGACGGGTTGCATCCAGGTTGCGATTAGCGCAATAGCGATGCCGAGGGGAGGGTTGATGTTCATGAGAGTCGTCCTTGCCCGTATTGAAACGTAATTGCCCGGATCGGGCATTCGTCCCAATTCAACTCTCATGTTGAATCTTTGTAACCTGTGAAAACTAACAGGTCGAATCGCCGAGCCATTCGTTCCTTTTGCTCAGGCGCCACGCAATGGCCCACAAGGTGAAACTGCGCAGCGCCATAAACAGCAGGAAGCTGATCCACAGGCCGTGATTGCCGTACCCCTGTAGCAGCCAGGCGAACGGCAGTAGGATTAGCACCGTCAGCAACATGCCATTGCGCATTTCCTTGGCGCGCGTAGCGCCGATAAACAACCCATCCAACAGATAACTCCACACCGCAATCAACGGCAGTACCGCCAGGTACGGCAGGTAGAGATCGGCGGTTTCGCGCACGCTGGGGATATCGGTCTGCATGGCAATAAACAGGTGGCCGGCGAAGGTGAACAGCAGAGCAAACCCCACACTGGCGATCAGCGACCAACCGCCGGCGACCACCAGCGAACGGCGCAGCGCGGCGCGGTCATGGGCGCCGATGGCGTGTCCGCACAAGGCTTCGACCGCGTGGGCCAGGCCGTCCAGCGCGTGAGCGGTCAGCAACAAGCCATTGAGCAATAGAGCATTGGCTGCCACGGTGGCATCGCCCAGGCGTGCGCCTTGCACCGTGATCATGAAAAACACCGACTGCAGCGCCAGGCTGCGGATAAAGATGTCGCGGTTCACCGCCAGCAACGGGCGCCAGCTTTGCCACCGTTTCAACACGGCCCAGGCGATATGCCCGGGGTAGGCGCGCAGGGCTTTTTGCGTGAGGGCCAGGCCAAGCAGGGCGCCGGTCCATTCGGCGATCACCGATGCGCGGGCCGAGCCGACCACGCCCCAGTCCAGGCCCAGTACAAACCACAGGTTCAGGGCGATGTTGACCAGGTTGGTGGTCAACAGGATTGCCAATGGCGCCCGGGCGTTTTGCGTGCCGAGGAACCAGCCCACCAGCGCGTAGCTGGCCAGGGCGGCGGGCAGGCCGAACAGGCGGGTGTGGAAGAACTCGCGGGTCAATTGGTTGAGTTCGGGGGACGGTTGCATCCATTCCAGGGCCAGATGGCTCAGGGGGATGCCGACGGTCCCCAGCAACATCGCCAGCCCCAGCGCCAGCAGCAAACCTTGCAGCAGGATCTGTCGCAGTGCCGCACCATCCTTGCGCCCGGCGGCCTGGGCGGCGAAACCGGTGGAACCCATGCGCAGAAAACCCATGGCCCAGGCGAGGAAGGTATACAGGCTGGCACCGACGGCCACGGCGCCCAGTTGGTGGGCGTGGGGCAGGTGGCCGATGACCATGCTGTCGACCAGTGCCACCAACGGCACGGAGATGTTCGAAAGAATCATCGGCGCGGCCAAAGCCCATACGCGGCGATGGGTAGGGCGGTCGCGCCAGTCGGTCAGTAAGGTGGACATGCGGGCTCCTTGGGGGAGCGGCATTGTAACCGCCCATTGGCAGCGCAACAGGGCCAATGTGGAATGGAGCCCTATGCCTGTGGGATTTGGCTGGGACTTGAGACCGTTGAGAACCAACTCACCCTCCGTCGGTCAATGTGACCAGCGCCACATCGGCTTGGCCGGCGCTGATATATAGTTCACCCCTCGGTTCCCTCTGACTACGAGTGCCCCATGCTTAACAAAGGATTGTTCCTGGCCTGCGCGCTGGCCCTGCTGAGCGCCTGCGATTCTTCCGATAAACCGGCAGCACCGCCTGCGCCCACCGTGGCGACGGCGCCGAAACCGGCCAAGGCCGCGGTGGATGTGGCGGCGCTCAAGCAGCGTTATGCCGGGCGTGAGTTGAGTGTGGTGGACGTGTCCGAGGTGCAGTTGGACGGCGCCAGCACCTTGTCGGTGAGTTTTTCCATTCCGTTGGACCCGGAGCAGAAGTTTGCCGACAAACTCCATCTGGTCGACAGCAAGTCCGGCAAGGTCGATGGCGCCTGGGAGCTGTCCGATAACCTCATGGAGCTGCGCCTGCGTCACCTGGAACCCCAGCGCAAACTGGTGCTGACGGTGGATGCCGGGGTGAAGGCGGTCAACGCCAACACGCTCGCCGCCGAGTACATCGCGCGCCTGGAAACCCGTGACCTGCAAGCCACCGTCGGCTTCGCCAGCCGTGGCACATTGTTGCCGACGCGCCTGGCCGAAGGCCTGCCGGTGATCGCGTTGAACGTCGACAAGATCGACGTTGAGTTCTTCCGTATCAAGCCCGAATCCCTGCCGTCGTTCCTGGCACAGTGGGGGCGCAATACCAGCCTGCAAAGTTATGAATCCCGCGAACTGCTGCCCCTGGCCGACCTGGTCTACGGCGGCCGTTTCGACCTGAACCCGGCGCGCAATACCCGTGAAACCCTGCTGCTGCCGATCGCCGGCCTCAAGCAATTGCAGCAACCGGGCGTGTACCTGGCGGTGATGCGCGCTTCGGGCACCTACAACTATTCGCAACCGGCCACGCTGTTTACCTTGAGCGATATCGGCCTGTCGGTGCACCGTTACGCCAATCGCCTGGATGTGTTTACCCAGGCGCTGGAAGGTGGCAAGGCGTTGGATGGCGTCGACCTCGAAGTGCTCGACGCCGACGGCCGTGTGCTGGGCCAGGGCAAGACCGAAAAGGGCGGTCACGCTGAGTTGGCGTTGCCGAAAAAGGCCCAGGTGCTGCTGGCCAAACAGGGTGAGCAGACCAGTCTGCTGCGCCTGGACAGTGCCGCGCTGGATCTGGCCGAGTTCGATATCGGCGGCCAACCTTCCCATCCGTTGCAGTTCTTTGTGTTCGGCCCGCGCGACCTGTATCGCCCCGGCGAAACCGTGCTGCTCAACGCACTGCTGCGGGACAAGGACGGCAACGCGGTCAAGCCGCAGCCAGTGAGCGTCGAAGTGCGTCGCCCGGATGAACAGGTGAGCCGCAAGTTCGTCTGGGATGCCGACGCCTCCGGCCTCTATCAATATCAACTGCAGCTGGCCGGCGAAGCCCCGACCGGACGCTGGCAGTTGGTGTTCGACCTGGGCGATGGCAAGCCGCAGCTGTATGAGTTCCTCGTCGAAGACTTCCTGCCCGAGCGCCTGGCGCTGGAACTCAAGGGCAGCGACACGGCATTGAGCCCGGCGGATAACCCGGTGATCAAGGTCAACGGTCGCTACCTCTATGGTGCGCCGGCGTCGGGCAATCGCGTCAGCGGACAAGTCTATGTGCGCCCCCTGCGCGAAGCGGTCAAGTCGCTGCCGGGCTATCAATTCGGCTCCGTCACCGAAGAGGAACTGAGCCAGGACTTCGAGCTCGACGAAAGCGTGCTCGACGCCAAGGGCCAGGAAGAACTGACCCTGGAAAGCAAATGGGCCGAGGCCAAATCCCCCCTGCAACTGATCGTGCAAGCCAGCCTGCACGAGTCGGGCGGGCGGCCGATCACCCGGCGCCTGGTACAGCCGATCTGGCCCGCCGAGCAACTGCCGGGCCTGCGTGGCCTGTTTGACGGCAAGGAAACCAATGGCGACGGCCCGGCAGAATTCGAAGTGCTGCTGGCCAACCAGGACGGGCAGAAACTTGCCGCGCAAAACCTCAAGGTCCGCCTGGTACGCGAGCGCCGTGACTACTACTGGAATTACTCGGACAGCGATGGCTGGAGCTATCACTACAACGAGAAATTCCTCAACCTCGACGAACAGACCCTGGACATCAAGGCCGGCGATACCGCCAAGGTCAGCTTCCAGGTGGAGTGGGGCCCGTACCGCGTCGAGGTCGAAGACCCGCAGACCGGTCTGGTCAGCAGCCTGCGCTTCTGGGCCGGCTACCAGGCCCAGGACAACACCGAGGGCGGCGCCGTGCGCCCCGATCAGGTCAAGCTGGCACTGGATAAGCCCGCGTATGGCGACGGCGACACCGCCAACGTCACGGTCACGCCGCCGGCGGCCGGTAAAGGCTACCTGCTGGTGGAGTCCGCCGAAGGGCCGCTGTGGTGGCAGGAAATCGACGTGCCGGCCGAAGGCAAAAGTTTTGCCGTGAAGCTTGATCCGAAATGGTCGCGCCATGACCTGTACGTCAGCGCCCTGGTGATTCGTCCCGGCGAGCGCAAAGCCAATATCACCCCCAAGCGCGCGGTAGGCCTGCTGCATCTGCCGCTGGATCGCACCCAACGCAAGCTTGGCGTGACCCTGGCCGCGCCGGAAAAAATGCGCCCCAAGCAACCGCTGACGGTGAAGATCGCCGCCAAAAACGCCGATGGCAGCGTGCCGAAACAGGTGCACGTGCTGGTGGCGGCGGTGGACGTGGGCATCCTCAATATCACCGAATACCCGACGCCGGACCCGTACTCCAGCCTGTTCGGCCGCAAGGCCTATGGCGTGGACCAGTTCGATATCTACGGCCAGTTGATCGAAGCCGGGCAGGGCCGCCTGGCCAGCCTGGCCTTTGGGGGTGACGCCGCGCTGGCCAAGGGCGGCAAGCGTCCGGACACCAGTGTGACCATCGTCGCCCTGCAAAGCGCGCCGGTGACCTTGAATGAGCAGGGCGAGGGTGAAGTCAGCGTCAACATCCCCGACTTCAACGGCGAACTGCGCCTGATGGCCCAGGCCTGGAGCGACGACCGCTACGGCATGGCCGAAGGCAAGACCGTGATCGCCGCGCCGCTGATCGCCGAGCTGTCGGCCCCGCGCTTCCTCGCCGGCGGTGACCAGACGACGTTGGCCCTGGACCTGTCCAACCTGTCGGGCAAGGCGCAGAAACTCGATGTGCAACTGAGTGCCGAAGGGCAGTTGGAGCTGGTCAACAGCGGCGCGCAAACCGTCGAGCTCAAGCAAGGCCAGCGCGCCACCCTGCGTATCCCGGTGAAAGCCTGGGGTGGCTTGGGTCAAGGCAAGGTGAAGGTCACGGTCAATGGCCTGGACCTGCCCGGTGAGAACCTGCCGCCGTTCAGCCGCGAATGGACCCTGGGTGTGCGCCCGGCCTACCCGGCGTTGCTCAAGCATTACCGCGCGGTGCTCAAGGGCGAGCCGTGGAGCCTGCCCGCCGGCGCATTGGATCAATTCGATGCCTCTGGGCGTGAGGCGCTGCTGAGCCTGTCAAGCCGGCCGCCGCTGAACCTGGGCGCGCAGATCTCGGCGCTCAAGGCCTACCCTTATGGGTGCCTGGAGCAGACCGCCAGTGGTCTGTACCCGTCGCTGTACGCCGACGACGCGCTGCTCAAACGCTTGAGCATCAAGGGCGAGCCGGATGCCGAGCGCAAACGCAAGATCGAGCTGGGCATCGAGCGCCTGCTGGGCATGCAGCGCTACAACGGCAGCTTCGGTTTGTGGGGCGCCGATGGCGAAGAGGAATATTGGCTGACGGCTTATGTCACCGACTTCCTGTTGCGTGCCCGTGACCAGGGCTTTGCGGTACCGCCCGAAGCGCTGAAGAAAGCCAGCGAGCGCCTGCTGCGCTATGTGCAGGAGCGCAACCTGATCGAAGTCGACTACAGCGACAACGCTGACCACACGCGCTTTGCCGTGCAGGCCTACGCCGGCATGGTATTGGCGCGCAGTCAGCAGGCGCCGTTGGGGGCGCTGCGCAGTATTTTCGAGCGGCGCAGCGACGCGCGTTCCGGGTTGCCGTTGGTGCAGTTGTCCATCGCATTACAAAAGATGGGTGACCAGCCCCGCGCGGATCAAGCCTTGCTGGCCGGCCTGGCGGCGCAACGTAGCGCCAAGGAATGGCTGGCTGACTACGGCAGCCCGCTGCGCGATCAGGCGATGATCCTGGCATTGCTGGAAGAAAACGACTTGGCCAAGGGCAAGCGTGAGGAGCGCTTGTTTACCCTGTCGGACCAATTGGCGGCCAGCCCGTACCTGTCGACCCAGGAGCGCAATTCGCTGTTCCTGGCCGGGCGCCTGGGGTTCGCCCAGCCCGAGTCTGCCTGGAAGGTCCTGCTCAATGGCAGCGGTGGGGCTCACGAGCTGAACAATCAACAGTCGACGCTGGACCTGGAAGGCAAGCTGCTTTCTGGCGATCTGAACCTGACCAATCAGGGCGATGTGCCGGTCTACCAGCAACTGACGATCTCGGGTTATCCCCAGGTGCCACCGGCACCGGGTGGCGACAACCTGAGCATCCGCCGGGAATACCTGGGCATGAATGGCCAACCGCTGAACCTGCGCAACCTCAATAGCGGCGACCTGGTGCTGGTGCATCTGGCGGTGAGCGCCAGGCAGCGCGTGCCGGATGCCTTGGTGGTAGACCTGCTGCCGTCGGGCCTGGAGCTGGAAAACCAGAACCTTGCACAAAGCGCGGCCAGCCTGGAAAACGCCAGCAGCCAGGTGAAGGAATGGCGCGAGTCGATGCAGAACGCGGCGCTCAAGCATCAGGAGTTTCGTGATGACCGTTACGTGGCGGCCATCAACCTCGACGGCGATGGCACCACGCACTTGCTGTACCTGGCCCGTGCCGTGACACCGGGCACTTACCGCGTGCCGCCGCCACAGGTGGAGTCGATGTACCGGCCGAACTGGCAGGCGGTGGGGGAAACGCCGGCGGATCTGGTGATCAAAGGACGCTGAGACGGCGCTGGCAGATACCGTCTTATCCGCACCGCGCAAACCCTACGGATTTGTGCGGTGTTGGATAAGACGGTATCTACGGATGAGGAGATGGGTTCAGTGCACAACCCAACTGAGCAGCCACAGCCCAAGCATCAGCCAGATCACCCCGATGATGATTGAGGCACGCATGAACGCGCGTACGGCCGAATACAGAAACAGCAGGCCGACGATCAGGGTGAGGATGCTGATGATCGAGGTGTCCATGCCCAATGCTCGGGACATGCCACCGACAAAGTCGCCGCCAGCGTTGGAGAGCATATTGAACAGCCCGCTGAAGAATTCGACGATGTAGTGGATGATCAGACCGAGTGTGTGACCCAACCATCCGAAAAAGTCTACTTGCATAGGTGTGTCTCGATGAAAGAGTGGACGAAATTGCCTGCACTGAGCCTTTGGTTGTTTATCAACCAGGCGAGTTCCTGTGAAGCATAGAGGTTTCGCCGTTTGAATTTGCGTTTACTTCTCCGTTGGACCCTGGCGAGCCTGGTCTTGATGATTGCCCTGTTGTGGCTGGCCGATCGTATCTGGCCGTTGCCGTTGCCCAAGGACGACCTGGCGCGGGTGGTGCTGGCCGAGGATGGCACGCCGTTATGGCGGTTTGCCGATGCCAACGGCGTGTGGCGTTATCCGGTGCAAACCAGCGAAGTGTCGCCCTATTACCTGGATGCACTGCTCACCTACGAAGACCGCTGGTTCTATCAGCATCCCGGTGTTAACCCGTTGGCGCTGGTGCGGGCGACGTGGCAGAACCTGACGGGCGCGCGGGTGGTGTCGGGTGGCAGTACGTTGTCGATGCAGGTGGCGCGTCTGCTGGATCCTCACTCGCGGACCTTCCACGGCAAGTTGCGCCAACTGTGGCGCACGGCGCAGTTGGAGTGGCACCTGTCCAAGGAACAGATTCTCAACCTGTACCTGAACCGCGCGCCGTTCGGCGGCACGTTGCAGGGCGTGGCGGCCGCCAGCTGGGCGTACCTGGGCAAGTCCCCGGCGCAACTGACCCACGCCGAAGCCGCTTTGCTCGCGGTATTGCCCCAGGCGCCGAGCCGCCTGCGCCCGGATCGCCACCCGCAGCGCGCCCAGGAGGCCCGCGACAAAGTACTGCGCCGCCTCGCCGAGTTCCAGGTGTGGCCACAAGCGGCCGTCGACGAAGCGCTGGAAGAGCCGTTGCTGCTCGCCCCGCGCCTGGAGCCGAGCCTGGCGCCGCTGCTTGCCCGCCGCCTGAACCGTCCGGACAGCCCGCCGCTGATTCGCACCACGCTGGATGCCACCCTGCAACGCCGTCTTGAAGACCTGTTGCTGGGCTGGCGTGCGCGGTTGCCGGAATACACCTCGGCCGCAATCCTGGTGGTGGAAGAAGAAAACATGGCCGTGCGCGCTTACCTGGGGTCAGTGGACATCAACGACGCCAAGCGCTTTGGCCATGTGGACATGATCAGCGCGCTGCGTTCGCCGGGCTCTACCTTGAAGCCGTTCCTGTATGGCATGGCCCTGGACGAGGGCCTGATTCACTCCGAATCGCTGCTGCAGGATGTGCCCCGGCGTTATGGCGATTATCGCCCGGGCAACTTTTCCATGGGCTTTACCGGCGCAGTGCCGGCGAGCACGGCGCTGTCCAGTTCGCTGAACCTGCCGGCGGTGCAGTTGCTGGAAGCCTACGGGCCCAAGCGGTTTGCCGCGCAGATGCGCATCGGCGGCGTGCCATTGGCCCTGCCGGCGTTGGCCGAGCCCAACCTGGCGCTGATCCTCGGCGGCGCGGGCAGCCGCCTGGAGGATCTGGTCAGTGGCTACAGCGCCTTCGCCCGCAACGGCAGGAGCGCCACCCTTCGATTACAGCCGGACGATACGCTGAGAGAACGGCCCTTGCTGTCGCCAGGGTCCGCCTGGATTGTTCGGCGCATCCTCAGTGGCCAGGCGCGGCCTGATCGCGACCCGCGTGCCGAACTGGTGCAGCGCCCGGTCCTGGCCTGGAAAACCGGGACCAGCTACGGTTTTCGCGATGCCTGGGCGATTGGCGTGGGGCCGCGCTATTTGATCGGTGTGTGGATCGGTCGCCCGGACGGCACGCCGGTGCCGGGGCAGTTCGGTTTGGCCTCGGCGGCGCCGCTGATGTTGCAGGTGCATGATGTGCTGACCAATCGCGACAGCCAGCGCGGTATCAGCGCGCAGGTGGTGGCGGTACCGACCAATGTCGGCGTGGCGGCGATTTGTTGGCCGCTGGGCCAGCCCATGAACCGCAGCGATCCGAATTGCCGCCGCCAGCGCTTTGCCTGGACCCTGGACAACACCACGCCGCCGACCTTGCAGGCGCTGGATCAGCCATTGAGCGTCGGCTTGATGGAAAGTGTCTGGGTCAACGCCAAGGGCTTGAGGGTGGATGCCCATTGCCCTGGCGCGGTGTCTAAAAATATCGCCTTGTGGCCCGCACCGCTGGAGCCATGGTTGCCCAGGATCGAGCGCCGTGAAGCGCGGATTCCCGCCGCCGACCCCGATTGCCCGCCACCGGCGCTGGCGGCGTCTTCGCCGCTGTCGATTGTCGGCGTGCGCGAAGGCGACCAACTGCGCCTGCCCGCCGCCAGCCAGCAAACCCTGCGCCTCAAGCTTTCCGCCCTGGGCGGCAGCGGCCGGCGCTGGTGGTTTCTCAACGGCGCCCCTATGGGCGACAGCGCCAACCAGGACAGCATCAATGCCAGTTTCGAGCGCTTGGGCCGTTACCAACTCAGCGTCCTCGACGAAGCCGGCCAGACCGCCCGGCTCGAATTCAGCGTGGTGGATTAGGGCCTCATCGGCGGCAAGTCGAATCGTCGCACCACCGCTATTCACTTGCCTTCACTCTCCATCCCCCTGAAGCTATACCCATTCAGGAGCCCCCCCCCATGAACCTCGAACACCTCACCGAACGCCTGCACCGCATCCGCGATACCAACGACTGGAAGCCATTCCACAGCCCGAAGAACCTGGCCATGGCCGCCAGCGTGGAAATGGCCGAACTGGTGGAAATCTTCCAGTGGCTCACCGAAGACCAGTCCCGCCGGTTACCCGCCGACAAACTCGCCCACGCCGGCCAGGAAGTGGGCGATATCGTGCTGTACCTGCTGTTGCTGTGCAGCGAGCTGGGCCTGGACATGAACGAGGTGGTGCGCGCCAAACTGGCCGACAGCGAGCGGCGGTTTACCCATGAGTGACCGGCATTTCGACCAGTTGGCCACGCGCTTCGCCGAGAAAATCTACGGCGGTGCAAAAGGCGCGATTCGCCTGGCAGTGCTCCAGGCCGACCTGGCTGAGGCCCTGCCGGAGCGCCCGTTACGCGTGCTGGATATCGGCGCGGGCCTGGGGCATATGTCGCTGTGGCTGGCCGAGCGTGGCCATCAGGTGACCCTGGCCGAACCCGCCGAGCCGATGCTCGAGGGCGCGCGCCAGCGCTTCGCCGAGGCCGGACAGGACGCCACCTTTATCCACGCGCCGTGGCAAGACCTGCTAGGCCAGCTCACGGAGCCCTACGACCTGGTGCTGTGCCATGCGGTGCTGGAATGGCTGGCCGAACCCCACGGGATCCTGCCGGTGCTGCATCAGCTGACGCTGCCCGGGGGCTGGCTGTCGCTGGCGTTCTACAACCGCGATGCGCTGATTTATCGCAACCTGCTCAAAGGCCATTTCCGCAAGATGCGCAAGAATGACATGGCCGGCGAAAAGCAGAGCCTGACCCCGCAACAGCCCCTCGACCCGCGGGAATTGGCGGCGCAACTCGAAGGGCTTTGGCAGGTCGAAAGCCAAAGTGGCGTGCGGGTATTTCACGACTATATGCCGGTGGAATTCCAGGCCCGCGCCGACTTGAAGGACCTTGTAGAGATGGAACTCGCTCACCGTCGTCACCCAAGCTTTGCCGGACTTGGGCGTTATTTGCACTGGATCTGCCGTCCGGTATAAGCGGCCCAGTCTGCGGAGGTCGAAATGCGTCGTCTCTGTTTGATCCTGTTATCCCTCGGGCTGGGCGCCTGCTCCAGCCCCAACCCTTATGTGGCGGCTTCTGCGCCGATGCCACCTGCGCCCGCGCAGGCGGCCACGACCTTTGATGCCAGCGCCTACCCGGCGCCGGTGCGCGACTATGGCGCCTACCGCAATTGGGCCTGGCGCAACGGCCAGCTCCCGGCCGGCACGGCCTGGGCGGACTCGGCGCAGATCGCCGAAGCGGTCAGCGGCGCCCTTGACCAGCGCGGCCTGCGGCCCTTGCACGACAACCGCCCGGCGGACCTGCTGGTGAGCGCCGATGTGCGCCTGGAGAAGCGTCTCAAGCAGGTCCAGGACGATTACGGCTACGGATACGGCGGCTATAACCGCTACGGCCCGGGCTACGGCATGTACAACTCGGTGCCGATTGTGCGCACCTATGAGGTTCAAGTGGTGGTGGTGCGCGTCAACCTGTTCGACGCCCGCAGCGGCCAGCCGGTGTGGAGTGCCAGCGCGGAAACCGGCAGCCAGGGCAGCCTCAGCGAGCGTTCGGATGCGTTGCGCCAGGCCGTGCAAAAGGCGATGACCGCCTATCCTCCGAGTTAACCGCTATTCTCATCTAAAGCCCGGTCCCTTGTTGGAGATCAACCATGTTTCGTCGTATCGCTACGCTAGCTTTTGTTGTGCTGCTGGGCGGTTGCCAGACCAGCCAGGTCAACCACGATTTTGATGCCAGCCGCGACTTCGGCGCCTACCGCAACTGGGCCTGGAAAGACCCGGCGCTGCAATACCGCCCTGATGATCCGCGGATCAAGAGCGACCTCACCGAACAACGCATCCGCCAGGCCGTGGGTGAACAGCTTGACCAGCGCGGCCTGCGCCCGGCAGCCGCAGGCACCCGGGCTGACCTGAACGTGCAGGCCTACCTGATCGTCGAAGACCGCCAGCAACAAGTCACCACCAACTATGGCGGCGCCTGGGGCGGCCCGTGGAACGGCTATTGGGGCGGGCCGATGTACAACGAAACACGCAACATCACCTACAAGGTGGCGACCATCCAGATCGACTTGCTCGACGGCAAGGACGGCAAGTTGGTGTGGCGCGGCAGTGATGAACAGATGATGAGCAGCACGCCCAACCCCCAGGATCGTAATAACGCGATTCGCACGACGGTGACCCGCATCCTCTCCAGCTATCCCCCGCATTGACCCTCTGCCGGAGCGCTGTGCTTGCGTCCGTCCGACTCCGCCTGTTTGCCATCAGGTTGATTTGTGGCGACTTGCCGGCGCTCCTATGAAGCCTTGTCTACACTCCACAGCATCTACGGAGAGTAAGCGCGAAGGAGTGCTCGATGTCTCCCCGACTTCGTTGCAGGCAGCGTGGTGCGATTGGCTTGATGGCGGCCTTGACGCTGGGTTTGGCGCTGGTTTTCCTGCTGCTGGTGGTCGACAGCGGCCGGCTTTATCTTGAAAAACGCAAACTGCAAGGCATTGCCGACATGGCCGCACTGGAAGCGGTGCAGCGCAACGGCGATTGCCTGGCGGCGAGCAACAACACCGCCAGCACCTTTGCTGGCGCCAGTGCTGCGCGCAATGGCTACATCATCCCGCCTGCCAATGCACTGGATGTTCGCTGCGGCTCGTTGACCACGGCGGCCTCGAATTTACGGGTATTCTCCGCAGACGCCACCCAGCGCGATGCCATTCAGGTGATCGCTTCGCGCCCGGTGTTGACCAGTGTCGCCGGTGGCGTGTGGTCGCTGTTCAATGGCGGTGCCTACAGCCTGAATACGCTGTTGACGACCAGGGCTGTGGCCGCGCCGAAGATTCTGCCGCCCCAGGCGCAATTGACCATCAAGTCCACCCTGGTGTCGGTCAATTCCAACGATTCCGCGGCGTTGAACCTGCTGTTCGGCAAACTGTTGGGGGGTAACCTGTCGCTGGATGTTGCCAGCTGGAAGGGCCTGGTCGACAACAACATCAACCTGCTCGGTTATTTGAACCAGTTGGCTGTGAACGTGGGGGTACAGGCGGGTAATTACGACGAGTTGCTGGCTAAGAACCTCAAGCTCGGTCAACTGATCGATGCGGCGGTCACCGTCTTGCAGGCCGGCACCGGCACCGCCACGGTGGCCGCCTCAGGGCTTGCGCAGATCAATGCGTTGGTGGGCAACCTCGACGTCACGTTGGGCAACGTGCTGCAGTTGCAGACGGGGGCGGTGGCCGCCGGGCTCAACACCACGTTGAATGTGTTCCAACTGGCTGAAGCTTTTGTGCAACTGGCCAACAAGAAAAACGGGGTGGTCGCTGAAGTGCCGGTGACTATCCCGGGCCTGGTCAATGCGAGCGTCAAGCTCAAAGTGATCGAGCCGCCACAACTGTCGGCGATAGGCGATCCCACTTACGCCAAGAATAAAACCGACGCGAGCACGCGGATTTACGTGCGCACGGCCCAGGTCAGCCTGGGGCTGACGGTGGCGCTTCCGCTGCTTAACACACCTGCGGTGAATCTGGTCTTGAACGGGTTGGTCAGCCCGCTTTCGGACGTGTTGAACAATCTGCTCAGCCTGAACCTGGCGGGGACCGTCAGCTCGCTCCTCTGTGCGGTGGGCGGCGTTCCTTGCCAGACCACCGACTTGAGGCTGCTGTCTTCCGCGACGAACCCACCGGTCTCCAGTGTCGATGTGATTCTGGAACTGGGCAGTGCCGAAAGCTATGTCACCGGCTTCACCTGTGCGAGTGACGCGACTAAAACGCTGACCACCCAAACCAACGCCTCGGTAGTGAATATCAAAATCGGCCAGAGCCCCACCCTGATCAATTCGTTGGGTACCAGTCCGCCGCTGGCGACGGTGCCACCGCTGCCGGTGATCGACATCGGTGCGGTGACCTGCCTCAAGCCGTTGTTGGGGCTTGGCCCGACCACCTGCGATTACCCTAACCGCAAGGCGTTTTATGGCGGTGGGATTGGGATGCTTATCGACCCGGACTTGGGACCGATCACCGCCGCTGGTAGCGCCTACACCTACAACCAGCCACCGGAGATCAAGCAGCCACCGCTCTACCATGGGCTCTCGACCGCTAGTTTGGTGGCGTCCCTCGGGCAGGCGTTGCAAGGACGGTTGAAGTTCCAGGTTTACAAACCCACAGGCTTCAACCTGCTCGGCGGGTTATTGACAACCAGTGCCACGCTGCTCAACGACGTGAATACCACCCTGGGCAACGTTATCGGTACGGTGCTCAGCCCGATTGTCGACCCGCTGGTAAATGGCTTGCTGTCCACGCTGGGCATCAACCTGAACCAGGTGGAAGTCGGTGCCAACCTCAGTTGCAAACCCCACGGGCAGGCGGCACTGGTGATTTAAGCGTCCACGATGGGTAACTCCACACAAAACCTGGCGCCTGCTTCGCCATTGACGACACTCAAGCGGCCGCCCATGTTTTCCACAATTCCGTAGCTCACTGATAAGCCCAGTCCTGTCCCCACGCCAATGGGCTTGGTGGTGAAAAACGGTTCGAAAATTCGCTCCAGCAGGCGTGGGTCGATACCGCCGCCGTTGTCCTCTACCCAGATCCGCACATGCCGCGTGTCCTGCTCGCAACGCAGCGCGATCCAGGGGCGCAGCGCCGGGTTTGTTTCGCGCTGGCTCAACAGGGCATCGCGGGCGTTGACCATCAGGTTGATCAGCACTTGTTCCAACTGATCGACATAGCCTTTGACCTGCACCCGTGTGTCCGACAGGGTGACACGCACATCCACCCCCTTGCCACGCAAGCCTTCGTTGAGCAGTGACAGCGTGCCCTCGACAGCCTGCGTGGGGTCGAAGGGCTGTTGCTCCATTTCCGAGCGCCGGCCGAATACCCGCATATGGTCCACCACCCGCGCTGCGCGTTGCACCTGGGCATCGATGCGCTGGAGTTTTTCGGTGAGGTAATCGACCCCGGCGTTGCCGTCGCCAAGGCGCTTGAGCACATTGACGATGGCCATGCGCATCACGTTCAGCGGCTGGTTGATCTCGTGGGCCAGGCCCGTGGCCATTTCGCCGAGGGTGGCCATCTTGGCGCTTTGGGTCAGCTGTTGCTGGGAACGGCGCACTTCCGTGTTGTCGCGACCCACCGCTTGTACTTCCACCAGCGCGCCATGCTCATCAAACACGCCGCGGTCCGACCACACCCACCAGGCATGCTCGCGCCCAGGCAGTTCAAGGCTGATTTCAGCAGTGCTGACCGGGAATTCCGGGGTCAGCTGGCGGATGCGTTGCACAAAGGCCTGGCGCTGTTCCTCCGACAGCCAATGCCCAAGGTTCATCCCCGGCAGTTGTGTGGGCAGGCATTCCAGGTAGTTGGCCAGTGGCGTGTTGCCGAAGGTCAGTGTCAGGTCCGGGCGGTAGCGGCAGATCATCGCCGGCGAGTCTTCCACCAGGATGCGGTAGCGTTCTTCGCTTTGCTTGATGTGCTCGGCGGCCAGGGTCGCGTCGGTGACGTCCAGCCAAAGGCCGACGGCTTCGACCGGTAAACCGAGGTCATCGCGCAGCAGCTTGGCTTCGTCGAGCAGCCAATGGTAATGACCCTGTTTGTCACACACGCGGTAGCGGCTGCGCACATTGCCTTCACGCAGCAGTTGGCGGGTGCGTTCGAAGTACAGGTCGCGGTCCTCGGGATGGATCCATTCGATGAGGGTGGCCGGCGTGCACTCGGCGAGGGTGCGGCCGAGCAGAGGCAGCAGGCTGTCACTGAAAAACAGCGGCTGCAGGGTGCCTTCTACATACCGTTGCACGTAGATGATTGCCGGGGAGCTGGCGATCAGGTTATCCAGCCGTGCGTGGGCGGCGGCGGCCTGTTGCTGCTGGTTTTTTATGTCGCTGATGTCGAGCATGAAGCCGATCACTCGACGGCTGTTTCCTGCGCCCAATGCCAGGCCTTGAACGCGATACCAGATGGGGCTTTGGGCCGAGTCCAGGCGATGCAGGCGCACGCTGGCAGACACCGGCTTGCTCAGGGTCTGCAAGTCCAGCAGGCGGCTGGCGAGCTCCTGACGATCAGCGGGGTGGATCAGCATCAGCCAGTCTGTCAGGGCCATACGTGGGGTGCTGTGGTGGGGGCTCAGGTGCTGCAGCAACTGTGGGGCCAGCTGTATGTCTTCAGTGTCTGCCGGCAGCTCCCACCAGCCGGTGCCCAGTAAACCTTGCAGGGCTTCGAGCCGCTCCAATTGCTGCTGATGACGCTGCTCGCGAAGGCGGCTGAGCAGAGGTGCGGCGAGGGCCGCAGTCAGCTGTAGCCAGGCGCGCTCACTGGCTTGTTCTTCGTCACGATAAAAACCGCAGAGCAGCCAGGCGGCAACACCATGCTCGTCACGGTAGGGCACCAGGAAGCCCTCGGCATTGGCGAAAACCCCTTGCAGGCGTGGATGTTCGCTGAGGCCCTGGTTCAGGGTCAGGCTCAAGGGGGTCTTACCGTCCAGGCTATCCAGGGCCGTTCCCAGGGATTGCCCGTCGTGCCACAGTGGCGGTGCATCGTGGGCGCGATAATGGCTATGAACCAGCCAGCCCTGGTCGTGCTCGTCGAGCAGGGCAATGGCGACACAAGGAATCTGCCAGTGCTGGGCGATATTCTGCAGGTTGTCCTGCAGCACCTCGGGCAAGCGCGTCAGGCTGCAAACCCGCAGTCGCTCGCTGATCTGCTCACTCAGGTACTGATTCTGTTCGATGCCTTCAGCCAAATGCCGGTGGGCGATCAAGTCGCCGATGTCCAACAGCTGCAGCAGCCACCCATCACCTTGAGGCTCAATCCAACCTCGGGTTTGCACGGGCCGCCCGCCGTACCCCTTGAAATCCAGGTCCAGGCTCTGCCCCTGCCAGTCGCCGGGGTTGCCCTCGATCACGACGGCGCTGTGGTCTTGCACATAGTCCAGCAGCGGCACCGGGTGTTGCGGGTCAGGCGTCTTTGCCAAACGATGACGTAGCGTTCCGTGGGTTTGCACCACCCGACCGAGGTTGTCCAGCTGGATGTGCAGGCCGACATGCATGGGTGGCTGGGCCGACGAGGCATGGAGGCCAGGAGGGCGGCCCAGGAGTCGATCGAAAAACCTTTCCCCGGCGGTCAAAACTGCAGGCTCGCTTGGGCGGAGAGTGTCGCAGGCAAGTTGGGCACGGTGCCGAGGCCTGGCAGGACCAGAAAGGGCAAGACGCTTTTAAGGTTGTCGGAGGGGTAGTTGATTTGTACGGTCAGCATGCCGGTGCCCGAATAGGTGGCTGTGACATACGCGGGCACGAATTTGAAGGCGGGGGGCAGCCATTGCAGTTGTGCCTGGGCGGCGGCGATTGCGCGGTTTTTCAGGGCATCGGCGTAGCCTGGGGTGGTGGGGTCCAGGGCCACGCCGCGCCTCACGCCTTCCGCCGTTGCCTGGTTGAATGACTGCAACAGCAGCAGTGGCAGGCTGTAACTGAGCAAACCGTAAAACACGGCAAAAAAAATCATGAATACCATCGCGAACTCAAGCGCGGCGGCACCTTTCTGTTTTCGAGGGAGGCCTTTTTTCATGACTGCGTCTACCCTGACAACCACTACCTGATGTCAGCATAGAATCATTCAGCGGAAAGGGATTTTTTTTACGTGATTCAGAGCCTGTTGCTGTTTGTTTGGCTGGCGTTGTGTGCGGTGCAGGATGTCCGTCAACGTCAGATCGCCAACCGCCTGACCCTGGGTGGGTTGCTGCTGGCTTGGCTCTACGTGCTCTGGAGCGGTACTACCTGGCTTGGCGCTTCGGCTGCCGAGGGTGGGTGGGCGTTTGGCTTGGCGCTGCTGTTGAGCCTGCCCGGCTATGCCTTGGGCCGGTTAGGGGCGGCGGATGTGAAATTACTGGCGGCTCTGGGGGTGGCGACCAATAGCGACTACTTGCTGGGCACTTTTGTCGGTGCGGGGGCGGCAAGTGTGGCGTGGCTGTTATTGGCGCCGAGGGCGTGGCCGCTGATGAATCAGGGGGTTAGAAACGCTTTGCAGTCCCTTCAGCCGCAGGCGTCAAACAAGCAGCCCTTTGCGCCTTTTCTGTTTGTGGGATTCGCCCTGGCATGGGTTTGGATCCATTAGTCGTGACGTAGGCTGGTGCTATGTACATAGTCAGAAAGTACGTCTACGTTTGTAGTTACGTTGTTCGGAAAAATTAAGCGGAGCAATGGATCGGTTGGTCTTTGGCTTGCCCAGGCATGGAGTTGCGCGTGAACAAGCTTACCTCTGAAGTGAAAGTGCTGGTTGTCGATGATCAGCCTCTGATTGTGGAAGAACTCTGCGAGTTTCTGGAAAGTAGCGGTTATCGTTGCACCCCTTGTCACTCAAGCCTTGATGCGGTCGAGCGTTTTCGCGAAGACGCCGGAATCGGCCTGGTGCTGTGCGACCTGCATATGCCGGACATGGACGGTATCGAGTTGGTGCAGGAGTTGCAGCGCCTGGCCGGCAAGCAGCGCGTGTTCGAAGCGATCATGCTGACGGGGCGCGCCGACAAGCAGGATGTCATCAAGGCGTTGCGCGCGGGAATTGCGGACTACTATCAGAAACCGATCAACCTCAATGAACTGCTCGAAGGTTTGCAGCGCCAGGAGGCGGTGCTGCAAGAGCAGCACAAAAACCTGGAACTGGGGCAGTTGAACCAGAAACTGCAGTACCTCTCGGCGTCTATCGATGATCTGTATCACGATCTCGACAAAGTACGCAGCAGCCCTCAGCCCTTGGCTGTCTCGAGCGTTGAGGACGGCGAAGCCGCCGACGTCGAGATTCCGGTGATTTTCAAACAACTGTCACCGCGCCAACTGGATGTCGCCAGGCTGGTGGGCAAGGGGCAGACCAACTACCAGATTGCCTGTGAGCTGGGCATCACGGAAAACACCGTGAAGCTCTATGTGTCCCAGGTGCTGCGCCTGACGCACATGCATAACCGCACGCAACTGGCGTTGGCGCTGTCACCCAGTGGTGCTTCGATACGCCAACGGGTGAGCGCCCACTGACTATTTGCTACCACCGCCCGCTGAGTTGCCGCCTTGTTTCTGCTCGTAATACTCGGGAATCGCGTGTTTGTAGCTGTCCATCAGGCGCTGCATGGCGTTCTCGCGCTCAGCGGGGGTGGCCTTCTGCGGCGTGGAGGAGGCCATTTGGCCGCTGAGCTGCAGCTGTAGCCAGTGTTCGGTCTGTTGCTGCTGCGGTGAGGAGGGGCCGGGCTCGATGGCCTGGGCGGCCAGGGGCAGCGTTGCCAGCAGCAGGTTGGCGAGCAGTGTGAGTTTCATAGGGGCACTCCCTGATGACTTATTGGATAGGCGCCGGCAAGGCCTTGCTGACCGTCGCCATCTGAGCCTTGGATGGCGATACCGGTGAACGTTTGAGCTGCTGCGCCCGGGCCTGGGCCTGGGTGACTTGATCAGGACTCAACCCCATGCGTCCGGCCACTTGTGCCGCCTGGCCCCAGTTGTCCTGGTAAATCAGCAGGGTCACCAGGTTGACGGCGGCCAACTGATTGCCTTGGTTGAGTTCCATGGCGGTGAGGAATTCGAAACGTGCATCGTTCATGCGCAGCTGGTTGAGGTAGACCACTCCCAGGTCATTGCGGATCTTTTCATCGGTGGGCGACAGCCTGGCGGCCTGTTGCAGATGCGCCATGGCTTGAGCGTTGTCACCCCTGGCGACGGCCAATTGCCCGAGGCCGTGTTCGCCTTCCGCCGACAAGCATGTGCCCAGCAGGGTTTTGTACAGCGGCTCTGCCTCGTTACGCCCCAGCAGGCGGTAGACCTTGGCCTTGCGCAGGCGTACCTGGGGCAGGCTGTCCGACATGTTTTGCAGATTGGCCAGGCTGGCGTGCAGCTTGCCGTCGTTGGCCATGTCGTCGGCAAGGTTCAGCGAAAGTTCCTGGTCGGCGCTGGGCTTGGAACAACTGCCGTGAGCGGTGAACCCCGCCCAGGGCGTCTGGCCCAGGTTTGCGCAACCGCCCAACAGCAACAAGCCGCATGCAGCAATCAGTGCTTTCATCGTGTGTCCTTTCAAGGCCCCATGGCCTTCGATATGGCGATAAAACCGGGGCCGGCCAATACAATCAGCAACGCCGGAAACAGAAAAACCATCATCACCACGGACATCTTCGCCGACATCTTGGAGATGAATTCCTGCATGCGCGTCAGGCGACGGTCGTCCAGCAGTTGCTTGAGCGCCTGCAACGATTTCATGGCGCCGCCACCCTGGTACAGAAGCTGTTGCAGAATCGAACAGGTATCGCTGAATTCATCGACGCCGAGCATCAGGCTGGCCTTGCTCAACTCTTCGCCAAGCTCCAGGCCCGAGTCCACCCGGGCCAGCACAATGCGTAATTCCGAGGTGAGCACCGGCAGCAGTTTTTGCGCTTCATGGGCCATCACCCGCAGGGTCTGCTCAACGGCCATGCCTGATTCAAACAGGATCCTCAGCAGCGGAATAAAGGTCGAGACCTCTTGGGCAATCTGTTCCTGGCGACGTTTGGCCAGCGCCGCGAGCACGCGCTTGGGCAGCAAGTAACCCGTGGCCAGCCCCAGGAACGGCGCGAGCCATACGGGGTCGGCCTCCGCGAAAAACACGCCCTGTATCAACAGTGTCAGGCCCAGCAGCAACAGCGGCGTCGCCACTTGGCAGGCAGCAAACATCGAGCGCTGACCGGCCCTGCGCCAGCCGAGTCGGTTGAGCAGAGTTTGGGTTTCGTTATCGAGGCTGATGGTGCGTTGGCCAATCCGGGTGTTGCCCAACTGGCGCAACCACTGGCTTATCTTGTCTTCACGCGTGGTTTCGCCCTGCAATCGGGAGGTGACCAGGCGCTGCTGGCGACGTTGCGCCAGGATATTGCCGACCACCAGCAACAGCGCGGCAAAAAATAATAATGCGCTGAGCAGCAGGGCCATGTCAGACGCTCCTCAGCATGCGCCAGAGCGCGACGCAACCGAAGACCTGCATGAGGAACGCACCGACCAGCATCCAGCGGCCACTGTCATCCGTCCACATCCCCACCAGATACGTCGGGTTGGTCAGCAGGAAGTAGCCGGCAACGCTGACCGGCAGCAGCGCCAGCACCACCGCTGTCACCCGGGTTTCCCCGGTCATCGCCCGCAGTTGACGGGCGCCCTGGTCCCGTTCGCGGATCAGCTTGATCAGGTTTTCCAGCAGTTCGCTGGCGTTGCCGCCGTAGCGATGATTGACCTTCAGGCCGAGGGCAAACAGGCGCAGTTCATCCTGTTCATAAAACTCGGCAAAGTCGTGCACGGCTTCCGGCAGGCTGACCCCGAGGATGACGTTGCGCTTGATACGCCCCATGGACCTCTTCAGCGGGTCGTCACTGGCCTCTATGCCACCCAGTACGGCATCCGCCAGCGTGCGTCCGGATTTGAGGCTGCGCACGGCATGGTCCAGCAGTTGCGGCAATTGCTCGATCATCCGACGCAAACGGCGTTGGTAGCGCAGGGCGAGGTAGAACCGCAGGATCAGCGGCGGCAGCAAAAGCATCGCCAGCAGGCCCAGCCATTGAGCGGCGAGCACACCCAGCACCACGCCCAAGCCCCATAGTGAGAGCCATAGCCCCAGGCGTTCGGTGGGTTTGCCCAAGCCGGCGCGAATGAACATGCGCTCAAGGCTGGTCACCACGGTCTTGTCATTCAACGCCTGGGGCTGGCCCTGGCCGAGACGCTCCATCACACGATCGGTCCGGGCCTGGCGCAAGCCACTGCGCATCAGGCGCGTGGCCAGCAACAGCATGCCCAGGGAGATCAACGCGAGCAGGATCGGACCGATCATCAGGCGTCTCCTACAGGGGCATGGGGATTTCGCGGCGCAGTTTGTCGCCGGCGGGGTTGACGGCATCGCGCAGGAACCCGAATCCGGTGCGTTTGTCATGGCGGAACAGCGTGTTGGTGACATACACGTCATCACGCACTCCCACCACTTCCACCACTTCACTGACGCAACGGCGGCCGTCGGGCAGGCGAGTCAGTTGAATCACCACATCCAGTGCCGCGCAGACCATCTGGCGCAGGGTTTTTTCCGCGATCACGCGACCGGTGAGACCCACCAGCGTCTCCAGGCGCAGCAACGCATCCTGTGCGTTGTTGGCGTGCACGGTGCTCATCGAACCGTCGTGGCCGGTATTCATCGCCGTGAGGACGTCGAGCACTTCCACGCCACGAATCTCACCCAGAATGATGCGATCCGGGCGCATCCGCAGGGCGTTGCGAATCAGGTCGCTGGCCTTCACTTCACCGTGCCCCTCGGCATTCGGCGGACGGGTTTCCAGGCGCACCACGTGGGGGTGGCCCAGTTGCAGTTCGGCCACGTCTTCGATGGTGACGAGCCGCTCATGGGGGTTGATCAGTTGGCTCAGGATGTTCAGCAGCGTGGTTTTTCCCGTGCCGGTACCGCCGCTGATCAAAATGTTGCAGCGCTTGCCGACGGACTCCTGGAAGAACTCGAAAATCGCCTGGTCGATCGTCTGCATGGCCATCAGGTCGGTGCTTTTGAGCATGTCCTTGCGAAATTTGCGGATCGACAGGCAGGGGCCGTCCAGGGCAATCGGCGGAATGATCGCATTGACCCGGCTGCCGTCCGGCAACCGCGCATCGACCATCGGCGACGACTCGTCCAGGCGTCGCCCCAGCGGCGCCAGGATGCGCTGTATGACCCGCTCCACGTGGTGGTCGTCGATAAAGCGCAGGTCGCTCTGGTGTAACAGGCCATCGCGTTCGATGAACACGCGATGGGGGCCGTTGACCAGGATTTCGGTGACGGACGCGTCGCGCAGCAGCACCTCCAGCGGCCCGAACCCGGTGAGTTCATCGACAAGCTCTTCTGCAAGACGCTCCATTTCGTAGCGGGAGACCGCCAGGTGCATGCGGGTGATGTACTCGGCGACCTTATCCGTCACAAATTGCGCCAGGGTTTGGCGGGTGCCTTCCAGCAGGTTTTTTCCCGACTCCTCGATGGCATCGATGATGTAGCGGTGCAGGACCAGCTTGAGGCCGTCGTGATCGGTGGTGCCTGGCGCGCCACGTAACGGCACGCCGAACAGTTTCTCGCTGCTCATTTTGTGCTCCAGAGCCGGGTGAACCAGTTGGCTGGTGGTTTCTCAAGGCCCTCGGAATGTTTGGCCAGACGCTCGCCGAGGGTGCGCAGGCCTTGGGTCAACGGCTCCCGTGGCGACAGGGAAAACAAGGTCTGGCCTTGGTTTTTGGCATTCAGGCGGATTTCTGCGCTCAGGGGCAGTACGGCAATCACCTCCAGGCCGAAGGTTTTGCCCAGCGCTTCGGCCTCCGGAGCGGCGCCTTTGATATAGCGGTCGACCAGCAGGCGTCCGTGCTCCAGTTTCATGCCTTTTTCGCGCCATCGATTGAGCACCGCGAGGTTGCGCCGGCAGTCGAGCACGCTTTGATCGGTGCACCACAGCAGCTTGTCGCAGTGGCTGACAAAGGTGCGCAGCGCTTCGCTGTCCGGTTGCCCGGCAAGGTTCACCACAATGTGCTGAAAGTGTTGGCGCAGTGCGCTGAGCAGCATATACAGCTCGGCGGCGCTGGTTTGCTCCAGTGCTTCGTCGCCGTCGGTGTAGGCCAGGATGCGCAGGCCGGCTTCGGTTGAGGTGAAGGCGCTGTTGATCAGGGTCGCATCCAGGCGCCGCAAGTGGCGCAGGGCATCCCCGAAGTGAAACGAGCTTTCCAGGCCCAGCAACGCCAGGCTGTCGCCCCGGGGCAGGCCCAGGTCCAGCACCAGAGTTTGCTGCCCGCTTTTTTGCACCACCTGAGCCAGGTGGAGAGCGAGCAATGCGCCGTCGGTACCGCATTGAGTGCCATACAGCACCGTGAGACCGCCCAGGTGGGTGGTATGGGTGACCGCCGGCAGGCGTTTGCTCAGGCGTCGCACCAGGCCCGCGACTTCGCTGGAGCGCGAGCCATAGGCGACAAAGTCACGTGCGCCGGCGCGCATGGCATTGAGGACGAGTTGATTGTCCATGCCGTCGCCCAACGCAACGATGGCCAGCATGGGCTTGGCTTCCAGTGCCCCTTCGATCAGGGCGCACTGTGTGGTGACGTTTTCTCGGTCCAGGCCGATGAAGACCAGGTTGGCGAAGGTCACGTCGACCAGCGCCAGCAACTCGTCGAGGCTGCCGCCTGCGCTGACCACTTGGCCCAGCGGTGCAAGAGCGCCCTGAAGCCATTCGAGGTCTGTGCTGTTGCGCGTGATGGCCAGGAATGTCTGGCTCAGGCTCTCGCTCATTGGGAAAGCCCCGTGCGCCGGTCGAAGTTGCCATTTTCGAGGAAGAACAGGCGGTACCAGTTCGGGTCGTAGCTGCGCAGTTTTTCGCCGGGCAGGGAGGGCAACTGCGCGTCGGCGGCCAGGGGTTGCACAAGGTGCGGGGTGACGATCATCAGCAGCTCTTTTTCTTCGCGGCTGATGTTGGCGTCACGGAAGAATGCCCCCAGCACCGGGATATCGCCCAGCCCGGGAAACTTGTTGATGGTGGAGCGGTTGTTGGTGCTGATCAGGCCACTGATGACAAAGCTTTCACCATCGGCCAGCGACACGCTGGTGTCGGTACGCCGCACGGTCAGGGCGGGGACCTGGATGCCCTGGATCTGCACCGCGTTGCTGTAGTCCAGCTCGCTGACTTCAGGGGCCACCTTGAGGGTGATGCGGTTTCGGTCGACCACCGTGGGGGTGAGGGTCAAACGAATACCGAACTCTTTGTATTCGATGGAGATCGTGTCGCTGCCCGCGCTGGGCACCGGAATCGGCACCTCACCACCGGCCAGGAAGGTTGCACTTTGCCCGCTCAGGGCGACCAGGCTGGGGCGCGCCAGGGTATAGGCAAAGCCGCTGCTTTCCAGGGCGTTGATCATGGCCGAGACTCGCCCGCCGCCGAAACCGATATTGAAGTTGGACGCGCTCACTGGCAGGGCCAGCGTGCCGGCACTGGGCACGGTCAGGTTGGGGCTGCCGATGAGGAAGTTCTTGCCGATCCCCAGGATCGAGGTACTCGCTTCCTTGAGCTTGGAGCGGCTGACTTCGACAAAACGGATGTCGGTCTGCACCTGGCTGGGCAACGAGGGATCTTCCGAGGGCGACAGCGACAGACTGGTCAGCGCCGAGGTGGCTTTGCCTTTGACGAACACCATGCTCTGGCGTGGGCTGCTCGAACATGCCGTCCAGATCATCAGGCTGGTGGCCCCCTGGGAGACGCCGGTAAGGAGGAACGCCTGGTTACCGTTGACTTGAACGTCGGCGATTTTTGGATCACCAACGGCCAGCCGGGTAATGGCCACCGGAGATTGCAGGGCTTGTTGCATGCCCTCACCGACTTCAAGCGTAGCGGGCAATTGGCCCAGGCTGCTGCAGTTGCCGGTTGCCGCCTGTGCGCTGCCGATCCCCAGCAGGATGACGAGGGCCCAGAAAGCGCGTGAAAAAAACCGCACGGAACGACTGCTCATTCAAGGCATCCTTAGCGCTATCAGGGCGTTTGTTGAGTAACCTGGTTGCCGCGTATCACCTCGATACTCGAGCGACGTGGCGTGCCGTTGGCCGCCGATGGACTGACGTTGTTGGTGGGGGTGGATGTAAAGGCCAACTGATTGAACTGGTAGAGATCGCGCTTGGCATTGTCGAGGTTTACCAGGGAGTCATTGTCGCCCGCCCAGTAGAGGCTCAAGCGTTGTTCGTCGGCGCTGCGTACGGCCAGGCGCAATGCGCCTGCCTGGGTCGCCAGCACCAGCCGAGTCATCAATTGCTCTGGAACCGCGAGCAACACCGTGCGTGCGCTGGCGCGGTTCTGTTGTTGCCTGGCTTTGTCTTGCGCCGTGGTTGCCACGGGGGAGCCGGGTTTGCCGTCATTGGTCAGCCCCAGTTGGTCGCCCACACCCAGCAGGCGAAGTGCAGGGATTACGGTTTGTGCCGAAGGTTGCGGGTTACCGTTTTCCTGGCGCAGGTACAGCATCACGTCGACATAGTCGCCGGGGTTCAATTGCCCGCCGGCACCGGTGACTTCATCCACGGCAACGGCCAGGGCGCGCTCGTTGGGGCGGATCATGCGGGCGAGGCTCCCGCCGGCGTCGAAGCTCTGTTCGGTCAACCACGTGCCGGCCTCAAGGCTGCGCCAGGGCACGCGGCCGATGGCTTGTTCCAGTGTGGTGAGGCTGCCTGCCGGGGCCGTACGCAGCTTTTCCAGGGCCAGGTCGGCAGCCGTGAGGGCTACGAAGGGCGGCACGTCATGGACCAGCACCACCACGGCTTGACGTGTGGGGTCTTCGGCGGGCGCGACCGCAGTGGCGCTGGCAAGCGGTTGGGTGACGACGGCGGTTGCCGGTTCCGGACGGCTCAGCACGAGGCCCCAATAGCCTGCAATCAGCGCACCCACCAACAGTAATCCGGCCAGAATCATACTGATGCGACTGCTCATAAAGGCTCTCCCTTTCCTACTGCAGAACCTGCCGGCTGGTCCATCCAGTCACTGCGCAATGAGTTCACGCTGAACATCTAACTATTTCGCTATTTGAAGGTAGTTCAGCTAGGACGAAATGCCATTACCCCCTGGGAAATATTCTGTACTTCAGTTGGAAACAGCCCGGATTTGGCGCCATGGAGTTGGCTAATACTTTGTGATTAGTCGCTTATTACAGTTGTTGGGAGTGCATTTGCCGACAATGCTCTAACAGCAAGGCGGAATCATGTCGTAGGCCCTCTATATCGGCGCTTTGAGCGCGCAGGAGAAGTCATATGTTCCTTGATGTCATTCGCAAGGTGTTTATCAAAATCCAGATTTTTTCCTATGAAAGAGAAGGGGCTTCCGGTATCGAATATGCAATTGTCGCGGCGATGTGTGCGGCGGTGATCGGGCTGTTCATGACGCCCATCAGTACCAAAGTTAAGGCTATTTTTACTTCGATCCAGACAGGCATCGGCACTTGATCAATACTGTGGTGTGACTACCCTGAGTGCATTACCAGTGTCAGGACTTTTCCCATGAGTTCCTCTTCGCCGACCCGGCAACAAATCCTGTTAGTGGACGATGAAGAGGACGCCCTTATCGAGCTCGCCGAATCCCTCGAGAATGAAGGGTTCGTCTGTTTCACGGCCAGCTCCGTCACCGAGGCTCTGCAGGAACTCACCCTCAACCCTGATATCGCCCTGGTCATCACCGACCTGCGCATGCCCGAGGAAAGTGGTATCTCCTTGATCAAGCGCCTGCGCGAACACACCTCACGCTCGCACCTGCCGGTCATTGTGATGTCGGGTCATGCCGAGATGGATGACGTCAGCGATATGCTGCGCCTGCAGGTGCTGGACCTGTTTCGCAAGCCGATCTACCTGGTGCGGTTGATCGATACGTTGAACAGTCTGTTTCCCATAACCAAACGCTATCTGTAGGAGCGAACACGTTCGCTCCTACAGGCGCCTGCGTCACAGCTGATAGCTGAAACTCAACATATAGCGCGGCTTGCGATTGAAGTTGTCGAGTGCCACGTCTGACATCGGCTTGGCCGCTTCGAGGGCGATGTTGTAGTACTTGGCGTCGCCAAAGCGCATTCCCACAGCGGCCGATGACATGTCGTTGTGCTTGATCGGCAAGTCGTTGAACCAGGTCCGGGCGCGGTCGAGCACCACGTAGGGTTGCAGGATGCGCACCCAGTCGCCGGCGCGGTTGTAGCTGTAGTTGATCTCGTAGGCCATGCCCCAGCCCTTGTCGCCGGAGCCTTGATCATCGGGGTAGCCACGGCCGAAGTTCTGCCCGCCAAAGGTGGCGCGCTCGCTGTCGGGCAAGGTGTCGTCGCTCCAGTAGAGGGCGCCGGAAACCACGCCTTGCCAGTTACCGAACAGCGTGTTGCTTTGCACGCCGGACAGGCGCAGGCGGAAGAAGTCGAGGTCGGGCTTGAGGCCGCCGAAGTCGCTGCGGGCCTTGGCTCCCATCGCGTGGGTGCCTTGGTAGAGCCCGGCGCTGAGGATGCGCAGTTGGGTGGTGTCGGCCTTGCGCCAGTCGCCCTCGACGGCCAGGGCGCGCAGGTCAGTTTGCAGCGCCAGGCGTTGCGGGAACCCCACCAGTTGGTAGCGCGTGGTCTGGTCGACGGCGTAATAGCGCGCGCCGAGGTTCAGAGACTCATTGGGCGAGGCGATCAACGGGTGGCTGAGGCCAATGGAGTAACGGTCAATTGCCTGGTGTGGCTTGAGTTCGAAGCCGCCGCCCAGTTGCAGGCGGGTACGTGGATCGGCGCGGTAGCGTTCACCCGACAGCACCCACTGGGTGCCTTCGGCATTGATGAACTGGCTGTAGGCGGCACGGTAGTAATGTTCTCTATCGTCTCCCGGTGGGAACAGGCCACTGACGCTCAATTGTTCGCCCATGGATGTCCACGCGTTGCTGGTGGCCGTCAGGAGCGCCTGGGTACCGCCTCGGCTGTTCTCGTTCAGGCTCATGCTGGTGGTGAAGGGTTTGCGGCTGGCGCTGATTTGCATGTGGGTGCCGCCATCGGTGGTGCCGGGCGGTGGTACCTGAGCCTGCAACGTCACCCCGGGGATGGTGCTCATCAGGGTGGTATAGCGCTCGAAGGTCTTGCGGGTAAGCGGGCGTTCGGCCTTGAGCTTTTGTGCCAGCTTGTCGACGTAGGACGACACCGAACCGATATCGCCCTGCACGTTGTAATCGCGGATATAACCCTCCACCAGCACCACGCGCACCAGGCCGTTTTCGAAGCGTTGCTCCGGCAGGAAGGCGTAGGACAACAGGTAGCCATCCTTCTGGTAGCGCAGGGTGATGCGGCGCGTGGCCTCGATCAGTTGCGCTAGGTTGGTTTCGTGGCCAATCAAGGGCTCGAAGACCTGGGCCACGTCCTTGAGCGGATAGACCGTGCCGCCGTCGATCTGCAGTTTGCGGATGGTCACGTTGGTGTCCATCCGCAAGGGCTGCGCCGCTGTGTCGGCGGGCACCGGCAATTGGGTCTGCGTGGGAGCCGGACGGTAGGCATCGGCGGGCAGGTTGGGTACGGGCAGGTTGCGGATGGTGTCGTTACTGTTGAGGAAGCTGGGAAGAGTATCGGCGTGTGCATAAGCACTGAGGGTGAGCAATAACAACGGTGTCAAAGCGCGCATAGGACACTCCATGGTCAAAACTGCAGCGGCGTTTTGCAGACGCCCGCCGGGCTCTGGGGCGCGGTTCGGGTGTTTTTCATAGGCCTCTCATGGCCCATAAAAAAGACGAGAGATGGATGGGATCTCTCGTCTCAACCAAGCGTAGGCGCTGTAGATGAGGCCGTCTAATCGGCCAGGTGCAATTCTATTTTGTGCCGGTCAGGCCACCGAGAATCCCGCCCAGTACACCACCGTTTGCCGTGGCGCCTGCGCTGGTCGTTGTGTTGGCGCCCACGCCGAGACCACCGCCGAGCAGGCCTCCACCACTGCTTGTGCCGCCGGTCACAAGGCCGCCGACCGACGCCACGGTGCCACCCACTGCGCTCACGGTGCCGCCCAAGGCGTTGGTGACCGGGTTGGCGTTGGTGGCGCTGATTTGTCCGCCCAGGCTGCCGACCGCGCCGCCCACGTTGGTGACCAGCCCGTTGACCGGCGCACCCAGGCCCGTGGCCCCACCGACGGTTTGGGTGAGGTTCTGTACACCGCTGGTGACAGGGTTGAGTGCGACGCCGAGGGTGTTGGTGATCGGGGCAACCGCCGCACCGGCCGTTGCGTTCGGTACGCCATTGCCGCCGAGCAGGGTACCCAGGGATGCCACGGTGCCGCCGGCCTTGACGCCTGTGACGCCGGTAGCGCTCACCACTCCATTGGTACTGCCCGCATTCAGGCCGCTGCTGGCGCCTGCGATCACGCCGCCGACCAGTTCCGCCAGGCCCAGTGGGTTAGGGCTGCCACCCGTCCCGCCGCCGTTCGAGGCGACATAACCGCTGGCCGTGCCAACCGTGGTGCCCACGCCATTGAGCACGTTGCCTACTACGTCAGTCACAGGATTGTTGCCGGTACTGGCGACTTTATCGCCAAGGCCGTCGACAGTACCGCCGACTTTTTGCAGCAGGCCGCCGACCGGGCTGCCCAGGCCGGTCGTGCTGCCGACTTTGCCGGTGGTGTTTTCCAACAGGGACACCACGGGTACCAGGACTCGTGCGCCAACGGTATCCGTGACCGAACCCAACGGGCCGGTAGTGCTGGCAGTGCTTAATGTATCGCCGAGCATGGTCACGGCATTGCCGACTTTATTGACCACGCCGCCCACTGCTGGGGCGGCGGTTCTCACCACCGGCACTCTCCCGAGCAAGGTGGCGACGTTGTCCCCTGTGACGCTTACCCCATCGCCCAGGTCAGAAACGCCGTTGCCCACGCCGGCGAGGGTTGTGCCCAAAGCGTTGCTGTCGGTACCCAGCGAGCCCAGGCCTTCCGACAGGCCATCACCGATACTGCCCACGGCGGTGCCGGTCGCGGTCACCAGGCCGTCGGCGGTTGCGCCTACGATCGGCAGGCTGCCTAGGGTGGTGCCCAGGCTGCTGACGGTGCCGCCGAGATCGGTTACGGTGCTGCCGACGGTGTCGACCACGTCTGCGGTGACCAGCGTGCTGCCGGTTCCGCCTGTGCCGCCACCCGTGCCGCCGGTTCCTCCACCGGTTCCGCCTGTGCCGCCGCCCGTGCCGCCGGTTCCTCCACCGGTTCCGCCTGTGCCGCCGCCAGTGCCACCTGTTCCTCCACCGGTCCCGCCGTCCGTGCCACCCGTGGCAGCAGGGTCCGAGGACGCAGAGCCGCTGCTGTGATGCCCGCCGCCACCGCTGCTGCAGCCGCCCAGCGTCATTGCTATTGCCAGGGCCAGCGCGGTACTTGCTCTCCAAAACACTACTTGAGTTTTCATGATTGAGTTCCCTGCACCTGTACAACCTTGGTTGTCATCAAACGCTCGTTATTTCTTGGATAGCGATGCGTTTGTCCGTGTGTTCATCACAGACCCAGGTTGGCGTTCTCTCAATGCTCAAGTTGGTATTAACGATTTATATAGAAGGGTCGAAACATCCGCTTAGTGATTAATGAGAAGGGTGTAGGGAGAGGGTGTATCAGGATATATATATGTTTTGATTCAACGGGTTGAATAAAAATAGCGGACGTGAACACGTCCGCTATTACTTAGGGCATATATATACAATTAATCAGGGTTTTTACCCGATTGGCCGCCACTTACCGGCCATATGTTCAATGTCACCCGCCCCTGTCAAACGCAATTCGCCACTGGAACCGGCAGCGCTGCTGTGCAGTATCACTTCGCTGGGCAGGCGCACCGGTTTCTTGAACACCACCTCTATTTCCACATTCGCGGCGGGCAGGTGCTCACCGAGGGCCGCCAGCGTGCGTGCCTTGTTCCACAACCCATGGGCGATCGCCTGGGGAAAGCCAAACCCTTTGGCGGTCAGCGCACTCAGGTGGATGGGATTGTAGTCGCCGGATACCCGCGCGTAGCGGCGGCCGATATCGGCGGGGGCTGCCCAGCGCGTCAGCTCGCTGACCTGTACAGGTACAGGTGCAGGGGGCGTGTCATCCGCCGCGTCGCCGTCGAGTTTCACGCCGCGACAGAGCATCCGGCTCTCGGCTTCCCACAACACGCCCAGAGAATCCTCGGCGCAGGTCACCACGTCAAACGTTGCGCCCTTGGCGTGGGGCTGGAGGTTTTGCGCGTGTACGGCGATAAACATTTCGTTGATGTTGCCCAGGGGCCTATGGATGCGGATGCGATTGCTCAGGTGAATCAGCCCCAGCAGCGGAAAGGGAAAGGCCTTGGCGGTGAGTAAATGCATCTGCAAGCCGAACGCCAGGATGTGTGGATAAGTCGCCGGCAGGATGGGGCTCTCGACAAAACCGCAGACCTTGCGATAGGCCGCTACGTCCCTGGGGTTGACGCCGACCCGGCAGCGCAGCCCTTGCTCAGGCAGTGTGTTGCCGGTGATCTTGCGCTTGAGCGCTGCCCGCCAATACAGCGGTGGCAGAAACGGCGTATTGCCTAAGGTTTGCCAATCCATGCTTACGCTCCCAATAGACTTTGCCCACATACCCGCAGCGCTTGCCCGCTGACCGCCCCGGACCCCGGTTGGCCCAGCCAGGCCACGGCTTCGGCGACGTCCTGCGGCAAACCGCCCTGACCCAGGGAGCTCATGCGCCGCCCGGCTTCACGCAGGGCGAACGGAATATGCGCGGTCATCTGGGTTTCGATGAAGCCGGGGGCGACGGCGTTGATGCTGATCCCGCGTTCCTCCAGCAACGGCGCCCACGCCTGTACCAGGCCGATCAATCCGGCCTTGCTCGCGGCATAGTTGGTTTGCCCGCGGTTGCCGGCGATGCCGCTGATGGAGGCCAGCACCACCACGCGGGCGTTGTCGCGCAGGGTGCCGCTGTCCAGCAGTGCCTTGGTCAGCACTTGCGGGGCATTGAGGTTGACCGCCAGCACCGCGTCCCAGTATTCCGGGGTCATGTTGGCCAGCGTCTTGTCACGGGTGATCCCGGCGTTATGCACCAGGATGTCGAGGCCGTCGGGCAGGTGTTCGATCAACTGGCCGGCGGCGTCTTCGGCGCAGATATCCAGCACCACGGTGCGTGCACCCAGGCGCGCGGCCAGGGCCTCGAGGTCGGCCTTGGCCTGGGGCACGTCGAGCA
This sequence comes from Pseudomonas sp. GW821-FHT09C10, assembly GCF_059418085.1. Lineage (NCBI taxonomy): Bacteria > Pseudomonadati > Pseudomonadota > Gammaproteobacteria > Pseudomonadales > Pseudomonadaceae > Pseudomonas > Pseudomonas sp. GW821-FHT09C10. The sequence continues at coordinate 263,227 of NZ_JBWKPE010000011.1, forward strand.
GGATCACTTCGGCGCCGTCGCGGGCCAGGGTTTCGGCGATGGACGCGCCAATGCCACGGGCTGCGCCGGTGACCAATGCCTTGCGCCCGGCGAGGGGGCGAGTCCAGTCTTCGACGGGCGTGGCACAGGCCTTGAGGCGAATCACCTGGCCGGAGATATAGGCGCTTTTCGGTGAGAGGAAGAAGCGCAGTGCGCCTTCCAGTTGGTCTTCGGCACCGTCGCCGACGTAGAGCAATTGCAGCACGCCGCCGTTGCGCAGTTCCTTGGCCAGTGACCGGCTGAAACCTTCGAGGGCGCGCTGGGCGCTGGCGGCGAACGGGTCGCTGAGGCTTTCCGGCGCGCGGCCGAGGATCACCAGGTGTGCACTGTGATCCAGGTTTTTCAGCAACGGTTGGAAAAACTCACGCAGTTGCTTGAGCTGGTCGGTGTGTTGCAGGTCGCTGGCATCGAACACCACGGCCTTGAGCTTGGGGCTGTGGCCGGGAATCCAGGTCGAAGTGTCGGCGCCGTAGGTGTAAATGGCGTCGGTGAGCCGGTTGGCAAACGCTTTCACGTTCGTTGCCAGCGCGCCACCACCCAGTAACAGCGCACCTTCCACCGGACGCAGGCGCCCGGCTTGCCAGCGTTCCAGGCGTACCGGTGACGGCAGGCCAAGGGCGGCGACCAGGCGATGGCCGAGGCTTGAGTTGGCGAAGTCGATATAACGGTCAGACATGGAACGCTCTCCGAAGGCTGGGGTTCAAAGGGTTGACCATCCCAGGGTAGCAGTCGTTCGACTAGGCTCAGTTATCCAGACCACAACCGACAGGGAGCTTTCCATGACTCAATTGCGCCGTGTAGCGATCATTGGCGGTAACCGCATTCCTTTCGCCCGCTCCAATGGCCCTTACGCCACGGCGAGCAACCAGGCGATGCTGACCGCGGCCCTGGAGGGTCTGATCGAACGCTACAACCTGCACGGCCTGCGCATGGGCGAGGTGGCCGCCGGCGCGGTGCTCAAGCATTCCCGCGACTTCAACCTCACCCGTGAATGCGTGCTGGGTTCACGCCTGTCGCCGCAAACCCCGGCCTATGACATTCAGCAGGCGTGCGGTACTGGGCTCGAGGCGGCATTGCTGGTGGCCAACAAGATCGCCCTGGGCCAGATTGAATGCGGGATTGCCGGAGGGGTGGATACCACGTCCGATGCACCTATCGGCGTGAATGAAGGGCTGCGCAAGATCCTGCTGCAAGCCAATCGCAGCAAGTCCATGGCGGATAAATTAAAAGTCCTGTTACAACTTCGTCCCCAGCACCTCAAGCCTGAGCTGCCGCGTAATGGCGAGCCGCGCACCGGTTTGTCCATGGGCCAGCATTGCGAATTGATGGCACAGACCTGGCAGATTCCCCGCGCCGAGCAGGACCAGCTCGCCCTAGAGAGCCACCAGAAAATGGCCGCTGCCTATGCCGAAGGCTGGCATAACGATCTGCTCACGCCGTTTCTTGGCCTGACCCGCGACAACAACCTGCGCCCCGACCTGAGCCTGGAGAAACTCGCCGCACTCAAGCCCGCGTTCGAACGCAGCGAAAAAGGCACGCTCACGGCCGGCAATTCCACACCGCTCACCGACGGTGCATCCCTGGTGCTGTTGGGCAGCGAGGCGTGGGCCCAGGCGCGTGGTTTGCCGATCCTGGCGTACCTGCGCGATGGCGAAGCGGCGGCGGTGGATTTCGTCAACGGCGCCGAAGGCCTGCTGATGGCGCCGGTGTATGCGGTGCCCCGCTTGCTGGCGCGCAACGGCCTGACGCTGCAGGACTTTGATTACTACGAGATTCACGAAGCCTTCGCGGCCCAGGTGTTGTGCACGCTCAAGGCCTGGGAAGATGCGGACTACTGTAGGACCCGTCTCGGGCTGGACGCCCCGTTAGGGGCCATCGATCGCAGCCGCCTGAACGTCAAGGGCAGTTCCCTGGCGGCCGGGCATCCGTTTGCCGCCACCGGTGGGCGCATCGTCGCCAACCTGGCCAAGTTGCTCGACGCGGCGGGCAAGGGGCGCGGGCTGATTTCGATCTGCGCTGCCGGCGGCCAGGGCGTGACGGCGATCATCGAACGGTGAATTCGTCGAAATTGGCATATTGGATGCATTCTTGAGTGGTCAGAGGTCGGTAGCCCCTCCCACCGGCGAGCCGATTGCCGTATAACGAGTGCCATACGCGTATTTGGTAATAAAGGACCCACAATAAAAGCTGATGAAGACTCCTAAACGCATTGAACCCCTGATCGAAGACGGTCTGGTCGACGAAGTGCTGCGCCCACTCATGAGTGGTAAAGAAGCAGCTGTTTATGTGGTGCGCTGCGGCAATGAATTGCGTTGCGCCAAGGTTTACAAGGAGGCGAACAAACGAAGTTTTCGTCAAGCGTCCGAATACCAGGAAGGCCGTAAGGTCCGTAACAGCCGGCAGGCCCGGGCCATGGCCAAGGGCTCGAAATTCGGCAAGAAAGAAACCGAAGATGCCTGGCAGAACGCCGAAGTGGCGGCGTTGTTCCGCCTGGCCGGTGCGGGCGTTCGCGTGCCCAAGCCGTACGACTTCCTCGAAGGCGTGTTGTTGATGGAACTGGTGGCCGACGAGTACGGCGATGCCGCGCCACGCCTGAATGACGTGACGTTGGAGCCGGACCAGGCGCGTGAATACCACGCCTTCCTGATTTCCCAGATCGTGCTGATGCTGTGTACCGGCCTGGTGCACGGTGACCTGTCCGAGTTCAACGTGCTGCTCACGCCGACCGGTCCGGTCATCATCGACCTGCCCCAGGCGGTGGATGCGGCGGGCAACAACCACGCGTTCAACATGCTGGAGCGGGATGTGGGCAACATGGCTTCCTACTTCGGGCGTTTTGCCCCGGAGTTGAAGAAGACCAAGTACGCCAAGGAAATGTGGGCGCTCTACGAGGCCGGCACCTTGCACCCGGCCAGCGTCTTGACCGGCGAGTTCGACGAGCCGGAAGAGCTGGCGGACGTGGGCGGTGTGATCCGCGAGATCGAAGCGGCAAGGCTGGACGAAGAACGGCGCCAGGCCATTCGGGCGGCGGATGATGCGCCACCGAGCAAGGCGTCGGAAGAACCACCGCCGCCGCCCTGGATGCAGTGATCTTCGGGTACATGAAGATCAAAATGTGGGAGGGAGCAAGCCCCCTCCCACATTTGGTTTTGCATGTATTCAGATAGATTCCGTCACGCGCAGCAGCTTCCCGACGCCAACTCCTTGAGAATCGGACAATCCGGCCGGTGATCTCCCTGGCAGTGCTCCACCAGGTCCTGCAACGTATCGCGCAATTGCCCCAACTCCAGGATCTTCTGGTTCAACTCATCGATATGTTGGCGCGCCAGGGCTTTCACATCGGCGCTGGCCCGTTGCCGGTCCTGCCACAGGGTCAGCAGTTTGCCCACCTCTTCCAATGAAAACCCCAGGTCCCGCGAGCGTTTGATAAACGCCAGGGTGTGCAGGTCGTCGGTACCGTAGATGCGGTAGCCGCTGTCGGTGCGATGGGCGGCTTTCAACAGACCGATGGATTCGTAGTAGCGAATCATCTTCGCGCTCAGCCCGCTTTGCCGGGCGGCTTGGCCGATGTTCATGGGCGTTGATCCTCCAATTCCTTGGGTTTCCACGTTTTCAACAGCAAGGCATTGCTCACGACACTGACGCTGGACAAGGCCATGGCCGCGCCCGCGAGCACCGGATTGAGCAGGCCGAATGCGGCCAGGGGAATGCCGATCAAGTTATACACAAAGGCCCAGAACAGGTTCTGGCGGATTTTGGCGTAGGTCTTGCGGCTGATCTCCAGGGCGGCCGGGACCAGGCGTGGGTCGCCGCGCATCAGGGTAATACCGGCGGCATGCATGGCCACGTCGGTGCCGCCGCCCATGGCGATGCCAATATCGGCGGCAGCCAGGGCCGGGGCGTCGTTGATGCCGTCGCCGACCATGGCCACCACGCCGGTTTTTTTCAGTTCGGCGACGGTGGCGGCTTTATCGGCGGGCAGGACTTCGGCGTGTACGTCATCGATGCCCAGCGCTTCGGCGACGACACGGGCGCTGCCGCGATTGTCGCCGGTGAGCAAATGGCTGCTGATGTGCCGGGCCTTGAGTTGTGCCACCGCTTCCAGCGCGCCAGGCTTGAGCGTGTCACCAAAGGCAAACAGCCCGAGCACACGGGGTTGTGCGCCTTGCTCGATCAGCCAGGACAAGGTACGGCCCTCGGCCTCCCAGGCCGTGGCAGAGTCGGCCAGCCCACCCGCGTCCAGGCCATTTTCTTCCAGCAGTCGCCGATTTCCCAACGCGAGTTGGCGCCCGTCGAGGGTGCCGGCAATGCCACGTCCGGTCAGGGATTGGCTGGTGCTTACGTCCGCCACCGTCAGCCCTTGCTCGCTGCATGCATCCAGCACGGCATTGGCTAGCGGGTGTTCGCTGCCGCGTTGCAGCGCACCGGCCTGTTGCAGCAATGTGGCTTCATCGCCATCCACTGCCGCCAAATGGGCAATTTTCGGGGTGCCGGAAGTTAGAGTGCCGGTTTTGTCGAACACCACGGTGCTCACTTCATGGGCACGCTCCAGCGCTTCGGCGTCCTTGATCAGGATGCCATAGCGTGCGGCCACGCCGGTGCCGGCCATGATGGCGGTCGGTGTGGCCAGCCCGAGGGCGCACGGGCAGGCGATCACCAGCACCGCCACGGCGTTGATGATCGCGGTCTCCAGCGGCGCACCGTACAGCCACCAGCCCACCAACGTGATCAACGCCAGCACCAGCACGGTCGGCACGAATACCTGGCTGACTTTATCCACCAGCTTCTGAATCGGTGCCTTGGCGGCCTGGGCGTCTTCCACCAGGCGGATGATGCGCGCCAGTACGCTTTCGGCACCGAGCGCGGTGGTGCGCACCAGCAGGCGACCTTCACCATTGATGGCACCGCCGGTGACGGCGTCGCCGGGCTGTTTCGGCACCGGCAGGCTTTCGCCGCTGATCAGTGCCTCATCGGCATGGCTCTGGCCTTCTACCACTTCACCGTCCACCGGGAAGCGCTCGCCGGGTTTGACCAGCACCAGGTCATCGAGTTTGAGCGCGCTGATGGCCACATCCTCCTCGCGGCCAGCCTGTACGCGCATCGCGCGTTCAGGGCGCAGGGCTTCCAGGGCGCGGATGGCGCTGGCGGTCTGGCGTTTGGCGCGGCTCTCCAGGTATTTACCGAGCAGCACCAGGGCGATCACCACGGCCGACGCTTCGAAGTACAGATGGGGCATGGTGCCCGCGGGCGCGGTCAGCCATTCATAGAGGCTCAGGCCGTAACCGGCGCTGGTGCCGATGGCCACCAGCAGGTCCATATTGCCGGCGCCGGCCCGCACGGCCTTCCAGGCTGCGATATAGAAGCGTGCACCGAAGATGAATTGCACCGGGGTCGCCAGGAGGAACTGCACCCAGGCCGGCAGCATCCAGTGCAGGCCGAAGGGCTGCACCAGCATCGGCAGAACCAGGGGCAATGCCAGCACAATCGCCAGCAGCAGCGACCAGCGCTCGCGGTGCAGGCGTTGGGCCTGATCGGCCTCGGTCCTGGTTTCGCTTTGCGGCAGGCTGGCGGTGTAGCCGGCTTTGTCGACGGCGGCGATCAGCACGGCCGGGTCGATCTGGCCCAGCACTTCGACGTGGGCGCGCTCGTTGGCCAGGTTGACGCTGACGCTTTGCACCCCCGGCACTTTGCCCAGCGCGCGCTCGACACGCCCGGCGCAACTGGCGCAGGTCATGCCGCCGATGGGCAGGTCAAAGGTGGTGGATCCATTCATGGGGCAGTCCTCCAGAGAAGTTGCCCCTAGGATCAACCTTGACCTGTGGGGAAGGTCAAGCGTCTTCAGTATTCCAGTGCGGCGGGTTTGAGGTACATGCCTTCCGGGCCCTGGGCAATGCGCAACTTGCGTACGTCACCGGCCTTGAGCGTGATGTTCTGCGCCGGCGGCGCGAGCAGGCCCGGCAAGCAACCCGGTGACTGGCCCGGCAGCAGTTTCAGGCGCAGCGACACATTGCCGGCGGGCAGGTTGAACGAGGTGGACTGTTCCTGGAACAGGCGCCCGGCCAACTGGTCCTGGATGTACAGGCCGATCTCGCAATTGGTCGGTACTTCCAGGCGTTCGCGGGAAATGATCAGCACCGCATAGTCTTCTGCGGCGAGGGCCTGGGGCGCAGCGGCAGACAAGCTCATCAGGCCGACAAGGCCAAAAAACGACCAGCGCATGGCGAATGCTCCGTGGTTTGAATCGAAGATGGGTGAAGCTTGGCCGACGCCGCGGTGTAATACCAGCCCGGCCGAAAGTTTCAGAACTTGACCTTGCCATCGTGGCAAGGTCAAGACTGGGTTCAACCTCATCAAAGGAGTCATGTCATGCAAATATTCAGCGTTGAAGGAATGACCTGTGGCCATTGCGTTCGGGCGGTCACCCAGGCGGTGCAGAGCCAGGATCCGGCGGCCAGCGTGAAGGTCGACCTGGCGGCGAAAGAGGTGGGCGTCGAAAGCCGCCTGTCTGCCGAGGAAGTGATCAGCCTGATCAGCGAAGAGGGCTACAGCGCCAAGCTCGCCTGACCCATTCAAATAGTTAGCGAGCTATCGTATTCAATGCACCCAAGCGCGGCTAAACTGTCGGGCTGCCGACACACTTGGGTGCCTGATGAACCTTCGCATAATCCTGATTCTGGGCGCCTTGAGCGCCTTCGCGCCGCTGGCGATCGATTTCTACCTGCCTGGCTTTCCTGCCATGGCGACGGCCTTCGGGACCGACGAAAAACATATCCAGCTGACCCTGGCGGTGTATTTCGCCGGCCTGGCCATCGGCCAACTGATCTACGGCCCACTGGCAGACCGCTTTGGTCGACGCGGCCCGCTGCTCAGCGGCGTGACCCTGTTTACCCTGGCGTCCTTTGCTTGCGCATACGCGCCGTCCCTGGAATGGCTGATTGGTGCACGCTTCGTGCAGGCCCTCGGCGGTTGTGCGGGCATGGTGATTTCCCGCGCCGTGGTCAGTGACAAATGTGATGCGGTGGGCTCGGCCAAGGTGTATTCGCAACTGATGCTGGTGACCGGCCTGGCGCCGATCCTTGCGCCGTTGGCAGGCGGGGTGATGGTCGGGTTATGGGGCTGGCAGTCGATTTTCCTCGCACTGTCGATCTTCAGCGTGATGGCGGCGATTGCCGTGGCGGTCGGTTTGCCGGAAACCTTTCCGGCGCACCAGCCGCGTCAACCCTTGTCCGGGTCGCTGCGCCGCTATGGCGCGCTGTTGTCTGACCGGGTCTACCTCGGTTACGCCCTGACCGGGGGCATTTCGATTGCCGGGATGTTTGCCTACATCGCCGGCTCCCCGTTCGTATTTATCAAACTCTATGGCGTGCCCGCCGAGCATTACGGCTGGCTGTTCGGCTCCAACGCCGCCGGGTTCATCCTGGTTGCACAGGTTAATGCGCGGCTGCTGGCCAAGCGTGGCCCGGCGTTTCTGCTGTCGCGCACGGTGTGGGTCTATCTGCTGGCGGCGCTGTCGCTGTTGGGCATCGCGGCCTTGCGCACCGAAGCGTTATGGCCGTTGCTGGTACCGCTGTTCATCTGTATCGCCAGCCTGGGCTGCATTCTGCCCAACACCTCGGCCTGCGCCATGAGCGGGCAGGGCGCCCGGGCCGGCAGCGCGTCGGCCTTGCTCGGTTGCATTCAGTTTGGCGTGGCGGCAGGGGCGGCTTCGTTGGTGGGCGTGCTGCACGACGGCACGGCGATGCCGATGGCGATGGTCATCAGCTTGTGCGGGGTGTTGGCGGTGACGATTGCGATGTCGACCCAGCGCCTGCAACGGGCAAGGGCCACGCAGGCGCAGGGCTGAAATGCAGGTCAGCCAGCGGCGGAACGTTGCTGGCTGAGCGGGAAGCGGTGGGGCGCCTGGATGCGGGCTTGCAGGGTCTCGGCAAAGGCGCGGGCCTCGGCCTCGCTGCGGAAGGTGAACGCATCGCCGTCGAGGCGAACCTGCCATTTATTGCCTGGGGATTTTGCTAACGCTTTTATCAGGATTTTCATTGCTGACTTCCTCACGTAAAAGAATCGTGGCAAAGGCGGCCAATATAAACCCGAATACGCTCACAAATATGACAAAGATCAACTCTCTGACTAGCGGTGTCGTCCCTCACTCACACGAATAACGGACGACACTGACAGACGTTATCTTCAGAACCCTTCAAGCACGATCTTGCCCTTGGCCTTGCCGCTTTCCAGCAGGGCATGGGCACGGCGCAGGTTCGCCGCATTGATCACACCGAAGTGCTCGCCCACCGTCGTTTTCAAGGTGCCGGCGTCGATCAGTTCGGCCACGCGATTGAGCAGGTTGTGCTGCTCGATCATGTCCGGGGTCTCGAACATCGAGCGCGTGTACATGAACTCCCAATGCAGTGACAGGCTCTTGCGCTTGAGTTTGCTCACGTCCAGCGCCTTGGGGTCGTCGATCAGCGCAAGCTTGCCTTGGGGTTGCAGCGCTTCGACCAGTTGGTCCAGGTGATGCTCGGTCTGGGTCAGGCTGGCGACGTGGGTCACCTGCGGGTGGCCGGCTTGTTTCAGCGCTTCGCTCAGCGGTTGGCTGTGGTCGATCACCAGGTCGGCGCCGAGTGCCTTGGCCCATTCCTGGGTTTCCGGGCGCGACGCGGTGCCGATCACCGTCAAGGCGGTGAGCCGGCTGGCCAGTTGGGTCAGGATCGAACCCACACCTCCGGCGGCACCGACGATGAGCAGGCTCTGGCCTTCAGCCTCTTTACCTTCACGCACTTGCAGGCGTTCGAATAGCAGCTCCCAGGCGGTGATGGCGGTCAGCGGCAGCGCGGCGGCTTCGGCAAAGCCCAGGCTCTTGGGCATATGGCCGACGATGCGTTCATCCACGGTATGCAGTTCGCTGTTAGCGCCCGGGCGGACCAGGGAACCGGCGTAGAACACCTTGTCGCCGACGTTGAACAGGCTCACTTCACTGCCGACGGCCTTGACCACACCGGCCACGTCCCAGCCCAGCACTTTGGCCGCGCCGTTCTCAGGGGCGACGTTCTGGCGCACCTTGGTGTCCACCGGGTTGACCGAGATGGCTTTGACTTCTACCAGCAGGTCACGGGGGCCGGCGACGGGCTCCGGCAGTTGGATGTCTTGCAGGGATTTTTCATCGTTGATCGGCAGTGATGCGTAGTAGGCAATGGCTTTCATGGGGGCTCCGGAAAAAGGCGGTGATCAGGCGAGAAACTTCAGGCGCTTGAGTTCGAAGTGTTCGATAACATCAGCGGCTTTAGCGCGAAAATGTTGGATATGCGCGCTCTGGTCGTGGTCGGCGAGTGCGGCATCATCGCTCCAGCGTTCGAGCATGTAGAAGGTCTCAGGGTGTTGCAGGTCCTGGTGCAGGTCGTATTGCTCGCAGCCGGCTTCAAGACGGGTGGGTTCCAGCAGGTCACGCAGCAGCGGCTCCAAGGTGGCCTGTTGGCCCGGTTTGGCGATCAGCGTGGCGATGACGTTAAAGGCTGTGGACATATTCAACTCCAGACACGTGATAACGGGATGGGCAGATGATTGGCCATTTCCATGCAAGATAAAAGCGGCTAAAACAGCACTCTGTTTCAATAATATTTTGATAATTGGTGGTTGAATGCTGCGTTTTGATGATTTGCAGTTGTTTGTACGCGCCGCGGACCTGGGCAGTTTGTCGGCGGCGGCGCGGGTGATGGACCTGTCGCCCGCCGTGGCCAGCGCGGCGCTCAAGCGTATCGAACAGCAGCTGGGCACGCGTTTGCTGGCGCGCTCCACCCGCAGCCTGCGCCTGACCGCCGAAGGTGAGGGTTTCCTGGAATATGCCCGAACTGCATTGAGCGCCCTGGACGAAGGACGGCGCTTATTGGCCAGTGGCCAGGACCATGTCAGCGGGGTGTTGCAACTCTCCGCCCCCTCGGATTTCGGCCGCAACCAATTACTGCCCTGGCTGGACGAATTTCAGCACGAGTACCCGCAACTTACCGTGCGCCTGCTGCTGGGCGATCGGATTGCCGACCTGTTCCGCCAGCCGGTGGATATTGCCCTGCGCTATGGCGAGCCCGAAGACTCCAGCCTGATCGCCCTGCCCGTCGCGCCGCACAATGTTCGGGTGTTGTGCGCAGCCCCCAGCTATCTCGCGCGTTATGGCGAGCCGCGACAGCTGGAGCAGTTGGCCCAGCACAATTGCTTGCTTTACATGCTTGGCAGCCGAGTGCATGACCACTGGACCTTCCACGATGGCAAACGCGAAATCAGCCTCACGGTCAGTGGTGATCGCTTCAGCGACGATGCCGATGTGGTGCGCCGCTGGGCGGTGGCGGGCGTGGGCATTGCCTACAAATCCTGGCTGGATGTGAGCACCGATGTGCTGGCCGGGCGCTTGCGCCTGGTCTTGCCTGAATTGCGTGGCGAGCGCACACCGCTCAACTTGCTGTGCGCCCATCGGGCCCAGTTGAGCAAACCCATCAACCTGCTGCGGGAAATGCTCGTGTCGCGCTGTGCGACATTGACCGCTCAATTGCCGGAGCGATTGGGTACGACGTATTAGCCTCCATCACACAAGGAAATTTCACTCAGCTCATGTCCCTATTCATGCTGTCAGACGCCGCGGAACCGCTGGTTTACGCACCTATACTTTGGCGCCCACCACAGCAGAAAAATAATTCGACAGGGAGTGAATCGATGGAAGAAGCACCATGCATCAGTCAGATCGCCAGCTTGCTCGCCGAACCCAAACGCACCGCCATGCTCTGGTCCCTGATGGACGGCTCGGCCAAGTCCTCGGAGGAGCTGGCGCTGCTTGCCGGGTTGTCACCCGCCTCGGCGAATGCCCATTTGGCACGGCTGACGGGGAGTGGCTTGCTGCGTACCGAGGGCCGGCGTGGCAAGCGGCTGTTTCGCATGGCGGCGGCCGATGTCAGCGTCGCCATCGATGCCTTGGCCAGTACGACCCTGGCCAGCGCCACACGTAGTGCGCCGCATGCTTCATCGCCGGTGTTGGTGGCGCCGCCATTGTTGCGACATGCGCGGCTGTGCCAGGGCCACCTCGGCGGCGAAGTGGCGGCGGATCTGCATGAGCGGATGTTGGTGGCGGGGTGGATCGAGCGTCATGAACAACGCATTGAAGTGACGATCAAGGGCGCGCAGCACCTGGCGGGCCTGGGTATTTACACCCAGGCGCTGGCGTCACCACTGGTGTGCGACTGCTTCGATTGGAGCCAGCGGCGACCGCACCTGGGCGGCGCGCTGGGTGCGGGGCTGTTGCAGTTGTTCCTGCAATCGAACTGGATCAGCCTGGTCAACGAGTCCCAGGCGGTGCAGCTCAACGACAACGGGCTGGCAGAAATCACCCGATTGGCCATGTCCGAACAACCTTAGCTTTGAGGGTTTGCCATCCTCGCCCTGGCCCTTTTTGATTCCATGGGCCGGGCGATGATGACTTTCCGTCCAGTCAGGGTTTTACCAGGCGCGCATCCAGGCTGTTCTGCGCCAGGCGTTTGGCCTGGTCCTGGGTCATGCCCAGCGAGGTGTACAACGCGTGGAAGTTCTCGGTGACATAGCCGCCGAAGTACGCCGGGTCATCCGAGTTCACCGTGACCTTCACGCCACGCTCGAGCATGTCGAGGATGTTGTGCTGGGCCATGTCGTCGAACACACAGAGCTTGGTGTTGGACAGCGGGCAGACGGTCAACGGGATCTGCTCGTCGATGATGCGCTGCATCAGGCGCTCGTCTTCGATGGCGCGTACGCCATGGTCGATACGCTGGATTTTCAGCAGGTCGATCGCTTCCCAGATGTACTCGGGCGGGCCTTCTTCACCGGCGTGGGCGACGGTGAGGAAGCCTTCGTGGCGGGCGCGGTCGAACACACGCTGGAACTTGCTCGGCGGATGACCCATTTCCGAACTGTCCAGGCCCACGGCCACAAACGCATCGCGGAACGGCAGCGCCTGGTCGAGGGTTTTCTCGGCTTCTGCTTCGCTCAGGTGGCGCAGGAAACTGAGGATCAAACCGCTGGTGATGCCCAGTTGCTGTTCGCCGTCTTTGAGCGCCGCGGCGATGCCGTTGAGCACCACTTCGAACGGCACGCCACGGTCGGTGTGGGTTTGCGGGTCGAAGAAGGGCTCGGTGTGGATCACGTTCTGGGCTTTGCAGCGCAGCAGGTAAGCCCAGGTCAAGTCGTAGAAATCCTGGGAGGTGCGCAGCACGTCGGCGCCCTTGTAATACAGGTCGAGAAACTCTTGCAGGTTGTTGAAGGCATAGGCCTTGCGCAGGGTTTCCACGTCGTTCCACGGCAGCGCGATCTTGTTGCGCTCGGCCAGGGCGAACAGCAGCTCAGGCTCCAGCGAGCCCTCCAGGTGCAGGTGCAATTCAGCCTTGGGCAGGGCGTTGAGCCAATCGTACATTTTCTAAATTCTCATCAGGTGCAATGGCGGCATTCTACAGGCCATGGCTGAAATAATCGGCAAAACCTGACCAGCAGGAGAGTATTCGATTTGTTCACGCAAGGGCTGTGTGAACTAAGGTGTAACGAAACGTTAGCGGCTTGGCGCAGTCTGTACCCCATCAATGACTGATTTGCCGCACTAAAAGGCCCGGAATGCTCACATCCCTCAAGCAAGAAAAATTCATGCTGCTGGCGCTGATTGCCGCCATCGCCGCCTACCCGCTGGAGCACTGGATGCTGCACAGCGGGCAAATGGTGGCACTGTTGGCCGGCGTGGTGTTGATCGGTTTTATCGTCGTGGCGTCGATGCGCGTGGCCCACCACGCCGAGCAACTGGCGGAAAAAGTCGGCGATCCCTACGGCACCATGATCCTGACCCTCGCCGCAGTGCTGGTGGAGGTGGTGATCCTGGCGATCATGATGAGCAATGAGCCGTCACCCACTCTGGTGCGCGACACCATCTATTCGGCGGTGATGCTCGATATCAACGGCATCCTCGGTTTGGCAGCGTTGATGGGCGGCATCAAGCATGGCGAACAGTCCTACAATGATGATTCGGCGCGGACCTACAGTGTAATGATCCTGACCGCCATGGGCGTGTCGATGGTGGTGCCGGAATTTATCCCCGAAGCCGACTGGAAAATTTACTCGGCCTTCACCATCGGCGCGATGGTGGTGCTCTACACCTTGTTCCTGCGCATGCAGGTAGGGCCCCACAGTTATTTCTTCAGCTACAGCTACCCGGAAAAGCGCCGCAAGAAGCTGCCGGAGGAACAAGAGTCGCCGCCGGTGAACCTGGCGTTCTCCATCGGTACCCTGGTGTTTGGCGTGATTGTGATCGGTGCGCTGGCCGAGGTGATGTCCAAGACCCTCGACCTGGGCCTGGAAGGCACGGGCGCACCGCCGGTGATCACGGCGATTGTGGTGGCGGCTATTTCGGCGGCACCGGAGATTTTGACGGCCTTGCGCGCCGCATTGGCCAACCGCATGCAGTCGGTGGTGAACATCGCGCTGGGCGCGTCGTTGTCGACGGTGATCCTGACGGTGCCGGTGATGGAGGCCATGGCACTCTATACCGGCCAGCCGTTCCAGATGGCGATGACGCCGGTGCAAACGGTGATGGTGTTTATCACGCTGATCGTCAGTGCGATCAACCTCAACGATGGCGAAACCAATGCCATCGAAGGGATGACCCATTTTGTGTTGTTTGCGACCTTTATCATGTTGTCGCTGTTGGGCTTGTAAGCACGTGCACTCCAAGTGGGAGGGCGCTTGCCCTCCCACATGTCGAGCGGTGTCTGGTTTAGGTTCCGGCGATTAGCCGCCGTGCCGCCTGGCTGTGATCGGCGATCAAGCCTTTCAGGTCCAGGCCTTCCACCTGTCCGTCGATAACCCGCCATTTGCCGCCGATCATCACCCGGTCCGCCCGATCCGCGCCGCACAGCAGCAGTGCGGAGATCGGATCGTGGCTGCCGGAAAAACGCAGCTCATCCAGTTTGAACAGCGCCAGGTCGGCCTGTTTGCCTACGGCCAGTTCACCGATATCCGTACGCCCCAGTAGCTGCGCCGACCCCTTGGTCGCCCAACCCAGCACGCCTTCGGGGGTGATCTTTTCGGCGCCGTAACGCAGGCGCTGGATGTACAGGGCCTGGCGGGTTTCGAGGATCATGTTCGACGCATCGTTGGAGGCAGAGCCGTCCACACCCAGGCCGATGGGCGCGCCGGCAGCGATCAGGTCCAGGGTCGGGCAGATGCCGGAGGCCAGGCGCATATTTGAGCTTGGGCAATGGCAGATGCCCGTACCGGCGGCGCCAAGGCGGGCAATTTCATCCGGGTTGAAGTGAATGCCATGGGCCAGCCAGGTGCGCGGGCCGAGCCAGCCGACGCTGTCCAGGTAATCCACCGTGCGCAGGCCGAAGCGCTGCAGGCAGAAATCTTCTTCGTCGAGGGTTTCGGCCAGGTGGGTGTGCAGGCGCACATCCAGGCTGTTGGCCAGTTCGGCGCTGGCTTGCATGATTTGCGGGGTGACGGAAAACGGTGAGCAGGGCGCCAGGGCAATCTGGATGTACGCGCCGTCGCCGCGTTGATGGTATTCGCGGATCAGGCGCTGGCTGTCGTCGAGGATGACCTCGCCCTGTTGCACGGTCTGTTGCGGTGGCAGGCCGCCGTCGGCTTCGCCCAGGCTCATGGAGCCGCGGGTGAGCATGGCGCGCATGCCCAGTTCGCGCACGCTGTCGACTTGCACATCGATGGCGTTTTCCAGGCCGTCGGGGAACAGATAGTGATGGTCTGCCGCCGTGGTGCAGCCCGAGAGCAGTAACTCCGCGAGTGCCACCTTCGACGCCAGGGCGAGTTTTTCCGGAGTCAGTCGTGCCCAGACCGGGTACAGGGTTTTCAGCCAGGGAAACAAGGGCTGATTGACCACCGGCGCCCAGGCGCGGGTCAGGGTCTGATAGAAGTGATGGTGGGTGTTGATCAGCCCGGGCAGGACAACATGCTCACGCGCATCGAACACTTGGGCGCAGGGCTGTGCGGGTTCCTGACCCTGTGCCAGCACTTCGGCGATCACACCGTCTTGCAGCACCAGGCCGCCACGGGCGTCGAGGCCGTTGGCGGTGAAAATCGCGAGGGGGTTTTTTAACCAGATACGGGTCGCAGGCATTGGCCGGCTCCTCTGAATGATGGGTTCAGGTTTGCCAGCTCAGTGATGCCCTGTCTGCTGATCCAGGGTCGCCGGGGAGGGCGAGGTGGGCAGTCTACGCGCGGATCGTTATCGACGGCAATCGCTCGATAACGACCCTGTGCGGCTTACCAGGCGATGGTGTCGCCTTTGTAGTCCACGAAGTGATGGCCGCCCTTGCCGGTGTAGGCGTTCACCTGGTCTACCAGGCCGCGCACGCTGGTGTCGACATCGATGTGCGCGTTTTCGCCGCCCATGTCGGTCTTCACCCAGCCCGGGTGCAGCGACAGCACGGTAAGTTTGTGATCGCCCAGTTGGGTAATGAAGCTGTTGGTCATGGAGTTGAGTGCGGCCTTGCTGGCCTTGTACAACGCCAGGTCCGAGCCGTCGGGAGTGGTCACGCTGCCCAGTACTGAACTCATGAACGCCAGCACGCCGCTGTCCTTGCGGATCTGCCCGACGAAGCGCTGGGCCAGGTTGATCGGCGCCACGGCGTTGGTGAAGAACAGCTGGCCGACTTCCGCCAGGGTGGCATGGCCAGGTTCTTGATTGGCGGGGCCCTTGACGCCTGCGTTGACGAACAACAGGTCGAAGGTGCGGTCCTTGAGGCGCTGGTTCAGGGCGATCACGGCTTGCTGATCGTCCATGTCGAGTTTCTCGATCTGCACCGGGCCCACGGCTTTCAGGGCATCGGCCTTGTTCGGGTCACGCACGGTGGCGGTCACGTCCCAGCCGTCCTGGAGCAATTGCTTGACCAGGCCGAGGCCCAGGCCGCGTGAGGCGCCGATGATCAGTGCGGTTTTTGGCGTAGACATGAAGGCTTCCTTTAAAAGTCGCGGTTCAGGGTGTTCAGCGAACAACATTAGCAGTTTCAGCGTTGCAGCAGGATGCGCCCACGGCTCAGGTCGGCGAGCTGGGTTTGCAGGGTGTCGATGTGGGCTTCGCCCAGGGCCAGTTGTAACTCCACGCCATTGGCGGTGAAGGTTTCTTCCAGCACCAGCCCGCCCAACTCGGCGACGCGCAATTTGACCAGGTTCAGCTCGGAGAATCCGCAGGCGCAACTCAGCGGCACGCGGCTGATCAGTTCGATGCGGTCGGCATTTTGCAGGCACTTGTTCGCACCGCCGCCATAGGCGCGGGCCAGGCCGCCGGTACCGAGTTGTATGCCGCCATACCAGCGAATCACCAGCACCGCGACCTGATCGAAGCCTTGGGCCTCGATGGCCGCCAGGATGGGCCGCCCTGCGGTGCCGCCGGGTTCGCCGTCGTCACTGCTGCGGTATTGATCGGCCAGCTTCCAGGCCCAGCAGTTGTGTGTGGCGTTAAGGTCGCTGTGCTGCTCGAAAAATGCCTGGGCTTCTTGCGGGCTGGTGATCGGTGCGGCCAGGGTAATGAAGCGGCTTTTGCGAATTTCTTCGCGGAACTCGCAAAGGCCGGTGAGCGTGAAAGACATAAGTGGCTTCGTCTAGAGGGCCGGCTTGATGCCGCAGCCCTTGAGAATGATGTGGATCAGGTTGGTGCCGGCGTCTTCCATATCCTGCTTGGTCAGCTTGGTGCGACCGGTGACGCGGCAGATCTGGGTGGCGAAGTCGGCGTAATGCTGAGTGCTGCCCCACAACAGGAAGATCAGGTGCACGGGGTCGACGGGGTCCATCTTGCCGGCGTCGATCCAGGCCTGGAACACCGCCGCCCGTCCACTGAACCAGGCTCGGTAATCCTGGCTGAAATATTCGGTCAGGCATTCGCCGCCGCTGATGATCTCCATGGCGAAGATCCGCGAGGCCTGGGGCTGGCGCCGCGAAAACTCCATCTTGGTGCGGATGTAGCGGGAGAGGGCCACGGCCGGGTCGTCCTCGGCGGTCAGCGTGTTGAAGGTGCTG
Source organism: Pseudomonas sp. GW821-FHT09C10 (assembly GCF_059418085.1). NCBI lineage: Bacteria > Pseudomonadati > Pseudomonadota > Gammaproteobacteria > Pseudomonadales > Pseudomonadaceae > Pseudomonas > Pseudomonas sp. GW821-FHT09C10. The sequence goes on from NZ_JBWKPE010000011.1 coordinate 280,282, forward strand.
TCCCACAGTTCGAGGATATTGCTGAGCACCGCGATATACAGGCCCAGCTTGTTGGTGAAGTAGTAGTGCAAGTTGGCCTTGGGCAGCCCGGCGCTGGCAGCGATGGTGTTCATGCTGGTGCCCTTGTAGCCATGGCGCGCGAACTCATCTTCAGCAGCCTGGAGAATCGCTTGTTCGTTCTTTTGCCGAATGCGGCTGGCGGGCTTACCGGCGTGGTTGCTGTGGGCAGGAACTTCGAGGCTCATGGAGGTTTCCGTGCTGATCGATAGAGACGACGTGTGCACAGATAACCCACCCTCAAGCCTCAGACAAGTCCCGATGCAATAAAACCGTCAAAGCGGTTCCAGGGTGTCGCTTTCCTGCGCGTGGTTTGCGGCAGGAGCGGGCACCTTGGATTCCGGCAGCAACAGGCACAACACGATGGCGGTCAGGCCGCCGCTGGTGATGGCCGAGTCGAACAGGTTCTGCACCAGGGTCGGCATCAGGTGCAGCAGGTTCGGTTGAGCGGCGATGCCCAGGCCGACGCCGAACGAGGTGGCGATGATCAGCATGCTGCGACGGTCCAGTGGTGCCTGGGCGAGGATGCGTACGCCGGCGGCGGCCACACTGCCGAACATCACCAGGGTTGCGCCGCCCAATACGGGCTTGGGGATTTGTTGCAGCACGGCACCGATCAGCGGGAACAAACCCAGGAAGAACAGCACGACGCCGATGTACAGACCGACGTAACGGCTGGCCACACCGGTCAGTTGGATCACGCCGTTGTTCTGGGCAAAGGTGGTGTTGGGAAAGGCGCTGAACGTGGCGGCGATCATGCAACTGACGCCATCGCCGAGGACGCCGCCTTTGAGCCGGCTTATATAAGAAGGGCCGCTGATGGGCTGGCGCGCGATCATGCAGTTGGCGGTGAGATCGCCGACGGTTTCAATGCTGCTGATCAGATAAATCAGCGCGATCGGCAGGAAGGCGCTCCAGTCGAAGTTGAAACCGAATCGAAACGGGATCGGCAGGCTGACCAAAGGCAAGTCGCCTAGGGCCTGGGGCACCAGCTTGCCGCTGAACCAGGCGGCGAGGCTGCCGAGGGCCAGGCCGATGATGATCGCCGAGAGGCGCACCCAGGGTGTGTTGGAGCGATTGAGCAAGATGATGGTCAGCACCACGAACAGGCCCAACGCAAGGTTGGCCGGTGCGCCGAAGTCCGGTGCGTTGAAACCGCCGCCCAGGTCGGTGATACCGACCTTGATCAGGCTGATGCCGATCAGGGTAATGACAATCCCGGTCACCAGCGGGGTGATCACTCGGCGCAGCTGACCAATAAAGCGGCTGAGAATGATCTGCACGGCAGCGCCGAAAAAGCACACGCCGAAGATCATCGCCATGATGTCTTCCGGGCTGCCGCCGCGTTGCTTGACCAGAAAGCCAGCCGACAGCACCGCGCCGAGAAACGCAAAGCTGGTGCCTTGCAGGCAGATCATCCCGGCGCCGATCCCAAATGGCCTACGGGCCTGAATGAATGTGCCGACACCGGACACCATCAACGCCATGCTGATCAGGTAGGGCAAGTGTGCGGTCAGGCCCAAGGTGGAGCCGATGATCAGCGGTGGCGTGATGATGCCGACAAAGGCGGCCAGCACATGTTGCAGTGCAGCGAGCAAGGCAGGGGCGGGTTTGGGGCGGTCATTGAGACCGTAGATCAGGTCGCTGGGGCTGGAGGATTCTGGTGGCATGGCGGGTTAACTCAAGGCGGACGGTTCAAGGTCCTGGGGTTCTTGCAAAAAGCTGTCCATCTGCTCAGCTTTTGGCGTAAGGCCCGAGTTAGCGCGTTGTCGCCAGGCTGTCGAGAAAGCTTTCCAGCACCAAATGAGGGCGACGGCCTTTGCGCGTGACCGATGCGAGGCTTAAATCGTAAAAACGCGTAGCCGGTTTCAGCGCACGCAGTCGGCCTTGTTGCACCCAGAGGCTGGCGTAATGGTCGGGTAGGTAGCCGATATAGCGGCCGGTGAGGATCAGGAATGCCATGCCTTCGCGGTCGGAGGCGCTGGCTGTGCAGTTGAGGGCCTGGTAATGGGCCTGGATATCGGCGGGCAAACGGAAGGTGGGGGCGATGGCGTCCTGGCTGTCGATGCGCTCGTCGTCCAACTGCTTGTCGTCGGCGTAAAACAGTGGGTGGCCGACCGCGCAATAGAGCAGCGAACGTTCGCTGTACAGCGGCTGGTATTCCAGGCCAGAGAGCGCGCTGGCCTGGGGCACCACACCGACATGCAGGCGGCCGTCGAGTACGCCCTGTTCCACTTCGTTGGGCGCGATCATGCGGATCTGGATTTGTACGTCCGGTCCGCGTTCCTTCAACTGTGCCAGGGCGTGGGTGATGCGCATGTGGGGCAGCGTGACCAGGTTGTCGGTGAGGCCGATGATCAACTCGCCGCGCAAGTGCTGGTGCAGGCCGTTGACCTCGGTGCGGAAACTTTCCAGGGCGCTTAATAGTTGCAGGGCCGATTGGTAGACCTCGCGGCCTTCTTCGGTCAGCGAGAAACCGGCACGGCCGCGTTGGCAAAGTCTTAATCCGAGCCGCTGCTCAAGGTCGCTCATTTGCTGGCTGATGGCGGAACGGCCGATGCCGAGCACGGTTTCCGCCGCCGAGAAGCCGCCGCACTCCACGACGCTGCGAAAGATGCGCAGCAGGCGAATATCGAAGTCGCTGACTTGGGCCAGGGGATCGGGTCGACGGCTGCTCATAGTTTAGTGAAGGCCTGACTGAAGGTTAGAAGAGTTGGATTTCACCGACTTTATCCCCGTGGCAATTTAGCTGCAACAACGCTTTTTCAATCCCGACGCTGCCTGTTGCCCTGCGAGGTTTTGCTGATGAACATGCCCGAAAACGCCCCATCGTCCCTGGCCAGCCAACTGAAGTTGGACGCGCACTGGATGCCTTACACCGCCAACCGTAACTTTCAGCGTGACCCGCGCCTGATCGTGGCCGCCGAAGGCAGCTGGTTGACCGATGACAAGGGGCGCAAGGTCTACGACTCGTTGTCGGGCCTGTGGACCTGTGGCGCCGGGCATACGCGCAAGGAAATCCAGGAGGCGGTCGCCAAGCAACTGGGCACGCTGGATTACTCTCCAGGCTTCCAGTACGGCCATCCACTGTCCTTCCAGCTGGCGGAAAAGATCACCGATCTGACCCCCGGCAACCTCAACCACGTGTTCTTCACCGACTCCGGTTCCGAGTGCGCCGATACCGCGGTGAAGATGGTGCGTGCCTACTGGCGCCTGAAGGGCCAGGCCACCAAGACCAAGATGATTGGCCGCGCCCGTGGTTATCACGGTGTGAACATCGCCGGTACCAGCCTGGGCGGCGTCAATGGCAACCGTAAGCTGTTTGGTCAGGCGATGATGGATGTTGATCATCTTCCGCATACCCTGCTGGCGAGCAATGCGTTCTCCCGGGGCATGCCGGAGCAGGGCGGTATCGCCTTGGCCGATGAGTTGCTCAAACTGATCGAACTGCACGACGCGTCGAACATCGCCGCGGTGTTTGTCGAGCCAATGGCCGGCTCCGCTGGCGTGCTGGTGCCGCCACAGGGTTACCTCAAGCGCCTGCGTGAGATCTGCGACCAGCACAACATTCTGTTGGTGTTCGACGAAGTGATCACGGGCTTTGGTCGTACCGGTTCGATGTTCGGCGCTGACAGCTTCGGCGTGACCCCGGACCTGATGTGCATCGCCAAGCAAGTCACCAACGGTGCGATCCCCATGGGGGCGGTGATTGCCAGCAGCGAGATCTATCAGACCTTCATGAATCAGGCGACGCCTGAGTACGCTGTGGAATTCCCCCACGGCTACACCTACTCGGCGCACCCGGTTGCCTGCGCGGCCGGCCTGGCGGCGTTGGACCTGCTGCAGAAGGAAAACCTGGTGCAGAGCGTGGCCGAAGTCGCGCCGCACTTTGAGAATGCGCTGCACGGCTTGAAGGGCAGCAAGAATGTGATCGACATCCGTAACTACGGCCTGGCCGGTGCGATCCAGATCGCCCCACGTGACGGTGATGCCATCGTGCGTCCATTCGAGGCCGGCATGGCTCTGTGGAAAGCCGGCTTCTATGTGCGCTTTGGTGGTGACACGCTGCAGTTCGGGCCAACCTTCAACAGCAAACCGCAGGACCTGGATCGTCTGTTCGATGCGGTCGGCGAAGTGCTGAACAAGATCGACTGATTTCTCCTTCTATATAGAACAACTTTTCAGGAGCCCTGCATGAGCCTTATCCAGCATTTGATCAACGGTGAGTTGGTCAGTGAGTCCGGCCGTACTGCCGATGTGTATAACCCGTCCACCGGCCAGGTGATTCACCAAGTGCCACTGGCCAGCCGCGAAACCATTCAACATGCTATCGACTCGGCCAAGGCGGCCTTTCCGGCTTGGCGTAACACACCGGCGGCCAAGCGCGCCCAGGTCATGTTCCGGTTCAAGCAATTGCTGGAGCAGAACGAAGCGCGCATCTCGCAGCTGATCAGTGAAGAGCACGGCAAGACGCTGGAAGACGCCGCCGGCGAACTCAAGCGCGGGATCGAGAACGTGGAGTATGCGTGCTCGGCGCCGGAGATTCTCAAGGGCGAGTACAGCCGTAATGTTGGGCCGAATATCGATGCCTGGTCGGACTTCCAGCCGTTGGGCGTGGTGGCGGGTATTACCCCATTCAACTTCCCGGCGATGGTGCCGCTGTGGATGTATCCGCTGGCGATTGTTTGCGGTAACTGTTTCATCCTCAAGCCTTCGGAGCGTGATCCGAGTTCGACGTTGCTGATCGCGCAACTGCTACAGGAAGCCGGTCTTCCCAAAGGTGTGCTGAGTGTTGTGCACGGCGACAAGGGCGCGGTGGATGCGTTGATCGAGGCGCCGGAAGTCAAGGCCCTGAGTTTTGTGGGGTCGACGCCGATTGCCGAGTACATCTATTCCGAAGCGACCAAGCGCGGTAAGCGCGTACAGGCGTTGGGTGGGGCGAAGAACCATGCGGTGCTGATGCCGGATGCTGACCTGGATAACGCGGTCAGTGCTTTGATGGGCGCGGCCTATGGTTCCTGCGGCGAACGCTGCATGGCGATCTCGGTGGCGGTGTGTGTCGGTGACCAGGTGGCGGATGCGTTGATCGCCAAGCTGGTGCCGCAGATCAAGGCGCTGAAGATCGGTGCGGGCACTACCTGTGGGCTGGATATGGGGCCACTGGTGACGGGCCAGGCGCGGGATAAGGTCAGCGGCTATATAGAAGACGGTGTTGCGTCTGGTGCGGAGTTGGTGGTTGATGGTCGTGGACTGAGTATTGCCGGGAATGAAGACGGCTTTTTCCTGGGGGGCAGTCTGTTTGACCGTGTGACGCCTGAAATGCGCATCTATAAGGAAGAGATCTTCGGGCCCGTATTGTGCGTGGTTCGGGTGAGCAGCCTGGAAGCGGCGATGCAGCTGATCAACGATCACGAGTATGGCAACGGTACGTGCATCTTCACCCGTGACGGGGAAGCGGCGCGTCTGTTCTGTGACGAAATTGAAGTGGGGATGGTCGGTGTGAATGTTCCATTGCCTGTGCCAGTGGCTTATCACAGCTTTGGTGGCTGGAAGCGCTCGCTGTTCGGCGACTTGCACGCCTATGGTCCGGATGGGGTGCGTTTCTACACCCGTCGCAAGGCGATCACCCAGCGTTGGCCGCAGCGGGCCAGCCATGAAGCGTCGCAATTCGCGTTCCCTAGCCTGTAAGGCTCAGCAAGCAGAAAGCCGGCCCCTTGGGGCCGGCTTTTGCGTTTTTGGGCTTTTTTGACTTATATGACAGAAAGATGAAAAAGAAGGTTGACGGCAGATCCTGGACGTCTATAATTCGCCCCACTTCCGGCGCAGTCGAAACGTAAAACTCCTTGATAAACAATGAGTTATGCAGAATAAAGCAGCGGATTGCTTCAGTTCATCGAAGCCCAGAAGAAGTTGGTAGAGTCGTGTTGTTTGACACTATTAACGATTCGA
>NZ_JBWKPE010000012.1:0-228822 GCF_059418085.1 Pseudomonas sp. GW821-FHT09C10
TGCAATCGGGGGCAAGCCCCCTCCCACATTTTTTACCGAGTACACCAGACCCAACTCCGGTCGGCTCTAAGGCCGCCGCGCTTTGGCTCTTGATCTCAAATCGCCCCGTCAAACACGCTGGCCAAACGCAGGCTTTGGAGCGTGGGTAACCCGGCAGGACGCCGGGTTAGCCGCGCTGGGCCATGGATGGCCCATCGCGGCGGCCCACGCTCCAAAGCCGGAGTGAGGGCACACCGAGCCTAGGCGAGGTGCCGAGTGTTGGGGCGAGGACCTTTTGGTTACTTTTGGGTCCTTCCAAAAGTGACCCGCTGTAAGAGCGGAACCCTAAGTGGCCGTTACCTAAATAACGGATATACACACGGAGCAAAAAATGCCGCAGTTCACAAAAATCCTGATCGCCAACCGCGGCGAAATCGCCTGCCGCATCCAGCGTACAGCCCAGGCCTTGGGCTACCGCACCGTCGCCGTCTACAGCGACGCCGACGCCCAGGCCCTGCATGTGCAGATGGCCGACGAAGCCGTACGCATCGGCCCCGCTGCGGTACAACTGTCCTACCTCAACATCCCGGCCATCCTCGAGGCCGCGGAAAAAACCGGCGCCGACGCCATCCACCCCGGCTACGGTTTCCTCTCGGAAAACCCCGGTTTCGCCCGCGCGTGCCAGGACGCCGGCCTGACCTTCATCGGCCCCAGCGCCGAGGCCATCGAACTGATGGGCAGCAAGCGCCGGTCCAAGCTCGCCATGCTCGAGGCCGGCGTGCCTTGCATCGCCGGCTACCAGGGCAGCGCCCAGGATGACACCTGCCTGCAACGTGAAGCCGAGCGCATCGGCTACCCGTTGATGATCAAGGCCAGCGCCGGCGGCGGTGGCCGTGGCATGCGTCTGGTCCACCAGCCGGAGGCGCTGCTGGAAAGCCTGCACAGCGCCCGCTCGGAGGCCAGGCATGCGTTCGGCAGTGACGAGCTGATCCTCGAACAGGCACTGATCGAGCCGCGCCACGTCGAGATCCAACTGTTCGGCGACCGCCACGGCAACCTGATTTACCTCGGCGAACGCGACTGCTCGATCCAGCGCCGCCATCAAAAAGTCATCGAGGAAGCGCCCTGCCCGGTGATGACGCCCGAACTGCGCCAGGCCATGGGCGAGGCCGCGCTCAAGGCCGGACGCGCAGTGAATTACCTCGGCGCCGGTACCGTGGAGTTCCTGCTCGACCGCAACGGCCGGTTCTACTTCCTGGAAATGAACACCCGCCTGCAAGTGGAGCACCCGGTCACCGAGCTGATCACCGGCCTCGACCTGGTGGCCTGGCAACTGCAGGTCGCCGCCGGCCAGCCGCTGCCGCTCGAGCAGGCGCAGGTGAGCCTGAGCGGCCACGCCATGGAGGTGCGCCTCTATGCCGAAGACCCGGCCCAGGGCTTCCTGCCGCAAACCGGTGAGGTACTGCGCTGGGAACCGGCCGTGGGCGTACGGGTTGACCATGGGCTGTGCGAAGGCGAAACCATCAGCCCGTTCTATGACCCGATGCTCGGCAAGCTCATCGCCCATGGCGCCACCCGCGAAGAAGCCCGGCGCAAACTGCTGCGGGCGGTGGAAGACACGTTGTTGCTGGGGGTGACGACCAATCAGCGCTTATTGGCTGAACTGCTCAAGCACCCAGGGTTTATCGACGGTGATTTCAGCACCGGATTTATCGCCGAGCACTTCAGCGAAATACCGCACCAGCCCGCGACAAGTGATCAACTCGCCCTCGCCGCCGCACTGTTTTACCAACACAGCGCCGACCAGCATCCCCACGGCCTCGCGGGATGGCGCAACAACGCCCGGGTTCCCTGCACCTTTCGCCTGGAGGCCGACGGCGAAACCCACACCGTCACCGCCGCCCCCTTGCCACTCAGCACCGATGGCCGTCACGCCACCCTGGTGCTCAACGGCATTCGCCGCCGTATCGCCTATCACCTGGAGGGCTCTCGGCTGTGGTTGCCTGGCCTTATCGTCAACAACTGCACCCAGCAAGTTGCCGGGCGCCAGGCCGACGCCGGCAGCGGCACGGTCAAGGCACCGATGGACGGTGCCATCGTCGACGTCCGCGTCAGCACCGGTGAACAGGTGACTAAAGGCCAACTGCTGCTGGTGCTCGAAGCCATGAAAATGGAGCATCCACTCAAGGCCGACAGGGACGGCGTGGTCAAGGCCGTGCAGGTGATGGCGGGCGATCAGGTACGCAATCGCCAGGTTCTGCTGGAGATCGAATAACCCCCTAGTCGGAACTACAAGGCCGGTCTACGCTCTATCCCCAACAGGAAAGGACGAGTACGGGAACCTGCGCGATGCCTCATTGGCTGATTATTGACCTTGAAGCCACAACGGATGAAGGCGGCTGGCCCGTGACGGAGATGGAAGTCATCGAGATCGGCGCGAGCCTGGTGAACCGCCAGGGCCGCGAACTGGACCACTTCCAGCGCTTTGTGCGGCCGCTGCGCCGCCCCTTGCTCACGCCCTTTTGTCGCCAGCTGACCCATATCACCCAGGCAAACATCGACGGCGCTGCACCGTTCACCGAGGTGTGGCCGCTGTTCGAGCGCTGGCTGGGCCAGCATCAGGCGCGCCTGGAAGGCTGGGCCAGTTGGGGTGACTACGACCGCGTGCAGCTGGAGCTCGAATGGCAGCGCCATGGCCTGGCCAGCGCCATGGCCCCCACGCCCCATGTCAACCTCAAGCAACGCTTCGCCAAGGCCCGGCGCCTGGACAAGCCCCTGGGGCTCAATGGCGCCCTGCAATTGGCGGGGATGCAGTTCCAGGGCCAGCAACATCGAGCGCTGGAAGATGCACGCAACACCGCGCGCCTGTTACCGTTGATTTTGCCGGTCTAGGCAGCTTCCCTGGCCTTGGGCATACTGGCCGACCTTTCCAGACCCTTTTTCCGAGGATTCGCCCATGTTCAAAGTCAACGAGTACTTCGACGGCACCGTCAAGTCGATCGCTTTCGGCACCGCAGAAGGTCCGGCGACCATCGGCGTGATGGCCCCGGGTGAATACGAATTCGGCACCGCCCAGCGTGAAATCATGCACGTGGTGTCCGGCGCCCTGAGCGTCAAGCTGCCCGACGCCAACGACTGGGAAACCTTCGCCGCCGGCAGCCAGTTCAACGTACCGGCCAACAGCAAGTTCCAGCTGAAGGTCGCGGTGGACACCGCTTACCTGTGCGAATACCGCGGCTGATCGCTGCGCCGCAAAAAAAATGCCCGTCTCCTGGGAGACGGGCATTTTTTATGGGCCCATGGCTTATTCGAGGATGATCACTGGCATGCCCACTTCCAGGCGGCCCACGCCATCATTGACCAGGTTCTGGCCAAAAATCGCGCCGTCCTCGGTCTTGCGGTAGGCCTCCAGCGTCACAAAAGGCTCACGGTCGGCGCTGCGCTCGCCAGTGTGCGGATCGATGGTGGTGAGAATACAGCGTGAGCAGGGCTTGACTGCACGGAACTCCACATCCCCGATGCGCAGGCGCTTCCAGCCGTCTTCGGCGAAGGCGTCGCTGCCTTCGATCACCAGGTTGGGGCGAAAGCGCAGCATGTCCATGGGACGGCCGACTTTTTGCGAGAGGTCGTCGAGGGACGCTTGCCCGATCACCAGCAACGGATATCCGTCGGCGAACGCGACCTGGTCATCATCGCGGCCGTAACCTGCCTGGGTGGTGCGCGCCCGTTCAAGGGGGATCTGCACCAGCCGCGTGGGCTTGCCGATAAAGGCGCTGACCCAGGCGGCGGCTTCGTCGCCGGCGTCCGGCACACGCAAGGTGTCGCGCCAGATGGTCACGCCACGTAGCTCGGCCGCACTGCCGGGCAACGCCACGTCCAGCGGCGCGTAGCCAGGCGAACTCAGGGTCAGGCCACCGCTGCTGTTCCACAACGCCGACAGTTGGCTCATCTTCGCTACGGCGCGCTGGGTGAGGAAACGCCCGCTGGCCTCATCCACCAGCATCCAGCGTCGATCGCCGTCCAACCCGAGTTTATCCAGGCCGACCTGTTGCAGGGTTTCGGCCTTGCCGGACTTCAAGGGGTAACGGTACAACGCGCTGAGACGAAGCATGGGCCAACATTCCTGAGGGGCAAAGCCGTCACCCTAAGGTCAAGCGGACGCTTCGTCCAGCATCAGGCGCTGACGTACCACATCCACCAGCTTGTCCGGCTGGAACTTGGACAGGAAGTTGTCGCAGCCGACCTTCTTCACCATCGAGTCGTTGAAGCTGCCCGACAGCGAGGTGTGCAGTACCACGTAGAGCTTGCGCAGGCGTGGGTCGTTGCGGATTTCGGTGGTGAGGCGGTAGCCGTCCATCTCGGGCATTTCGGCGTCGGTGAAGATCATCAGCAGCTTGTCGGTCATGACATGGCCGGCGTCGGCCCAGGCCTTGAGCATGTTCAGCGCCTTGAGACCGTCGCTGGCGATGTGCATCTTCACGCCCAGTTGGCCAAGGGTGTCGCGCAATTGCGACAGGGCCACGTTGGAATCGTCCACCAGCAGCACTTCGCGGCCACGGGCGCGTTCCAGCACCGGGTCGTCGAGTTTTTCGCGGGAGACCTTGGCGTTGTACGGCACGATCTCGGCGAGAACTTTTTCCACGTCGATGATTTCCACCAACTGGTCGTCGACCTTGCTGATGGCGGTGAGGTAATGCTGGCGCCCGGCGCTGGTCGGCGGCGGTAGGATGGCTTCCCAGTTCATGTTGACGATGCGGTCCACGCCACCTACCAGGAACGCCTGCACCGAGCGGTTGTACTCGGTGACGATAATGGTGCTGTTGGGGCCCGGCACCAGCGGACGCATGCCGATGGCCTGGGACAAGTCGATCACCGGCAGGGTCTGGCCCCGCAGGTTGACCACGCCGCACACGAAGGGGTGGCGCTGGGGCATCAGGGTCAGCTTGGGCAGTTGCAGGACTTCCTGCACCTTGAACACGTTGATGGCGAACAGCTGCCGCCCGGCCAGGCGGAACATGAGGATCTCCAGGCGATTCTCACCCACCAGTTGCGTGCGTTGGTCTACCGTGTCGAGAATGCCGGCCATTAAGAGCTCCTGGTGTGCGCTGGAAAGTAATGCGCGAAGTGTTTGTGCAGTTAGCTTGTTATCGGCGGCAAACGCCGGACCTTGACCCCAGTAAAATGCCATGTAAATTCATTGATGTCACACTGACATCATGCTTTACTGCTGAGGCCTGTTCATATGGCGGTGCAGCGACATTGCGCGACACTCAAATCGACGCAAGGTTCCGCCATGTAAGGGATTCCCCTATACACAATCAGGCCCAACCTGATATTCGCAATATCTAATAGCCATTAATGTGACGCCATTCTCATTGCATGAATGGAGTCAGGCTTTTGTTTGCCATCCACAGCCCTCGTCTTATGGGTTTTCCAGACGCTCACGTCGCGGCAACTGAAGGTGTGCAATCGAGCCCACTCACGAGGGCCACGCGCAGCCGTCGCCGTCATTCAAATAAACGTCCTACTGAAAACTCAGAAGCGACCTACAGATTCCCGTTATCTTTCAGCGGTAGTTTTACGCCATTCACCCGGTGCGACCTCTCATCACCCGACCTTATGTTGTGGAGACTTGCATGATGAACGACGGTAACGAGTGGCAACTTGCACTTCCTGAGTTCCTGCGCGAGGCTGAAAAGCTGCTGGCCAAGTCGGAAGAATGCCTGAGCCATCTGCATCTGATTCGCAACGACAGTGACGCCATCGACTGCATGAAAATCAGCCTGATCAAGCTCGCCGAAAAGGCCGATTGCCTGGCCCTGCAAGCGATCAGCGAGTTCTCGCGGCATATCCAGGACGTGATCGCCAACGCCGAAAACCCGTTGCAGTTACACGATCAAGCCCTGGGGGCCCTGCATGACTGCCTGACATTGCTGGCCTGGCAGTTGGAATTGATCGATGCAAAAACAGGCCAACTGACCCTGGATAAAGAAGAACAGACCAAGTTGATTGACACCGTCACCCTGCAAATTCCGCAAAAGGGTTTCAGTTACAATCCGCAACAACGTATGCATCATTTGTCTTGAGGCGCTCTCAGGTCGCATTCAAGCACGGGGTTATCTAAAAACGACAGCGCCAACTAACTCGCTGGAGCAAAATGGCGATTTAACATCAATTAGCTATTAACGATACAAACCCTTTGAAATAATACAACCTCACTTCATTAACGCCGGGATTATCATTCCCCGCGTTCTTGCGCGTTTAAATAGGCCGCCAGGCACGGCACCTGGCGACCAACGGTAAGAGTGGTGGTACTATGCCCCCGCTTGAAGTGACTCAACTTCAGCCTGCTTGAGAACGATTCAAGAACGTATTCCAAACAGAGCCCGGTCAGCCGCGACCGGTCTTCCCGCAGCGAACCTTCATTGGCTCCATCCGCTATGCATGCCAGCCTCAAGACATTCATCGCAAGGTCCGCGTCCCGCAGTAACGCACGCCGTTTGATCCTCGCCCTGTGCTTCGGCTCGCTGCTGCTGAGCCTGTGGGCCTACAGCCGCTCCGCGCCGCTGCCACTGCTGGTGCTGCTGCTCAACCTGGCCATCTTGGTAGTGGTTGGCCTGCAACAGTGGCGCTCGCGTAAATCCATCAAGTTCCAGCCCCAGGAGTTGGCCGATCGCCTGTTGCAAGTGCAGGAAAACGAACGTCATCGCCTCAGCCGTGAACTGCATGACGATATCGGCCAGTTGCTGACCGCCGCCAAGCTGCAAAGCGAATGGCTCAAGCGCCGCCTGCCGGAGGAGCTGCAAAGCCAGTGCACCGTGCTGTGCAACACCTTGAACGAGACCCTGGCCAAGGTGCGCGACGTATCCGCCATCCTCAACCCCCGGCAGCTCGCCAGCCTGGGCCTGGAAGCCAGCCTGCGCGCGCACCTGCTCAAGACCCTGGAAAACACCCCGGTGCACTGGAGCCTCGAATGCCAGCAACGACTGACCGGCATCCCTGAAGAAATGGCCGTGGCGGCCTTTCGCATTACCCAGGAAGCCGTGACCAACATGCTTCGCCACGCCCAGGCGCGCAATCTACTGGTGCGCCTGCAACGCCTGCCCGAGGGCCTGTCGTTGACCATCTGTGATGACGGCCAGGGCTTTTCGCCCGCCATCAACCCCGGCCTGGAAGGTCAACGGGGCATGGCTGGCATGTCCGAGCGCATTGACCAGCTTGGCGGTTCATTGTCCGTCAGCAGCCAACCAGGCAACGGCACACGGATCGACGCGCTTTTCCCCTGGGCACCCCGCACTCTGGAACGGGCCAGCGCCCCTAAGGTTATCGAGTGACCTGCACATTACTCCTGGTGGATGACCATGCACTGATCAGGGCCGGCGTACGTGCGCTGATCCAGGATATTCCCGGCTACACAGTGACCGGCGAAGCCAGCGATGGCGCGCAGTTGCTGGAGCAGTTCAATACCTTGCTGCCGGATATCGTGCTGTTGGACCTGTCCATGAAGCACACCAGCGGCCTCGATGCGCTACAGCAACTCAAGCGTGCGCACCCCAGGAGCAAGGTGCTGATCCTGTCGATGCACACCGACCCGGAGCTGATCATGTGCGCGCTGGAGGCAGGCGCCCACGGCTACCTGCTCAAGGACACCACTGCCAACGAGCTGGAACACGCGTTGCGGGCCTTGCGCAACAACGAGCGCTACCTGAGCCCGGCGATCGCCCATACCGTGATCAACCAGGCGCTGGTGCGCAGCCAGGAACCCGCCACGCCCGCACGCCACAGTCATAACCTCACGGCCCGCCAACTGGAAATCCTGCGCCTGATCGTGCGCGGCAAATCCACCCGCGAGATCGCCCACGGCCTGGGCCTGAGCATCAAGACCGTAGAAGCCCACCGCTCGCAAATCATGAAGCGCCTGCAGATATTCGACGTGGCGGGCCTGGTGTTATTTGCCGTGCGCGAGCAGATCATCAGCCTGGACGACTAGGGGCGAACCCACCGGCAGATGCACGCGCAGGGCCTTGGGCAAGGCCTCGAAGTGCAGGTCGTCACCTTCCAGCGGCTCACCATCGAGGTTGATGTACAAGCCCTGCGCGACCTTGATGTTGACCCACGGCAGGCGTGCCCGCACGAACATCGCGTCCAGCTCCCAACCGTTACCCATCAGCTCGCGCAAGGTGCCCACCACTTCCTGGGGCGCCGGCAGGATACTGATGTCGAGCAAGCCATCGTCGGCCAATGCGCCAGGGCACAGCACATGCCCACCGCCCGCCTGGCGACCGTTGCCGATGCCCAGGGCGAGCAGCTCGCCCTTCCAGTGGAAATCCGGCCCGTCCAGCTCGGCATAGGCGGCCTTCAACTCGCTGAAGCGCGTCAGGCCGGTGAACAGGTAGGCGGCGCCACCCAGGACTTTCTTCAGGTCTTCGGAAGTATTGGCGGTGACCTGGCTGCCGAAGCCGCCGGTGGCCATATTCAGGAAGATTTGCCCGCCGACCTGGCCGAGGTCGATCGCACGGGGCGGCACATCCAGCAACGCCAGGGCCCGGGCGGGCTCCAATGGCACGCCGGCAGCCTTGGCGAAATCGTTGGCGGTCCCCAGAGGCATCAGCACCAGGCTGGCCTCACCTTTGGCCTGCGCCATGGCCTCGGCCACGTCGCGCAAGGTGCCATCGCCGCCGCCGGCAATGATGTGGGTGTAGCCGCCCTCCAAGGCCTCCTTGACCAGGCGCTTTGCGTCACCACCCTCCCAGGTCACCCGTACCGCCAGCTCCCAACCCTGATCGCGCCGCGCCAGCACGGCGCTGCGCACGTCCTCGTTGAGGGCCTGCTTGCCGTGGAGGATCAACAGTGCCTTGGGGGTGGTCATGGGTGGCTTACTCCTGGATTCAAAGGTGCTTGAAGGATGTGGACCTTGGGCGACTGAAAAAAAGCCATAGGCGTTGAAAATTAATCCCGCGACTCACTAGAAGTTATCCATCGCGTTGCACATCGACAGCTTGCCCTTGGACGCAGGCTCCACCGCGACCCATTGCGTGGCGCCCGCCGGCAGTTCATGCAACTGGATCGAACAATTGGCATACATGGACGCCTGCACCATGTAATCCACCCCGGGCCGAGGCACGAAGGCCATGCTGGCGGAGCATTGCCGGGAATACTGCAATTGCCCCAGGTAATGAAAGGCGATCGGCGTGTTCGCCGGCACCACCAATTCCGACGACACCGCAGCCGCCCACGAATAAATCGGCCCAGGCATGCCCAGGCTTTCACCGTTGTGATCGGGGAAGCCCGCTTTCGTCGACGCCATCACCCCGGCGCCCGGCACGTTCCAGTCCAGGCAATCACGCCCCGGCACCGCGCGCACCAGACCATCGGTGATCAACCGCACGCGGGCGGTCTCGCCGGTCTGCGGTGCAACGTAGCCGGTGGACAGGGAGCGGATGTTCGCCACTTGGCCGCAGCCGGTCAGCAGTACCAGCAACGCCACGGGAAACACACGTAAAAGGCTCATCAGCAGTCAACTCGCAGAGGAATAAAGGGCCGCTTACGGCTGACGGCAATTCTGGTTGACCGACAGCTCTGGCGCCGGCTCGTACTTCACCTGCTGCAAGCCATCAGCGCCCTGGAAGATGAAGTACTTGATCCGGCAGTCCTTGAACATCGGCGAATAACCCTCAGCCCGGAAGCCTTGGCCATCGACCTGCTTGGTCACAGCGTTGTTTCGGCCGACCACGGCGAGCACCTGGGCGTAGCTCTGGCCCATCTTCACCCCCGGCTCGCCGGTGACCGTCATCGACGAGGCGCAACCGCCCAGCCCTGCCGACGCCAATGCCAGCGCGACGCCGTACAGTCCATTGCGTAGATCGTTCATGCCTTGCTTCCTTTTAGTGATGGTTCAGCGACGGCCTTCGCACACTGGAGATTCGCCAATGCGGCCAAGCTTGCACAGATCCAGATTATCCTTGCGGGTAAAGCCAGCGTCCTTCATGCAATAGAAGTGCTTCAGTTTCTCATCGATTGAGCCGCCGCCCGTGCCCGCCACATTGGCGTACCCGCACGCGAGCATGCTGCTCTTGACGCCTTCAACCGACACCCCGCTCTTTTGCCAATAGGTAAAATCAGGCGGCGGAGGTTGAAAGCCCCTGCCCGTGCAGCCGGTCGTTAACACCGCGCAAAAACTTAACAGCAGACACCGACTGAACATGGCGTTCTTCCTCATGGTTTAACTCGAACAAAGTGTGAGACACCGTCGGGTGAATCCCGCCAGAAAGGCTGGCAGGCTGGTCCGCCATCGCCATAACAGTTGTGCACGGTGTTTTCGCCGCCCAGCACCTTCAGCCACTCCCATACACGAACGCTTCCCTCCGGGATCGTACCGCCTGTGCCAGCGTTAAACCCTACGCCGGGTGTTCGCGCAACGGGGTCGAAATTATGATTCTGGTACTGCAGCGCCATCGCCTCGCGTTGCTCCTCAGAACTGAACGTTGAGCGGTTCTGCAATATCCCCAACAGCGAGTCAGCCTTTTGCACCCCGTAGGCTGCACCAAAGAAGTTCATCGACGTCTGACCCAGAACGCCAGCGTTGGCCGGATCACGGGCCAATGATTCCATCGCACTGCCGGTGGTCAGCGTGCCCCGGCTGTGCCCGTCGATATGCAACCCGCTCTGACCGAACTGGACCATGTAGTCCTTGGTTTGCACGGTGGCATTGGATAAACCCCAGAAGTCATTTTCAAGGTTTTTCTGATACGCCGCGATCATCAGCTCGGACGTGAAATTGTTGGCTTTCTCAAAGTGGATCAAATATTGCGGCCCGGTATCGGCGGTGCTGTGCTGGTTAGCATATTTAGCGGCACCATCGATGTCGTTGAAAATGCCGTTGTTAGCGATATGCACCTTGCCGTCTGGCCCTTTCTTGAGGTGCTGTTTCTCTTCGTCGCTCAACTCGCGACGTTCAACCTTGCCGTCTTTATCAATCAACGCCTTGCCATCCTTGTCCTTCAAGACCTCATACACCCGCGCCTTCTCGATAAAGATCTTGCGATACGCCTCATCCGCCAACAACGAGACCTGATGATAGAACTCACGCTTGATCTCCTGCTCGGCCTCGACCTTGCGCCCCATTTCTGCCACATCCAGGCGCTCCACGGCGGCATGGGCGGCTTCGGTGTTGCGGTTCAGGTTGGCAATTGTCTGGTCGACAGTCATGCCGCCGACCACGCGCTGGCGCTCGGCGTTGGTGATCACCAGGGTACCGGCGCTGATCGCGCTGCGGGTGTCGCTGGATTCGGAGTCGGAATCCGAGCCATTGTTGAGGCTGTTGGCGAGCAGCGCCTTGGCCGTGCCCAGTTTGCCGTCGAGCATGTCCGAACTCAGGTCGACCCCTGACGTCTTGGCGCTGGCTTCGGAAAAGTTGTGGATGTCGGA
Organism: Pseudomonas sp. GW821-FHT09C10; assembly: GCF_059418085.1. Classification (NCBI taxonomy): domain Bacteria; kingdom Pseudomonadati; phylum Pseudomonadota; class Gammaproteobacteria; order Pseudomonadales; family Pseudomonadaceae; genus Pseudomonas; species Pseudomonas sp. GW821-FHT09C10. The sequence goes on from NZ_JBWKPE010000012.1 coordinate 11,407, forward strand.
CACGGTCAGCGTACCGGTGGTCAGGCTGTTCTTACCGTCAGCGATGGCCTTGTCGGAACTGGCGATCACACCGCCCTTGAGGTCGGTATTGCCGCGCACGTTGATGTCGAAACCACCGTCGCCGGCGCGGATGCCCGATTGCTCGATCACGCTGGCAAAGTTGGACTTCTGCTTAGTGTTAGTCGAGCTGAAGCTCGCCGTAGCGGCGCCGGCGCAGACCGGCGGGATGCAGATACTGATACCGGCGCTCATGCTTTTCTGCTGGGAAGCAAAGGTGCTGGTGTCCTGCAGGCTCTCGATATTCAAGTCGCCACCGACGTCAGCCTTGACCTTGTCACCCGACACCACGGCGCCGCGAATCGTGGTGTCCTTGCCGGAAATCAGGCTGACCTGGTTACCCGCCGTCAGGTGGGTGTTGCTCCAGACCAGGTCGTTGCCATCGGCATTGCCGCGGCTCTGGGACGCCGAGGCATTGAAGCTCAGGCCATTTTTCTCGCCGCCAAAGGAGATGCCGATGCCAATGCTGCCGCTGATGCTTTTGTTGGTGCTGTGCTGCTCCATGGTGTTCTGGGCGCCCACCAGCAGGATATTGCCGTCGGCTTTCAACAACGCATCGTTGCCCGCCGTGATCTGGCTGCCCTGCACCGTCAGGTCGTTGTTGCGTGTGCCGCCGCTGGACACAATCGACACATCCCCGCCCGCCGCAACGGTCGAGCCGGCCGCGGTGCTGCCATTTTGTTCGCTCTTGCTCGAACTCTGGTTGGTGCCCAGGGAAATACTCAGGTTGATCCCGCCCATGGCGGCCGGATCAGCCGCCACCTGGGTATAGGCATCGCTGGCCGCCCAAGCGGTATTCAACGCCGCCAGGGTTTTCATGCGTTTGTCGTCGGTACGTTCGGCGGCCTTGTTCATGCGCTGGCCGGTCTGCACCGCATTCACGATCGGGTTGGTCAGGGTCAGGCTGACGCCCGTCTGCTTGAAGCGCTGCTCTGTCTGCATCGAGCTGAGGTTGCGCGCTTCGAGGATGTTGACCTCGGACGCGTCGATCGACACATCCCCCTTGGGCGCATTGACGTTACTGCCCACCTGGCGGTACTCGCCGCCCGCACTGACCAGCACATTGCCGTCAGTGGCGCCGATATTACTGGCCGCCGCCGTGCTCTGGCGCGAACGCTCCTCATTGGTCTGGCGCTGCGAGCCGATGGTGACGGCAATGGCGCCGCCGCTGAACATGCCGCTGGTTTTCACGTCTTTGGTATGTTCTTCGCTGAGGTGCTCGGTGGCGGCTTGCACCTTGATGTCATTGCCTGCCGAAAGCAGCGTCCCCGAGGTCGAGACCACATTGCTGCCGGTGATCGCAATGTTGTTGCCGGCTTGCAGCACCGTCTGTTCACCACTGAGTGTCGCCGCCTGTGCGCTGGTCTGGCTCACCGTATCGCGGGTGGTGATGGTCTTTTTAGAGAACATGCCGTTGCTGCCGGTAACCTTGTGCGCTTCATCGGCGCTGTTGAAGCGCTCGCCGGCCTCTACGTTAATGTCCCGCGCGGCGCTGACGACCACGGCGCCGGCATCACTGCCGACTTGCGCGCCGCGCACATTCACGTCACGCCCGGCCCCCAGGCGAATATCGCCGGCGCCTTGCACGGCGCTGCCGACTTCATTGCGCCCGGCTTCCTTGCGCCAATTGCTCCCGTCCCACTGGTTGGCCTGGGTATAGGATTCACTCACGGTGCTCAGGGTAATGTCGTTACCCGCCACCAACGCGGTCTTACCGCCCACACCGGTGTTTTTGACCTCGGCGCCTTGCAGGTTGATGTTGTTGCCGGCGGTGGCTATCAGGTTGGCCGCAGGGGCCGAGACATAGAGCCCGGCCACGCGCGACAGGCCGGTGCGGGTGCCCTGCTCGCTCTGGCTGTCGGTGGTGGTGGACCGCACATTCAGGTCATTGCCGGCACTCAGGGACAAGCGGTTGTTGGCGCTGATCAGGCCACCGATGTTGTTGATGTCCTGGCTGGCACTGAGCGCCACCTCGTTGCCCTGGATCCGGCCGCCGAGGTTATTGAGGTTCTGCACGCTGATGTTGACGCCATCGCGCCCGGACAGGCTACCGGCGTTGACCAGGTCACCGCGCACGTCGAGGTTCAACGTGCGTCCGGCCATCAAGGCACCGGAGCCATCCATGTCGCCCTCACGGACCCGCACATACACCTGCGGCACCAGCACCTGGCGGACTTCGCCACTGGCCAGGGTGACGTCCTTGGCCACCAGCCAGACGATGTCGCTGGTCAGCTGCGCCATTTGCTCGGCGGTCAGCGCCACACCCGGAATCAACTTCCACTGATCGGCCAGGGTCACGGCACTGTCGATCATGCCGCGATACTGCTCTTCGTCACTGGCGTAGCCGTCGACAAACCGCCGCCCGGTAAGTTGTGCCACCTGCTCGCGGATCAGCTTCTGCTCGTAGAAGCCATCACCCAGACGTTGCTGGGTCGCCGCCGGGTCAAGGTTCAGGCGTTGCAGCATATAGTCCGACGACAACCACTGACGGTAGTTGGCAAAACGCGGGTCGGTCTCCACCAGGTAGCCGGCGGTGCTGCCGGGGTTGGTGTGGAACAGGCTGCTGTTGGGCAGGTCCGGGTTGAAGCCACCGGTCCGGATCTGCTCCACCGCGCCAGCGGCATTCTGCTTGGTCAGTGCTTCGACCTGGCTGATCGGGCTGACGGCGTAGGTTCTGCCGACACCCGAGAGATCGCCGGTGCCGGCGGTGTTATCCGCGACCTTGGCCAACACCAGCGCGCCGACCTGCGTACCGGTGCCATTGATGGCCGCGTACTCGGTAAACATGGTCGGTGTCAGCTTGATCTGCTGAATCAGCGGTGCCGGCGTATAGGTGGTGACGCTGCGGCCCTGACGGTCGCGGCCCTTGCGCTGGATACGATAGAAATTACTCAGCGTGCCTTTATCAGTAGTGATGCGCTGGCCATCCACCTCGGTATTGATCACGCTGCCGACATTGGCGTTGAGGGCCTGACCAGCAATGATCCGGCTCTTGTCGTTGATTACCTGGTCGGCGATCAGGGTGAGGTTGCCGCCCGCCAGTAGTTGTCCGGGGTCGGATTGGGTAATCCGCGTTTCAGTCACCTCACGGGTGTAGTCGTAGCGGTTCCAGCGATCGTCATAGCCCTCCGGGGTGACCAGGTGCAGGACCTCATTGTTGTAGGTCGAGACCTGATCCGGCGTATAGCGGTTGGTGGAGCCAGACAGCTGGAACTCCTGCAGCACATCACGGGACGCCACCACCTGCTCGGTAGCAAAGTGCTCGTTGGTGTTGCGGATAACCCTGGCGTTCACATTCAGGCTGCCCAGCGCCTCGACGGTTGCACTGGCGTTATTCAATTCCTGCGCCTGGCCGCTGGCGTTGCCGTTGGTATCCAGGGTCGCCCCAATCGCTAAATCGCCGGCACTGAAGATCAGACCGTGCTCGCGGTTGTTCACTACCTGGCTGGCAATATCCAGGCGGTTGCGCGCTGCAACCGTCGCGGCAACACCGCCTTCGAGGGTGTTGTTCAGGGTCGCGGCGGCGATGGACAGGTGATCGCCGTAAATACGCCCGGTGCCCAGGTTGTTCAGCGTCGCGGTGTTGATCCGCGTGACCTCAGCGTCGATCAAGCCACGGTTATCCAGTTGGCTGCCCGCATTGACCTCGACCTGACGCGCGCTGATCAAACCGCTGGCGGCGTTGTCGAGGGCGTTGACGTTCAGGCGCAGAAGATCACCGGCCTGGAAGCTGCCTTGGTTGGTCAAGCGCCCGCCGGTCTCTACCGTCAGGCCGCCGTTGGCCTGGAACAGGCCGCTGTTGACGAAGTCGTTGGTCAGCCGAAACGTCAGGTCGCCCAGGCTCAAGGCCTTGCCGCTGCCGCTGTAACGAGCACTGTCGAGCAGCAGGGATTGCCCGGCAATCAGCGTGCCCGCCACGTTACTCACTGCCTGGCGTTTCTGTGCCAGGTCACGGTCGGCCACGGTCAGCGCACTGCCGGCGGAAACAATCCCTTGCTCGTTATCCAGGGTGCCGCTGCCGGTGATGCTCAGTGCCGCATCGGAGACGATCGAGCCGCCGCGGTTGGTCACGTCATCAGCGTCGATGGCCACCGACTGCCCCTTGACGCCTTGGTTGGCGCCCTGGGTCGAGCTGTTATCGACACGCGCAGCCGTAAGCGCCAGATGGCCGTCGGCACGCAACAGGCCCGCCTGGTTACTCACCTGCAGAGCATTGACTTGCAGGGTCTTGGCACTGCCGATAAAGCCCTGGTCGTTGAGCAATTGCCCGGCGCGCACCGTCACCGCAGCCTGGCCAAGAATGCCGCCGCGGGTGCCGGAATTACGATTGCTCAGCAACTGGCCATGGGTGTCCAGGGTCAGCGCCGACTTCGCCTGCACGGTGCCGCCGTCATTGTTCAGCACGCCACTGTCGACCGTCAGCGTATCGCTGGCATTGAGCATGCCCTGGCCGTTATCCAACTGCTGGCCGTGGGTGTCGATCAGCAACTGCGCGCCGGTCACCACGCCGCTCTGGTTGTTCAAACCCTGGGCGTTGACGGTCAAGGCTTTGGCGGCCTCAAGGCGGCCGCCCTGATTGTCGAGCTGTTGCCCGCGACTGTTGAGGATCAGGTCGGCGGCGACCGAACCGAGGGTGCCGCCCTGGTTGAGGATGCTGTCGGCATTGACCGTCAGCGTCTGTGTCGACGCGACCGTGCCCTGGGCGTTATTCAACTGCCCGGCGTCGACGTCCAGCGCACCGCCGGCGGTGATCTGGCCGTTACGGTTATCGAGGCTGCCGCCGTCGAGGAACAACTGCGCAGCCGTGACCAGCTTGCCCTGCTGGTTGTCCAGGTGCTCGCGAGCCGTGACGTGCAAGTCGCCGAGCCCGCCGGATTGCACCAGGCCATGCTGGTTGCCCAGGGTGTCGGCACTGACGTCGAGGCGGCCACCACTGGCGAGGGTGCCACGGCTGTTGTCGAGACTGTGCGAGACGGTCATGCGCATGCCCGCACTGCCGGTCTGCACCCACTTGCCGCCGACGTTGGAGAGGTCCAGCGCCGTGGCGGTGATCTGCGCGGCGCCCACCTGCGCGGCATCGCTGAGCAAGGTTTGCTTGGCGTCGGCGGTCAGGCCCTGGCCGGCGGTGACGCGGCTGCGGCGCACATCGAGGTTGCCGGCGGTGCTGGTCAACGCCACGCTCTGGGCCGAGGTCTGGCTGTCACTGAGGTCGACCGTTGCGGCGGTGGCGCTCAAGTGTTGCGCCGCAAGGTTCTGCCCCTTGGCCGTCAAGGTGCCGGCAGACGTCAGGGTCAGCGAGCCGCTGCTGCCCAACTTGCCGCTGCTGTCGACGCCGGCGGCCAGTGCGGAACCGGCCTGGCTGCGAATCGCCGACTGCGCGCCGGTGGTGGTCAGGCGCGTATTCCCTTGGGCGGACACAATACCCTTGTTGTCGATATCCCCGGCAGCACTCAGTGCCAGGTCGCCCTGGGCAAACAGCGTACCGCTGTTGTCGATGCCCTTGTCCGCCTGGGCAGTCAGTTGGGTGGCGCTGCTGACCCGGCCGCTGTTCTCGATGCGGCCGTCGCTGCCAATCACCACCTCACCGGCGCTGGCACCGATCTGCCCGGCGTTGCGCACGCCGACGCCGGCACCGTTGCCCACCAGGGTGATCTTGCCGGCATACATGCCGCCCAACTGCGCCACATCGATGGCGACGGCGGGGGCGTCGGCCTGGGTTTTATCCGTGGCCCCTGCCTTGATGCTCAAGTCCTTCGCCCAGATCCCCGCGTTGACTTCAACCGTGCGCGCGATGATCTCGGTGTAGTCGGCCCGAGTACTGTCCATGCCATCGCCGCCGATGCTGACCTTGCCCCCGGAGACTTGATAGCCGCTGATCAGGCCGTTCTCGAACTGCGCGCGGCCCGTGGTCAGTGTCGCCCGGTCGGCGTTGATAAAGCCGCAACCGTCGCAGGCAATCCCGGACGGGTTGGCGATGACCACCTGGGCCTTGGAGCCTGCCACTTCGACAAACCCGCGTAATTGGCTGGGGTTGCTGGAGTTGACCTCGTTGAGGATCACCCGTGCACTGCCGTTGGCCAGCGCGCGGTTGCCTTCGATCCAACCGCCCAGTTGGGTCTGGCTGTTGGTCACGCCGTTGTTGAGGATCACGCCGCGCTTGTCCACATCGAACTGCGTATAGGTATTGCGCGACACCCCTGCCCCGCTCGGCGTGGTGATGTCCACCACGGGCGCGCCGTTGCCGGCGGCGCCAATCGTCGGGCGTTGACCGGCCGGCGCAGAACCGTCGACCACCACCTGGGCCTGCGCCGGCATCACCAGAGCGACCCAGCCCATCCCCACCATCAGCGCAAACCGCAGCGGTGTGAGGGTCACCACGGCGGTACCGGCCCGGGACACGGCGCTCGTGGTGCCGGGTGCCTTGCACGCACTCTTGACGTTCTCGGCCACCACCATCAGCAGGCCGCGAGCCTTGTTGAATACAATTCGAAATAGATGCTTATTCATGCAAGTCCTTTGCGCGGAGGCTGATCAGAGCGCGTCGCTGGGTAACGGGTGAGTGGCAAACCAGGCTTTCGCCTCCAGATCCAGGACGGCGATCCCCTGGAAATTCATGACGCGTAAACCGCGCTCATCGCCTCGGTGGTAAAGCGAACGGCAGATGCGATTGGGCCACAGGCGCCGACGTAACAAGCTCATGACACGCGGGGTGTGACCAAACGGCGCGACCCAGTCGTTGACCCAGGTGCGTTCGCCGCTGTTCCAGTCCTCCGGCGGCAGGCACACCGCCGGCTCGCGCAAGTAACGCGCTTCGGCCTCGGCACTGAGGTTCAGCCACGACAGGAAAAACACCGGGCGCCCGTCTTCGCTGATCAAAATGAACTGGCGCTGCTTGATGGCAGGCAGCAACAGGGTCGACAGGCTGTGCAACGGCGCATCCCGGTGTGCAGTGGAGTGCATCCACAGCCAGACCGCCGAGCCCAGCACCTGGGCTTCGTCGATGGGGCTGTCGGCCCGTTCGGGGGCCAGCACGTGCAGGGTGTCGTAGCGCATGGTGGTCTCCTTCAAAATGACCAGTTGGCGCTGAAGCCACTGGTCACGTCGGCGGTCTGGAACCCCTTGGGTTTTTCCAGGGGTTTGCCGGTGTAGAGGTCGTAGGAAAACTGCTTGTAGCCGCCGCGCAGGCCCACCACCGCACCGGCCAGGCGTCGCCCCGAGAGGTACTGGGTGGAGTGGCCGCCGACTTCGCCGTAGTCCACGCCCAGGTACAGCTCCTGACCGGTATTGGCCAGGCTCAGGCCCAGGTCGTTGCTGAACGTCCAGCCGCGCTCGGCGGACAGGATCTGCTCGCCGTCGAAGCCACGCACGGTGTAGCGCCCGCCAATCGAAAAACGATCCTGCGGGATCAGCGGCGTGCGGTTCCACTGTCCGCGCCAGCCGGCGATGTAGCGCAGCCGCTGCTCGCCCAGGGTGAACGGCAGTTGCAGTTGCGCGTTGGCGGAAATCACCTGCGAGCGCGAGGTGCCTTCGCCGTTCTCTTCCTCGGGCGCGCGCAATGCGTCACGGGCACCGGTGCCCCGGCGATAGCCGACGCCGAGGTCGAGGGTGCTGGCACCGATGAACTCACGGTGGTTGATCCCGGCCATCCAGCCCGCCATGCGCCGGCGCTGCAGTTCAATTTCGGTGTCTTCGATATAGTTACTGGAGGTGCGGCTCCAGCCGCCGACAGACACGGTGGTCTTGCGCACCGCATCGCGATAGATCACCCGCGACAGCTGGATTTCGTTGGTACGGCTGCGGCCACTGTAGGAATACGCTTGGTTAACCCCGGCAATCGTCTGGTGGTAGTCGTACTCGCTGGAGGTCAGGCTCAGCTGCCAATAGTCGTAGGGCACCGAGTAATGCACGGTGTGGCCCTTGGAACCGCGGTCGCCACTCTGGCCGCCGCCCAGGTCGTGGTTGAAGCTGATGTAGAACAGGTCGTTGAGGGTGGCGAGGTTGTCCAGTGACAAGGCGACGTTACCCTGGTACTTGCCGGTCTGCTTGCTGCCGGAGTCGTCCACCGACAAGCTGACCCGCACCGGTATGGCCTGCTTCCAGGCGATGACCACGTCGCTTTCTCCAGGCTGCGCGTCGTTGCCCTCGGCCGGGGTGATCTGCACATCCGCTTCGGCGGTGGGCACGCGCTTGAAGTTCTCCAGCGCCTGTTCGATATCGCGCAGGTTGAGCACGTCGCCGGCGGACGCGGGCATGGCGTTCCAATAGTGGGCGCGTGCGGAGGTGCCTTCGGCAAAACGGATGTGCTTGATCCGGCCCGGCACCAGCACCAGCGACAGGGTACCTTGGTTCAGGTCCTGGGCTTGGGCGAGTACGCGGGTGGTGATGAAGCCCTTGGCGATAATCGCGTTCTGGATGCGCTTCATCGTCAGGTTGATGCCGCCGGCACCGACGCAACGTCCTTGCACAGGATCATCGGCCGGGTTGGCCGCACGCAGGGCCCACTGGAAATCCTCGGACTGGTCGCCAGTGAGCACCACGCGGTCGATCTTGAAGCAGGGCGTTTCATTACGCGGCAAACGCAGGCCACCGGCGTTGTCTTGTGGCGCTTGCAGGCGTACGTCGGGAGACGGCTCCAACTGCTCGCGCTGGGCGCGCTCACGTTGTTGCTGCAACAGCAATTGTTGCGCAGGCGCCTGGGGCTCAGCCGCCAGCACCGCAACACTGGTAAAGAAACCAACAAAGGAGCAGGCGGCGACGCAAGATTGCAGCAAAACAGAGGGTTTTGTTCGAGAGAGAGCGTCGACAGACATTTCGCATCCTTGTGAATGAAACTTCCTACATGCGCAGGTTGGTCATCACAAAGACGTAAAAGTGCCATGGAAGAGCATGGCAATGTGACACATTCGACACAATCGGCCACAGCCGACACCCTTGAGCCTCAAGCCTGAAGGCTCTAGCTCAAGGCATACAGAGGTTTTTCAGGGTTTACACAGCGCAATCAGCTTTTGTGTAATTTACTCATCAACTGCGCCTCAGCCTGGGTCAAGCCACACGACTGGGTCAGTTCATCCACGGTAGCGCCCATGCCCACCAGCTTCGCCGCCTGGGCAAATGACAGGCTGGAAGGGTCGCGCTGCTCGATCTGCGCCAGCTTGTCCGGCAACGGCGCGAGAATGGCGCGCAGTTCATGCACCTCGTCCCCGACCCTCACCGCACTCTGCTGGAAGTGATCGACCCGCTTGACCAGCTCCAGCACCCGTCGATCACGCACCGCATCGCGCTCGGCCTGCTGCATCGCCAACTCGCGCTGCTGGCGTATGTAGCGCAGCAGAAAACCCAGGGTCCCGGCCCACAACAGGGCCAGGACAATCACCGCGACCTCAAGGAACAATCAGATGCTCTCCAGTTCCGACCATTCTTCTTCGCTCATCATTTTGTCCAGTTCAACCAGAATCAACAGTTCGTTGTTCTTGTTGCACACGCCCTGGATGAACTTGGCCGACTCCTCGTTGCCCACGTTCGGCGCGGTTTCCACTTCCGATTGGCGCAGATAGACCACTTCCGCGACGCTGTCGACCATGATCCCGACCACTTGCTTGTCGGCCTCGATGATGACGATACGCGTGTTGTCGCTGACTTCGACCGTGTCCAGGCCAAAACGCTGGCGGGTGTCGATCACCGTCACCACGTTGCCGCGCAGGTTGATGATGCCCAGCACATAGCTTGGCGCACCGGGAACCGGAGCGATCTCGGTGTAGCGCAGCACTTCCTGCACGCGCATCACGTTAATACCGTAGGTTTCGTTGTCCAGTTTGAAGGTAACCCATTGCAGGATCGGATCATCCAAACCTTGTGCGGACGCTGACTTGTTCATATCTCTGACCCCTTCAAATGCCGATGTAGGCGGCGTGTGTACTTCTTTTGGCCGCACACTCGTGCGGCCCTTGTTGTCCCATCAACTGCGTTTGTTCACCGGCATCGCTTTAACCGCACCGCTGGCGATCAACTCGGCCAGTTCGGCAACGTCCAGCAACGCGCACATGTGTTCGATCACGGTGCCTGCCAGCCAGGGCCGCTGGCCCCGATGGCTGCGCCATTTGATTTCATTCGGGTCCAGGCGCAGCGAACGGCTGACTTGATGCACCGCCAGCCCCCATTCGTAGCCCTGCACCGAGATCACGTATTGCAGGCCTTGGCGGAAGTCATCGCGGTAGCGGTCGGGCATCACCCAGCGCGCGGTGTCCAGCACCTTGAGGTTACCGGCCTGGCTCGGCAGGATGCCCAGGAACCATTCCGGCTGCCCGAACAATGGCGTCAATTCCTGGCCTTCCAACGAGTAGATCGAGCCCAGGCACACCAACGGCACCGCCAGGGTCAACCCGGCGACGTCGAACAGCAGACATTCAAATGGCTCGGCCGCCCAGGCCGGCCGATCATCGCCGCTCACCGGCGGTGGCGTGATGCTCGGTGGCAGGTGCACTTCCACGACCGGCTCGACCACCACAGGCACGACGGGCGCGACCACCGGGACGCTGACCGGGACGACGAGTGCATCGCGGGCCTGCTCTTCCAATACAGCCAACTGGAACTCGTCCAGGCTGCTCGAGGACGGCACTTCGACCGCCGGCTCCAGCACCAGGATCGGTTCCGGCAATTCTTCTGCGGTCGCGTCCTGCAGCAAGGCATCCAGGTAGGATTCCAGTGCCAGTTGCGGGCGGGTCTTGACCTTGAGTTCGACGGGACGGTTCATCATCAGGCCACCTGTGCCACAAGCTGCTGGGACAGCAGGTGCTTGAGCAACGCCCGGTAGGCCAGCACACCGCGGCTTTTGCCGTCGAACTGCGACGGTGTGAGCCCGGCACGGCTGGCATCACGCAGGCGAGTGTCCACCGGGATGTAGCCGTTCCAGATAGTCTCCGGGTAGGCATCGCGCAGGACGCGCAAGGTGCCCAGTGACGCCTGGGTGCGGCGGTCGAACAGGGTGGGCACGATGCTGTACGGCAACGCCTGTTTGCGCGAACGGTTGATCATCGCCAGGGTGCTGACCATGCGCTCCAGGCCCTTGACCGCCAGGTGCTCGGTCTGCACCGGGATCACCAGTTGCTGGCTGGCCGCCAAAGCGTTGACCATCAGCACGCCGAGCAACGGCGGGCTGTCAATGATCGCGTAGTCGAAGTCCTGCCACAGTTGCGCCAGGGTCTTGGCGATCACCAGGCCCAGGCCGCTCTGCCCCGGCGACTGGCGCTCCAGGGTCGCCAGCGCGGTACTCGACGGCAGCAGGGAAATGCTTTCGTTACTGGTAGGCAGCAGCAATTGCCCGGGCAGGTCGGCCGGTACGTTGCCTTTGTGCAGGAACAGGTCGTAGTTGCTGTGCTCCAGCGCATCCGGGTCGTAGCCGAAATAGCTGGTCATCGAGCCGTGGGGGTCGAGGTCAACCACGACCACACGCTTGCCCGCCTCGGCCAGCAAGCCGGCTAAAGCGATGGAGGTGGTGGTCTTGCCGACTCCACCTTTTTGATTGGCAACTGCCCAGACTCTCATTCGGATGGTTCCTCCCGGTGGGCACACGCGCGACCGAGACATTGCATAAGGTTATTGAGCCGGCGACGGAGAATTGACGGCACTCTGCTGAACCGGCGGCTTTGCAGGGGCCGGTGCAGTTTGTGTGCCAGCGCGCTTCAAGGCCGCATCCGGTGTTGCATTGGCGGTACCGGTGCCGGTCAGGCTACGGCGCACCTCCAGGTTTCGGGACACCACCAGCACCACCCGACGGTTGCGTGCGCGGCCTTCGAGCGTGGCGTTATTGGCCACCGGCTGGAACTCGCCATACCCCACCGACGCCAGGCGTCCAGGGTTCACGCCCTGCATCGCGAGCATGCGCACGATGCTTGCGGCACGGGCCGATGACAGCTCCCAGTTGGTCGGGTACTGCGCGGTACTGATCGGCACATTGTCGGTAAAGCCTTCAACGTGGATCGGGTTTTCAAACGGTTTGAGGATCGCCGCCACCTTGTCGATGATGGTGAACGCCTGGTCGCTGGGCAATGCATCGGCACTGGCGAACAGCAGGCTGGAATTGAGCTCGATCTCCACCCACAACTCATTGCCGCGCACGGTCATCTGGTTGGAGCTGATCAGGTCGCCGAACGCGGCACTGATGTCATCGGCGATGCTTTTCAGCGGATCACTGGTGCCGCCCACGCCGGCAGCGGTTTCGTCGCTGTCGTTGACCAGCGGCTTGGCCGGGGTCACGGTCCTGGGCCGCTCTTCGCCAATCGGGATCGGCTTGAGCGAACGGTCGGCGTCGTTGAACACGCCGATCAACGCCTGGGAAATGACTTTGTACTTGCCTTCGTTGATCGACGAGATGGAGTACATCACCACGAAAAAGGCGAACAGCAAGGTGATGAAGTCCGCATAGGACACCAGCCACCGCTCGTGGTTGACGTGTTCTTCAGGCTCGCGACGGCGACGGCTCATTGGCAATACTCCCCATCAATCCATGAAGCCCTGGAGCTTCAATTCGATGGAGCGCGGGTTCTCGCCCTCGGCAATCGACAGGATGCCTTCGAGCAGCATCTCGCGATAGCGCGACTGGCGCATGGCAATCGACTTGAGCTTGCTGGCCACCGGCAACAGCACCAGGTTGGCACTGGCCACCCCGTAGATGGTGGCAACGAACGCCACGGCAATGCCGCTGCCCAGCTGCGACGGATCGGCCAGGTTGCCCATCACGTGGATCAGGCCCATCACCGCGCCGATGATGCCGATGGTCGGCGCGTAGCCGCCCATGCTTTCAAACACTTTGGCGGCGTTGATGTCGCGGCTTTCCTGGGTGTAGAAATCCACCTCGAGGATGCTGCGGATCGCTTCCGGCTCGGCGCCGTCCACCAGCAATTGCAGGCCTTTGCGCGAGTAGCTGTCGGGTTCGGCATCGGCCACGCCTTCGAGGCCCAGCAGGCCTTCCTTGCGCGCGGTGAGGCTCCAGTTGACCACACGATCGATGCCACCGGCCAGGTCGACACGCGGCGGAAAAATGATCCAGATGAGGATCTGCATCGCGCGCTTGAACGAACTCATCGGTGACTGCAGCAACGCGGCGCCCACCGTGCCGCCAATCACGATCAGCGCCGCCGGGCCGTTGGCCAGGGCGCCCAGGTGACCGCCTTCGAGGTAGTTGCCGCCAATAATGGCGACAAACGCCAGGATGATGCCGATCAGGCTCAATACATCCATCAGAGGCAGGCCTCCACCAGATGCCTGCCGATGTCGTCCAGGCTGTAGACGGCGTCGGCCAGGTCAGCCTTGACGATGGCCATGGGCATGCCATAGATCACGCAGCTGGCTTCGTCCTGGGCCCAGATCGCACTGCCGCCCTGCTTGAGCAGGCGCGCGCCTTCACGGCCGTCGGCGCCCATGCCGGTGAGCACCACCGCCAGAACTTTGTCGCCATAGGACTTGGCCGCCGAACCGAAGGTGATGTCCACGCACGGCTTGTAGTTGAGGCGCTCATCGCCCGGCAGGATTTTGATCGCGCCACGGCCGTCGACCATCATCTGCTTGCCGCCCGGAGCCAGCAACGCCAGGCCAGGACGCAGGATGTCGCCATCCTCGGCTTCCTTGACGCTGATGCGGCAGAGCTTGTCCAGGCGCTCGGCGAAGGCCTTGGTGAACGCGGCGGGCATATGCTGGATCAACACGATCGGCGCCGGGAAGTTGGCCGGCAATTGGGTCAACACGCGCTGCAAGGCGACCGGGCCGCCGGTGGAGGTGCCGATGGCGACCAGTTTATAGGCCTTGCGCTTGGGCGCAGGCGAATGGGCAGCCGCCGGTGCCGACGTCCGCACCGGCGGCGCGGCAGGCCGTGCAACCGGCGCAGGTGCCGGGCGGCCAAACGTGGAACCGGCAGGCGCCGCCGGCGCAGCAACCGGTGCCGGCGCAGGGGCTGGCGCGCTGAACAGGCTGCGGCGGTTGCTGCGGGAAATACTGTGGACTTTCTCGCACAGCAGTTGCTTGACCTTCTCGGGGTTGCGCGAAATGTCTTCGAAATTCTTCGGCAGGAAGTCCACCGCCCCCGCATCCAGCGCGTCGAGGGTCACTCGGGCGCCTTCGTGGGTCAGCGAGGAGAACATCAATACCGGGGTCGGGCAGCGTTGCATGATGTGCCGGACTGCCGTGATGCCATCCATCATCGGCATCTCGTAGTCCATGGTGATCACGTCCGGCTTCAACGCAATGGCTTGATCAATCGCCTCTTTGCCGTTGGTGGCCGTGCCGACCACCTGGATGCTTGGATCGGCGGAAAGAATTTCCGAGACGCGGCGGCGGAAGAAACCCGAATCGTCCACCACCAGGACCTTGACTGCCATAAACACTCCGTTAGGTGGGGCGGGCAATACCGCCCTGCCCCACCAGAATCAAATACGCCGAGCGGCGTAACGCTTGAGCATGCTCGGAACATCGAGAATCAGCGCGATCCGACCGTCACCGGTGATGGTCGCGCCCGACATGCCCGGGGTTCCCTGCAGCATTTTGCCCAAAGGCTTGATGACCACTTCTTCCTGGCCCACCAGTTGATCGACGACAAAGCCGATACGCTGGGTGCCCACGGAGAGGATCACCACATGGCCTTCGCGCTGCTCTTCATGGGCTGCCGATGCAACCAGCCAGCGCTTGAGGTAGAACAGGGGTAACGCCTTGTCCCGCACGATCACCACTTCCTGGCCGTCGACCACGTTGGTGCGCGACAGGTCGAGGTGGAAGATCTCGTTGACGTTGACCAGCGGGAAGGCGAATGCCTGGTTGCCCAGCATCACCATCAGGGTCGGCATGATCGCCAGGGTCAACGGCACCTTGATGACGATCTTGGAGCCCTGGCCCTTGGTCGAGTAGATGTTGATCGAGCCGTTGAGCTGGCTGATCTTGGTCTTCACCACGTCCATGCCCACGCCACGGCCCGACACGTCGGAAATCTCGGTCTTGGTCGAGAAGCCGGGGGCGAAGATCAGGTTGTAGCACTCGGTGTCGGTCAGGCGGTCGGCGGCGTCCTTGTCCATCACGCCGCGCTTGACCGC
The DNA here is from genome assembly GCF_059418085.1 of Pseudomonas sp. GW821-FHT09C10. Classification (NCBI taxonomy): domain Bacteria; kingdom Pseudomonadati; phylum Pseudomonadota; class Gammaproteobacteria; order Pseudomonadales; family Pseudomonadaceae; genus Pseudomonas; species Pseudomonas sp. GW821-FHT09C10. The sequence continues at coordinate 26,538 of NZ_JBWKPE010000012.1, forward strand.
GATATTGCGCAGGATGGTCGGGTCCATGCCCTTGCCGTCATCGGTGATCGACAGCAGGATGTGGTCGCCTTCCTGCTCGGCCGCCAGGATCACTTTGCCGCCACGGGACTTGCCCGAGGCCTCGCGTTCTTCCGGGGTTTCGACACCGTGGTCGACAGCGTTGCGCACCAAGTGGACCAGCGGGTCGGCCAGGGCCTCGACAAGGTTCTTGTCGAGGTCGGTTTCTTCACCCACCAGTTCCAGGTTGATCTCTTTCTTCAGCTGGCGCGCGAGGTCGCGAACCAGGCGCGGGAAGCGACCGAAGACTTTCTTGATCGGCTGCATGCGCGTTTTCATCACCGCGGTCTGCAGGTCGGCGGTGACCACGTCGAGGTTCGACACGGCCTTCTGCATGGCCTCATCGCCACTGCTCAGGCCCAGGCGCACCAGGCGGTTACGCACCAGTACCAGCTCGCCGACCATGTTCATGATGTCGTCCAGCCGCGCGGTATCGACCCGCACGGTGGTTTCGGCCTCACTGGCCGGTTTTTCCGCGACCGGTGCGGCAGCGGCACGCGCTGGAGCCGGGGCAGCAGCCGGCGCAGGCGCAGGCTTGGCGGCGGGCGCGGCGGCTTTGGCGGCAACCGGTGCCGCCGTGGCTGCAGCAGCGGCCGGGGCGACTTCGGTGAACTTGCCCTTGCCGTGCAGATCGTCCAGCAGTGCTTCGAATTCGTGATCGGAGATCAACCCATCGTCCGCAGGCTTGGCGCCGGCAGCGGGTGATGCCGGGGCCGCAGCCGTAGCGGCGACGGCCGGCAAGGCATCGGCCGCGAAGGTGCCCTTGCCATGCAACTGGTCGAGCAACGCTTCGAATTCATCGTCAGTGATGTCGGTGCTGGCAGAAGCGGCAGGCGCATCCGCAGCATCGGCGGCGGCACCGGCAGGCGCCACGGCGTCGGCAGCGAACTGGCCCTTGCCGTGCAATTGATCGAGCAGGGACTCGAACTCAGCGTCGGTAATGTCCTCGCTGGTCGGCGCGGCAGCCGGGGCAGCCGGGGCAACCGCAGCCGGCGCTTCGGCTTCGGCCTTGACGGCACTGAGGGAGCTGAGCAGTTGCTCGAACTCGCTGTCCGTCACATCAGGCTCCGCCACCGGTTCCGGCTCGGGTGCGGCTTCGACCACCGGCGCTGCCGAGGTGTCGGCCGGCTCTGCATAGCGCGCCAGGGCGGCCAGCAGTTCCGGAGTGGCTGCGGTGATCGGGGCACGCTCGCGCACTTCGCTGAACATGCCGTTGACCGCATCCAGTGCTTCGAGAATCACGTCCATCAACTCCGAATCAACGTGACGCTCACCCTTGCGCAGGATGTCGAACACGTTCTCGGCGATGTGGCAGCACTCCACCAGCTCATGGAGCTGGAGGAAGCCGGCGCCCCCTTTTACAGTATGAAAACCGCGAAAAATTGCATTGAGCAGGTTCGCATCATCCGGGCGGCTTTCCAGCTCGACCAGTTGTTCGGACAGTTGCTCTAAAATTTCGCCGGCCTCTACAAGGAAATCCTGAAGGATCTCTTCATCGGCGCCGAAGCTCATGTGGGTGCTCCTTAGAAGCCTAAACTGGATAACAGGTCATCTACGTCATCCTGACCTGACACAACGTCTTCACGTTTATCGGCATGAATCTGCGGACCTTCACCCTTGGCGAGATGTTTTTGTGGATCTTTTTCAGAGAGGATCGCTTCGCGGTCATGTTCGATGCCGGCAAAACGGTCGACCTGGCCGGCCATGAGTACCAATTTGAGCAGGTTGCTTTCCACTTCGGTGACCAACTGGGTCACACGCTTGATCACCTGACCGGTCAGGTCCTGGTAATCCTGGGCGAGCAGAATGTCATTGAGGTTGCTGGAAACCATGCGGTTTTCCTGCTCGCTGCGTGACAAGAACCCTTCGACCCGACGGGCCAGCTCACGAAACTCTTCCGCACCGACTTCACGGCGCATGAAGCGGCCCCAGTCAACGCTCAGGGCGTGGGCTTCCGTGGCCATGCCGTTGACCAGGGGCGTGGCGTTTTCCACCAGGTCCATGGTGCGGTTAGCCGCCGCCTCGGTCAGCCTGACCACATAGGACAGGCGTTCGGTGGCGTCGGTGATCTGCGAAATCTCTTCGGCCTGGGGCATGTGCGGGTCAATCTGGAAATTGACGATCGCGCTGTGCAGCTCGCGTGTGAGCTTGCCCACTTCCTGGTACAGGCCGCGGTCACGGGTCTGGTTGAGCTCATGGATCAACTGCACCGCGTCGCCGAACTGGCCTTTTTCAAGGCTGTCAACCAACTGGTGAGCATGCTTTTTCAGGGTCGACTCAAAGTCTCCCTGTGACGTTTCTTTATGCTCCATAGCTCCCCCGCGATGGCATCAGCCGTGGATGCGTTCGAAGATCTTTTCGATCTTCTCTTTCAAGGCCTGTGCAGTGAATGGTTTGACCACGTAACCGTTGACCCCGGCCTGGGCGGCTTCGATGATCTGTTCACGCTTGGCTTCGGCGGTCACCATCAACACGGGAAGGCTGCGCAATTTTTCGTCGGCACGCACGTGGCGCAACAAGTCGATGCCGGTCATGCCCGGCATGTTCCAGTCCGTTACCAGAAAGTCGATGCTCCCGCTGTTGAGGATCGGAATCGCCGTAAGGCCGTCATCCGCCTCGACCGTGTTTGTGAACCCAAGGTCACGCAACAGGTTTTTTATGATCCGCCGCATCGTTGAGAAGTCATCAACGATGAGGATTTTCATGTTCTTGTCCAATTCGACCTCCAAGCAGTCTTAAACGCGCCCAGCACCTGGACGCGCCATTTCAATCAACAGGCATTACACAAAAAGGACTGCCAAGGGCACCACGGCCCGAGCCCGCGAAGGCCTATCACCTTCGCGGTATCGCTTTGCAATGCTCCCCACACTGCCTGTCAGCGCGCTCGCCACTCTCCCAGACGCCCCCGCAAGCGGGCCGCGCACTGGCTATGCAACTGGCTGACACGGGATTCGCTGACCCCCAGGACCTCACCGATTTCCTTGAGGTTCAGCTCTTCGTCGTAGTACAGCGCCAATACCAACCGCTCGCGCTCCGGCAAGTTGGCAATGGCGTCCGCCAACGCGCCCTGGAAACGCTCATCTTCCAGGTCACGGGACGGCTCCATATGCGCGCTCGCGCCGTCCTCGTGCAGCCCTTCGTGTTCGCCGTCCTGCAACAGGTCGTCGAAACTGAACAGGCGGCTGCCCAAGGTATCGTTCAAAATCCCGTAATAATCGTCGAGACTCAATTGGAGTTCGGCCGCAACTTCGTGATCTTTAGCGTCGCGACCGGTTTTTGCTTCAATTGCACGAATTGCGTCACTGACCATGCGTGTATTGCGGTGCACCGAACGCGGCGCCCAGTCACCCTTGCGCACTTCGTCGAGCATCGCGCCACGGATGCGGATACCCGCATACGTCTCGAAGCTCGCGCCCTTGCTCGCGTCGTACTTGGTCGACACTTCGAGCAGACCGATCATGCCCGCCTGGATCAGGTCTTCGACCTGGACGCTGGCGGGCAGACGTGCCAGCAGGTGATAGGCGATGCGCTTGACCAGTGGCGCATAGCGCTCGATCAACTCGCCCTGGCTGTCACGGGCAGATTTCTTGTAAGCGTTATAGCCGTTCGCTGTCATAGCACCGGTCCTGCACTCGTCTGATGCACCAATCGCTCGACGAAAAACTCCAGATGCCCCCGAGGGTTGGCAGGCAACGGCCAGGTATCGACCTTCTGGGCAATAGCCTTGAACGCCAATGCGCACTTGGAACGAGGGAACGCTTCGTAGACTGCACGCTGCTTTTGCACAGCCTTGCGCACACACTCGTCGTAGGGAACTGCACCGACGTATTGTAAGGCGACATCGAGAAAGCGATCCGTGACCTTGGTCAACTTGGCGAACAGGTTGCGGCCTTCCTGCGGGCTCTGGGCCATGTTGGCCAGGACGCGGAAGCGGTTCATGCCGTAGTCACGGTTAAGCAGTTTGATCAGGGCGTAGGCGTCGGTGATCGAGGTGGGTTCATCGCAGACCACCAACAAGACTTCCTGCGCCGCGCGCACGAAGCTGACCACGGACTCGCCGATCCCGGCGGCGGTGTCGATCACCAGCACGTCGAGGTTGTCGCCAATGTCACTGAATGCCTGGATCAGGCCGGCATGCTGCGCCGGGCTCAGGTGCACCATGCTCTGGGTACCGGAGGCGGCCGGCACGATGCGGATCCCGCCAGGGCCCTGGAGCAGCACGTCGCGCAGCTCACAGCGCCCCTCGATCACATCGGCCAGGGTATGTTTGGGCGTCAGTCCCAGCAGAACGTCGACGTTCGCCAGCCCCAGGTCAGCATCCAGCAGCATGACGCGACGGCCAAGCTCTGCCAGGGCCAGGGACAAATTCACTGACACGTTAGTTTTCCCGACGCCACCTTTGCCGCCGGTCACCGCGATCACCTGTACGGGATGCATGCTGCCCATTTTATTTCTTTACCTTGTCTTGCTTAGACGCAGGCTACATGGCTTGGCCGCGTGAATCGCTTGCAGACCATCGATGTAGGTACATTTCACGGTGTTCATCGCACCTCAACCCACCCGTTTTGCCGGGTTGTGGTAAAGGTCGGCGAACATATCGGCCATCGCTTCCTCGCTAGGCTCTTCTTGCATTTGCACGCTGACGGCGCGGCTGACCAGCTGATGACGGCGCGGCAGATGCAAATCATCCGGGATCCGCGGCCCGTCGGTCAGGTAGGCAACCGGTAGTTCATGGCTGATAGCCAGGCTCAACACTTCGCCCAGGCTGGCGGTTTCATCCAGTTTAGTCAGGATGCAGCCGGCCAGACCGCAACGCTTGTAGCTATGGTACGCAGCGGTAAGAACCTGTTTCTGGCTGGTGGTTGCAAGCACCAGGTAATTTTTCGACTTGATGCCACGCCCGGCCAGGCTTTCCAGTTGCAGGCGCAACGCCGGATCGCTGGCCTGCAGGCCGGCGGTGTCGATCAGCACCACGCGCTTGCGCAGCAACGGATCGAGCGCGTTGGCCAGGGACTGGCCCGGGTCGACGTGGGTGACCGGCACATTGAGGATACGGCCCAGGGTCTTGAGCTGTTCCTGGGCGCCGATGCGGTAGCTGTCCATGCTCACCAGTGCGATGTTGTTCGCGCCGTACTTGAGCACATAGCGCGCCGCCAGCTTGGCCAGGGTGGTGGTCTTGCCCATGCCGGCAGGGCCAACCATGGCGATCACACCGCCCTCTTCCAGGGGTTCGATTTCCGGGGTGGCGATCATCCGCGCCAGGTGGGCCAGCAACATGCGCCAGGCCTGGCGAGGCTCTTCGATTTCGGTGGTCAGGGCCAGCAGGTCGCGGGACAACGGGCCGGACAGGCCGATGCGTTGCAGGCGGCGCCACAGGTTGGCCTGGTGCGGTTTGCTGCCTTGCAGTTGGGTCCAGGCCAGCGAGCCCAGTTGCACTTCCAGCAGCTCGCGCAGGCCGTTGAGTTCAAAACGCATCGAGTCGAAGACACGCTGGTCGACTGCTGCAGCCGGGGCTGGCGCGGCAGGACGCGGCGGTTCGATGAACGTTGGCTCAACCAGCGGCTCGGCGGCGGTCAGCGGCAGGCCGGCGAACAACTGGCGATTGGTGGAGGCATCGCTGTCGCCACGCATGCTCAGTTCAGCCTGGGCCGAGACGATGCGCGAAGCGGTCTTGCGCAGCTCGTCTTCGAGCTCCATGTTCGGCACACGCGGCGCCAATGCCGAGGGGGTGTAGTCCAGGGCAGCCGTCAGCTCGACACCGCCGGCAATACGACGATTACCGATAATCGCGGCATCGGCGCCCAGCTCATCGCGGACCAGTTTCATGGCCTGACGCATATCGGCGGCGAAAAAACGCTTAACTTGCATAACCCACTACCCTCAGCCGTTGGGCCCTACTGTCGCGACGATAGTCACTTGCTTGTTGTCAGGAATTTCCTGATAAGCCAAAACGTGCAAATTCGGTACTGCCAGACGTCCAAACCGCGACAACATCGCCCGGACCGGACCCGCCACCAGCAGAATCACCGGTTGGCCCTGCATTTCCTGGCGCTGTGCGGCGTCGATCAACGAACGCTGCAGTTTCTCAGCCATGCTTGGCTCCAGCAGAACGCCCTCTTCCTGGCCTTGTCCTGCCTTCTGAATACTATTGAGCAATATTTGTTCCAACCTTGGTTCCAAGGTGATCACAGGCAGCTCGGAGTCAAGCCCTACAATGCTTTGCACGATGGCGCGGGACAATCCGACACGCACCGCCGCCACCAGCGCGGCGGTATCTTGACTCTTGGCGGCATTGTTGGCGATAGCCTCGGCAATGCTGCGAATGTCGCGTACCGGCACCTGTTCGGCCAGCAGCGCCTGCAGCACCTTGAGCAATTGCGACAACGACAGCACGCCCGGCACCAGCTCTTCTGCCAGTTTTGGCGAGGCCTTGCCCAGCAAACCCATCAATTGCTGGACTTCTTCGTGGCCGATCAGCTCGTGGGAGTGCTTGTACAGGATCTGGTTGAGGTGGGTGGCGACCACGGTACTGGCGTCCACCACGGTGTAGCCCAGGGACTGCGCCTGGCTGCGCTGGCTGATTTCGATCCACACCGCTTCCAGGCCAAAAGCCGGATCTTTGGCGGTAATGCCGTTGAGGGTGCCGAACACCTGGCCGGGGTTGATTGCCAGCTCGCGGTCCGGGTAGATCTCGGCTTCGGCCAGGATCACGCCCATCAGGGTCAGGCGGTAGGCACTCGGGGCCAGGTCGAGGTTGTCACGGATATGCACGGTGGGCATCAGGAAGCCCAGGTCCTGGGACAGCTTCTTGCGCACGCCCTTGATCCGCGCGAGCAACTGGCCGCCCTGGTTGCGGTCCACCAGCGGAATCAAGCGGTAGCCGACTTCCAGGCCGATCATGTCGATCGGGGTCACGTCGTCCCAGCCCAACTCCTTGGTTTCCTGGGCGCGGGCCGGGGACGGCAGCAGTTCCTGTTGGCGGGCGATCTCTTGCTGGGCCTGGACCTTGACCGCATTCTGCTTTTTCCAGAACAGGTAGGCAGCGCCGCCGGCCAGGGCCGCCATGCTCAGGAACGACACATGGGGCATGCCCGGCACGATCCCCATGATCGCCATGATGCCGGCCGCCACGGCCAGGGCCTTGGGCGAGGCAAACATCTGGCGGCTGATCTGCTTGCCCATGTCTTCGGAGCCCGAAGCACGGGTCACCATGATGGCGGCAGCTGTAGATAACAACAGTGATGGCAATTGCGCCACTAAACCGTCACCGATGGTCAGCAGGGCGTACACCTTGCCCGCATCGCCGAAGGTCATGCCGTGCTGGAAGATCCCGACCGCCATGCCGCCGATCAGGTTGATGAACAGGATCAGCAGGCCGGCGATGGCGTCACCGCGCACGAATTTGCTGGCACCGTCCATGGAACCGTAGAACTCGGCTTCCTGGGCGACTTCCAAGCGGCGGGCCTTGGCCTGGTTCTGGTCGATCAGGCCGGCGTTGAGGTCGGCGTCGATGGCCATCTGCTTGCCGGGCATGGCGTCGAGGGTAAAGCGCGCGCTCACCTCGGAGATCCGCCCGGCACCCTTGGTCACCACCACGAAGTTGATGATCATGAGGATCGCGAACACCACGATACCGACCACGTAGTTACCGCCGATCACCACCTCACCGAAGGCCTGGATCACCTTACCGGCAGCGGCGTGACCGTCCTGGCCGTGGAGCATCACCACACGGGTGGACGCCACGTTCAGCGCCAGGCGCAGCAGGGTCGCCACCAGCAGGATCGTCGGGAACACCGCGAAATCCAGCGGCCGCAAGGCGTAGACGCACACCAGCAGCACGACGACGGACAGGGCGATGTTGAAGGTGAAGAACACGTCCAGCAGGAACGGCGGCATCGGCAACATCATCATTGCCAGCATGACCAGCAGCAACAACGGCACACCCAGATTGCCCCGCGAGAGGTCAGTCAGGGTGCCACGGGCCGTGCTGAACATTTGAGAGCGATCCACCACCGGTATTCCTCGTTTCCTTGAAGCAAACTTTTGACGCCGGAAGGCGTCCTGGAGGCGGTATTGCAAGAAGCCTTCCAACTTTGCTTTTGAGGAGGTGGATCGCTACAGGCGCCCGAGTTCTATCGGATGTAAACACTCCAACGGTTAGAGAAAGCCTGCTCCCGCCCCACCGTTGGATCCGTTTGCATTTACTGCACGAGACCTTTCTATAACGGCCTCACATTGGCCGCCTGCGGCCCTTTTTGACCCGGAGTCACGTCGTATTCGACCTTTTGCTTTTCATCCAGGCTTTTGAAGCCCGCGCTGTCTATAGCGGAGTAATGGACAAATACATCCGCACTGCCGTCGTCGGGAGAAATAAACCCAAACCCCTTCTCCGCGTTAAACCACTTCACCGTGCCCGTTGCCATTGCCGTTCTCCCTAGATTTCACTCAAGAACCTGCGCCGGTGTCACAAGATACGCCTGACCCTAGACGCATACACACCATCGGGTCGATGGATCATCTGAAGCTCGACCTTCAAACCCACTGAAAGCCGAACCCCTTGCGAACCGAGCGAATCCACCAACACCTCCGCTGCGCAATCATCCAGCACAATCACCCCCTTGCGGGTCTTCGGGTCATAAGATTTGATCGTTCCCGTCACCACAGCCATCGCCACTCCCTGCATCTATTAACAGCGTGCGCGCAGTACCTGATGGTATGGAACCGCGAGAATGGCAAGTTGGCTACTGTCAAACTTGACAGGTAGGCAAGGAGTGACGACGAATGGCTGGCCCCTCGCCTGCCTCGGTTGTTACGTCATTACGCATTGGAGAAGCAAACCCACAGGTCGCCGTTGGACTTCTGGGTTTCCATGCGATGAATGAAGGGTTTGAAAATAGGAATACTGTGATCCAACGTCCAGCCTTGCGCGTCATACACGTCAATCCGTCCGTGCTCTTCATAGGACCCGGTGTATACCCACTTCCCATCCGGACTCACGGCCAATGACCGCACAGACAAACGATGATTCTCCTTCTCTCTGCCCGTCTTCGTGTCGATGACACTGATAATGTCACCACCGTATGCATACAGCCGCTCGCCATTGGCACTCAAGGTCAGCCCCCAGGCCGGGTGCTTGGATATTTTTTCGACGCGCTCACTGACAGGATCGAACCTATAGACCCCTGCCCCTTCGCCCAGCACGCCAAGACAAGCCACATAGACATGGCCATCGTGCGGATTGCCCACGGTGTCGAACGTGATGGCCCCAACCGGTATTTTCTTGATCACTTCCTGCGACGCCCTGTCGACAATGATCAGCGAGGCTTCAGCGTTCCCAGGGCCACCCCACACGCCAACATAAATCTGGCCGCCATCGCGACCAAGCACCAGCCCCGTGGCGTACTCATCGATAACAGCGCCTGGCAAAAGCTCTTTTTCCTGCACATCAACGATAAACAAATTGTTATATAACCAATTGCACGCATATAGAAACCGCCCATCGGGACTGAACCCTCCCAGCTTTTCAATGAAAACGGGATAGTTATCGACGAGGCTGATTGTCTGAAGATCGATCTTCGCAATGCCGTTGACCCATTCGGCATGCAGATACCTGCCATCCGGACTGAACAGAAAGCTGCCGATGTTGCCCTCAATCATATGAACCACTTCGGCGGCCGTCGTGAGGGTGGCAATGCAGGGTTCGACCCTGATATCGATGTTCACATAGACGCGTTCATCGCTCTTCTTCACGGGCACCCCCAAGTACAACAGGCGCTGGGCATGCACGCTGACGATGGCTTGGCGGGTGGCCTGACGCAGGCCCGAGCGACCTTGCTTGACCTGATAGCTCAACACATGCCGGCCATGGGTGAGCCGTTCGGCCGGTACCGAAAACTTGATCCCGGTTTGCGTTGCGTCGCCTTTGAGCTTATGAGCAGCAATCACCTGGCCGTCCAATGTCAGTTCAACGGCGCTGTCGGCATGGCTGAAGGTTTCGCGCACATGCACATCGAGACCTTTGTTCGGGTAAAAACCGTGCCGGGCAGCCTGCCTGTCGGCAGCACTGACAGGCCGCCGCTGGCCAGGAAGGTTGATCGCAAGGGGGTGATTGGCTTTGGTTGAAGAGCCGGTCATGGGGAAATCCCTCTGCATGGATGGGAACCCCATGTAACGCGCAGAGGTGCACACTCACAACTGTCAAACTTGACAGGTAGAGAACACTTCCCGACAAACGGAACACCGCAGGCGCGCCAGCCCTGTCTCAGGAATCGCGGCGCAACTCCGGCGGGATCGGCAGGTCCTTGAGCGGATCCGGGCGCTTGCCCTTGCCCGCGCGGTACTGGCGAATCTGATAGACATACGCCAACACCTGGGCCACGGCCAGGTACAACCCCGCCGGGATTTCCTGGTCGAGGTCGGTGGAGTAGAAGATCGACCGCGCCAGCTCTGGCGACTCCAGCAGCAGGATGTCGTGGGCCACGGCGATTTCACGGATTTTCAACGCGGTAAAGTCGCTGCCCTTGGCCAGCAGCATCGGTGCGCCGCCCTTCTCCGGGTCGTACTTGAGGGCCACGGCGTAGTGAGTCGGGTTGGTGATGACCACGTCGGCGTCGGGCACCGAAGCCATCATCTTGCGCTGGGACATTTCCCGCTGCAGCTGGCGGATGCGTTGCTTGACCTCGGGGCGACCTTCCTGGTCCTTGTGCTCGTCGCGCACTTCCTGCTTGGTCATCAGCAGTTTCTTGTGGCTTTCCCACAACTGGATCGGCGCATCCACCGCCGCGATGATGATCAGCCCGGCGGCCATCCACAGCGCACTCCAGCCCACCACCTGCACGCTGTGGATGATCGCCGACTCCAGGGGCTCATGGGCGATGCGCAGCAAGTCGTCGATGTCGGACGACAACACCATCAGCGCCACGAACAGAATCAGGATGAACTTGGCCAGGGCCTTGAGCAGCTCCACCAGGGCCTTGGCGGAAAACATGCGCTTGAGCCCTGCCGCAGGGTTCATGCGGCTGAACTTGGGCGCCATGCTGCCGGCGGCGAACAGCCAGCCGCCGAGGGCGACCGGGCCGATCAGCGCGGCCAGCAGCAGGGTGATCAGGATCGGCTGCACCGCCAATATCGCGATCTTGCCCGAGTGCAGCAGGTATTGACCCATGGAGCCAGGGTTGAGCAGCACATCGCGGGGCAAGGTGAAGTTGTGCTTCATCAGCTCCATCAAGTCCAGCGCCAGGCCACCGCCATAGATCAGCAAGGCACCGGACCCAGCCATCATGGTCGCAACGGTGTTGAGTTCCTTGGAGCGAGCAATCTCGCCCTTTTCCCTGGAGTCCTTTTTACGTTTCTCCGTGGGGTCTTCTGTCTTGTCCTGACCACTCTCGCTCTCGGCCATGGCTCAGCGCGCCCGTGCCAGATCACGTAAGAACTGCAAGGCGTCGGTCGCCAGCGGTTGATACTGATTGAGAATGTCAGCCAGGCCGACCCAGAAAATCCCCATGCCCAGCACCAGGGTCAAGGGGAAACCAATGGAGAAAATGTTCAGCTGTGGCGCCGCGCGGGTCATGACGCCAAACGCGATGTTGACCACCAGCAAGGCGGTGATCGCCGGCAGTACCAGCAACAGCGAGGCACCGAGCACCCAACTGAGACGCCCCACCAGCTCCCAGAAGTGATTGACCACCAGCCCGGAGCCTACCGGCAAAGTGGTGAAGCTTTCGGTCAACACCTCGAACACCACCAGATGGCCGTTCATGGCCAGGAACAACAAGGTCACCAGCATGGTCAGGAACTGCCCGATCACCGCCGCCGACACGCCGTTGGTGGGGTCGACCATGGACGCGAAGCCCATGCCCATCTGGATCGAGATGATTTGCCCGGCGATCACGAATGCCTGGAAGAACAGTTGCAGCGAAAAACCCAGCAGCGAGCCGATCAGGATCTGCTCGGCAATCAGCATCAAGGCACTGAGGTCGAGTGCGTTGACCGGGGGCATCGGCGGCAGGCCAGGCACGAGCACCACGGTGATCGCCACCGCGAAATACAGGCGGATGCGGCGTGGCACCAAGGTAGTACCGAACACCGGCATGCTCATCAGCACCGCCGTCACCCGGAACAACGGCAGGATGAACGAGGCCACCCACGTGCTGATCTGGGTGTCGGTCAATGCCAGCAAGGACTGCATCGGGTCAGCCGATCAACTGCGGAATACTGCCGTACAGCTGCAGGATGTATTCCATGAAGGTTTGCACCAGCCACGGGCCGGCGACAATCAGGGTGATCAGCATCACCAGCAGGCGCGGCAGGAAGCTCAAGGTCTGTTCGTTGATCTGGGTCGCGGCCTGGAACATCGCCACCAGCAGGCCCACCAACAGGCTCGGCACCACCAGCACGGCAACCATCATGGTGGTCAGCCACAGTGCTTCACGGAACAGGTCGACGGCGACTTCTGGGGTCATGCTGCTTCACCTAACACATCACACTCCTCCGAAACTGCCGGCCAGCGTGCCGATAATCAGCGCCCAACCGTCCACCAGCACAAACAGCATGATCTTGAACGGCAATGAAATAATCAGCGGCGACAGCATCATCATCCCCATGGCCATCAGCACGCTCGCCACCACCAGGTCGATGATCAGGAACGGGATAAAGATCATGAAGCCGATCTGGAACGCGGTCTTCAGTTCCGAGGTGACGAACGCCGGCACCAGGATGGTCAGCGGCGCCTGGTCCGGGGTCGCGATGTCGGTACGCTTGGACAGGCGCATGAACAGCTCAAGGTCGCTGGAGCGGGTCTGCGACAGCATGAAATCCTTGATCGGCCCTTGCGCCCGGTCAATCGCGACCTGGGCCGTAATGGTCTCGGCCAGGTACGGCTGCAGGGCTTGCTGGTTCACCTTGTCGAACACCGGCGCCATGATGAACATCGTCAAGAACAACGCCATGCCGGTGAGGATCTGGTTCGACGGTGTCTGCTGCAGGCCCAGGGCCTGACGCAGGATCGAGAACACAATGATGATCCGCGTAAAGCTGGTCATCAGCATGACAAACGCCGGGATAAAGCTCAGCGCGGTCATGATCAGCAGGATCTGCAGGCTGACCGAATACTCCTGGGCCCCCGCCGCGTTGGTACCCAGCGTAATCGCCGGGATCGACAACGGGTCGGCGGCCAGCGCCAATGGCGCGGCCAGCAACAGCATGAGCGTCAATAAAACGCGCATTACTTCTTATCCTTCTGATCCTTGCCCAGCAATTCCATCAGGCGCTGGGCGAATTCTGGCGTGGCGGGCTGGGATTGGGTGGTTGGCACCGGGGTCTTGAGCACGTGCAGCGGCGTGATTCGGCCGGGGGTAATGCCCAGCAGGATCTGTTCCTCGCCCACTTGCACCAGCACCAGCCGGTCTCGCGGGCCGAGGGCGCGCGAGCCGATCATTTCGATGACCTGGGCATTGCCCGGGCCGATGCTCTGCACACGACGCATCAGCCAGGCCAACACGAAGATCAAGCCGACCACCAGCAACAGGCCCAGCACCAACTGCGTCAGTTGCCCGCCAACGCTGCCGCCGACGGGCGCAGCGGCAGCTTGGGCCGCCGGCTCCGCCGCCCACGCCACCAATGGCAGCGCGGCTAACAGTCCCACCATCAGCCGTTTCATATCAGCGCAACTTCTTGATGCGTTCGCTTGGGCTGATCACGTCGGTCAGGCGGATGCCGAACTTTTCGTTGACCACCACCACTTCGCCGTGAGCGATCAGAGTGCCGTTGACCAGCACGTCCAGTGGCTCACCGGCCAGGCGATCCAGCTCGATCACCGAGCCCTGGTTGAGTTGCAGCAGGTTGCGGATGTTGATGTCGGTGCTGCCCACTTCCATCGAGATCGACACCGGGATGTCGAGGATCACGTCCAGGTTCGGCCCATCGAGGGTCACCGGATCGTTGTTCTTCGGCACGCTGCCGAATTCTTCCATGGGCAAGCGGTTACCCACCGGCGCAGTGGCGGCGTCGGCGGCCAGCAGTGCGTCGATATCGTCCTGGCCAACATCGCCGGTCTCTTCCAGGGCCGCAGCCCACTCGTCAGCCAGGGCCTGGTCTTCGGCGGAAGTGTTTTCGTGTTCGGTAGCCATTACATGTCCTCGGCGGAGCAAACATTCATAAATAGGGATCAGCGACGGTTGATCGGCTCAACCACTTGCAAAGCGAGGTTGCCCTTGTGGGACCCCAGCTTGACCTTGAACGACGGCACGCCGTTGGCGCGCATGATCATTTCGTCCGGCAATTCGACCGGGATAATGTCCCCCGGCTGCATGTGCAAAATATCCCGCAGGCGCAACTGGCGCCGGGCCACGGTAGCGCTCAGCGGCACGTCGACATCCAGCAGGTCTTCGCGCAGGGCCTTGACCCAGCGTTCGTCCTGGTCGTCCAGGTCGGACTGGAAGCCGGCGTCGAGCATTTCGCGCACCGGCTCGATCATCGAATACGGCATGGTCACGTGCAGGTCGCCGCCACCGCCATCGAGCTCGATGTGGAACGTGGACACGACAATGGCCTCGCTCGGCCCGACGATGTTGGCCATGGCCGGGTTCACTTCCGAGTTGATGTACTCGAAATTGACTTCCATGATCGCCTGCCAGGCTTCCTTCAAGTCAATGAAGGCCTGCTCCAGCACCATGCGCACCACGCGCAATTCGGTAGGGGTGAATTCACGGCCTTCGATCTTGGCGTGACGGCCGTCACCGCCGAAGAAGTTGTCCACCAGCTTGAACACCAGCTTGGCGTCGAGGATGAACAGCGCGGTACCGCGCAATGGCTTGATCTTGACCAGGTTGAGGCTGGTGGGCACGTACAGCGAGTGCACGTACTCGCCGAACTTCATCACCTGCACGCCGCCCACCGCCACGTCCGCCGAGCGGCGCAGCATGTTGAACATGCTGATCCGGGTGTAACGGGCGAAACGTTCGTTGATCATCTCAAGGGTCGGCATGCGTCCACGGACGATGCGATCCTGGCTGGTCAGGTCATAACTTTTGACGCTGCCGGGCTCGGCAGCCATTTCAGTCTGTACCAGACCGTCGTCGACGCCATGCAACAGCGCGTCGATTTCATCCTGGGACAGTAGGTCCTGCACGGCCATGGGGTGATCCTACTGCAATACGAAATTAGTGAAGAGCGCCTGCTCGATCACGACTTTGCCGAGCTCCTTCTGGGCCACTTCCTGCACGCTGGCAGTGACCTTCTGGCGCAGCATTTCCTGGCCCACCGGGGTGGCCAGGGTGTCGAAACTCTGCCCGGAGAACAGCATCACCAGGTTGTTGCGGATCACCGGCATATGCACCTTGAGGGCATCCAGGTCCGACTGGTTACGCGCCAGCAAGGTGATGCTCACCTGCAGGTAGCGTTGACGACCGTTCTGGTTGAAGTTGGCGACAAAGGCCGGAAGCATCGGCTCGAAGATCGCCGGTTGCTTGGCGTTCGTGGCGGTTTCGGCGGCAGGTGCCGGCTTGCTGGCACTGCTGTGCATGATGTACCAGGTGCCGCCCACCGAGGCGCCGATGGCCAGGAGCAGGCCTACGACAATCATCAGGATAAGCTTGAGCTTGCCTTTGCCTGCGGGTGCGGGTGCTTTTGCTGCGTCGTCGCTCTTCGCCATGCCAATAATCCGTCACTATTCGGGGATTCATAGATCTACGGAAAGGCAAGAGCAAGTGTTATGCCAGAGTTGTCTGGCTGAACGCAGACAGAGGAACGCCACAAAAAAATGTGGAAGGGGGGGGGCTGTGGTGGGTGGGCTTGTTCACCGACAATGGGACTGCTGCGCAGTCCAGCGCGGGGCAAGCCCGCTCACCACAACAAGCCAACCCACCACAGCAAGCCCGCTCACTACAGCAAGCCGACCCACCACAGCAAGTCCGCTCCCACATTTTGGCCTATGCCAGGCTCACATCAGGCGTAGTAGTCGACGGCGCTGGAGCCGATCACCGTCGAAGTCACCGGCGCCACGGCTTCGGCCACTTCAATATGGCTGCCGCTGTCGCCGCTGTCGCCACCCCGCCCGCTGCGACTAACGCCCCCCGTCTGCGCCTGCTGTTGCTGCTGCTCCTGGCCACGGGACTGGTCGGACACATTCACATCCACCTGGCCCATGCCCTGCTGGGCGAACATCTCGCGCAAGCGACCGGACTGGCTTTCCAGGGCTTCCCGCACCACCGGGTGGGCGCTCATGAAGTTGACCTGGGCCTGCTGGTCGGCGGTCATGTTGACCTTGATGTCCAGGCGCCCGAGTTCGGCCGGTTGCAACTGGATCTCCGCCGACTTGAGGTTGGCGCTGGAGAGGTACATCACGCGGTTGACGATCTCGTCGGTCCAGCCGCTCTGGTGCATGGCCAGCGGCGCATTCGTCACCGGCGGCAAGGCATTTGCGGTTTTCGGCGTGGCCGCCTGGGTCAACGCAGCCAGGCGGTTGGCGAAGTCATCGACGCGGGTGTCGCTGCTGGCCTCTTTCAAGTCCTTGAGGCCGCCTTCGATCAAGCCGCTGAAGGCCTTGTCGCCACCCTGGTCCGTACTGTCCTTGGTGGCTTGCTGGTCGACCATGGTGGCCAGGCCGGCGGCAAAGTTCTGCGCGGCGGTTGGCTGGTCCTGGGTGGTCGGCGGGGCAGTTTTGGCCGGTGCCTGGCTGCTGGCCGACACGTGCCCACCCTGCTCCATTGCCAGGCGTACGGCCGGCATGGCGTCCAGGGGATCGGCCTCAGGGTCGAAGGCCGGCGTGGCGTCCTCGGTCGCTGCGATTGGCGCTGCAACCACGGGGGCGGCCTTGTCATCTTTGGCAGCGGCTGCGGGGGCCGGGGTTTCCACCGGCACCGGCACCACCACCGGGGTGACCGTGGCAATCAATGCCGGGTCGACCACCGGGTCCACGGGAGGCTGCTGCGCCAGGGCCGGATCCACAGGTGCAGCGTCATCCTTGCTGGCAGTGTCGTCGGACGATGCCGCAGGCTTGGCAGGCAAGGTATTGCCGCTATCGGCAACCGCTGGCGTGGCGGCGGCAGGTTTGTCGTTGCCCGCCGCAGGCTTGGCGCTGGCATCGGCAGGCTTGTCCCGCGTGGGCTTGGCCGAGTTGTCATCAGCCTTGACCGTAGGTTTTGAACCTTGGCTGGCGAACACTTGAGCGAAGCCAGGGCCCTTGTCCCGTGGGTCCGCAGCCACTGCCGGTGGATTGACGGCAGGCGCTTGAGGCTTGGCCGCAGGGGTAGCCTGGAGAAGCGAATTCGGGGCGACTGGCATAGGTAAAGGTCTCCACTGCATGGGGATCGGGGATGCAGTATCAGGAGGTAGAGCAAGAGTCGGGCCAGGTTTTCACACGGATGGAATCAAATCTGGAACCGCTGCCGTTCCGACTCATACATCGGCTTCACCAAGGCAAACTCATGATCGATCTGGTCCACCAGCGCCCCCAGGTCCGCCGCGGCCTCAGCGGACTCCGCCTCCAAGCGCTGGCACAGGTGCGCCAACCGCACTGCGCCGAGGTTGCCACTGCTGCCCTTGAAGCTATGGGCGATACGCCCCAGTGCCTTGGCGTCGTCCCGCGCCTTGCGCAGCGCTTCGACGCGTTTCTGGGAGTCATCGAGGAAGGTATCGAGCAACTTGGGATACTCGCCTTCCATGACCTCCTGCAAACCCGACAACACGTCCGGGTCCATATGAATCTCAGCCACTTGCTCGCTCCTTGATCAAGAATCGGCGGATTATGCCAGAGCCCCCCAGCAAAACTCTACGCAGACACTGCGTCCGCCGTCGGACCAGCGCACCTGGCTGCTCAGTTGACGCACCAGGCTCAGGCCTCGACCGGACAGGCCATCGATGTCCAGCGGCCGGGCCAGCACCTGCTCCACGTCAAACCCTGGCCCACTGTCTTCAAGGCGCAGGGTCATCTTGCCGCCCGCCTCGGTGGGCACCACCTGCACATGCACGCGCACATAGCCACTGCTCAACTGCGCCAGGCGGTCATTGCGCTGGCGGTAATACTCGGCAAAACCCTGGGCATCGCGCTTGAGCCGCGAGTCCAGGCCCAGCACGCCATGTTCCAGCGCATTGGAATACAACTCGGCCATGACGCTGTAGAGCGCCCCGCTCTGCTCGCGCAGCCCCTGGATCTCCAGCAGCAGTTGCAGCAGGTAGGGCAAGGGGTTGTAACGCTTGAGGGTTTCGGCCCGGAATTCGAAACTCACCGACCAATCCAGCGGGCATGTCTGGCCGCTGTCGGCATACAGCAGCCCGGTCGCACGCAGCGGCTGCCCGGGCTGCAGGATGATTTCCACCAGACTGACATCGTCCCGCGCCTCACCGCGAAAAGCCGCCAGGGCGCGCTCGATGTCGTCGAAGAGCCGGTCGGGCTCACGGTTGGCGGCAAACACCTGCTGCAAGCGCTCGACGCCAAACAGCTGGTCATTGGCGTCGGCGGTGTCCAGCACACCATCGGAGAGCAGGAACACGCGGTCACCCAGCGCCATGGGCCAGACCTCGGTGCGATCATCAAACGCCTCAGCCGACAGCACCCCCAACGGCAAATGCCGTGGCTGCAGCGGCGTGCGCCTGCCGCTGGCGACTTCATGCACATAGCCTTCGGGCATGCCGCCGTTCCACACCTCCACCACCCGCCGCTGCGTGCTCAGGCACAGCAGGGTGGCGCAGCAGAACATGTCCACCGGCAGGATGCGCTTGAGCTTGGCATTCATCTCCCGCAGGATCTGCGCCAGGCCGTAGCCCTTGGCAGTCATGCCATAGAACACTTCTGCCAGGGGCATGGCGCCCACCGCCGCCGGCAGGCCATGGCCGGTGAAATCGCCGAGCAGCACGTGCATGTCGCCCGACGGCGTATACGCCGCCAGCAGCAGGTCGCCGTTGAACAGCGCATAGGGCGATTGCAGGTAGCGGATATTCGGCGCCGCGTTGATGCAGCCGGAATGGGCAACTTTATCGAACACCGCCTTGGCCACCCGCTGCTCATGCAGCAAGTGGTCATGGTGCCGGGCGATCTGGTCGCGCTGCTGCAGCATCGTCGCCTGCAGCCGGCGCAGGCGGTCCATGGCGTTGATCTTGGCCGCCAGGATCAACTGGTTATAGGGCTTGGGCAGGAAATCATCGCCGCCGGCATCCAGGCACTCGGCCAGGGCGGCACTCTCGCGCAGGGACGTGAGGAAGATGATCGGCACCAGTTCCTCCCCCGCCAACTGCTTGATCCACCGCGCGGCGGTCAGGCCATCCATCACGGGCATGATCGCGTCCATCAACACCAGTTGCGGGCGCTCGCGCG
The DNA here is from genome assembly GCF_059418085.1 of Pseudomonas sp. GW821-FHT09C10. Taxonomy (NCBI): domain Bacteria; kingdom Pseudomonadati; phylum Pseudomonadota; class Gammaproteobacteria; order Pseudomonadales; family Pseudomonadaceae; genus Pseudomonas; species Pseudomonas sp. GW821-FHT09C10. The sequence continues at coordinate 45,904 of NZ_JBWKPE010000012.1, forward strand.
CGAATAGCTCAACGGCCTCCTCGCCATTGGTTGCAGTGAGCACCTGGTGCCCCTGGCGTCGCACAATGGTCGACAGCAACAGCAGGTCGGCGGCGCTGTCTTCGGCGATCAGGATCGTCAGCGGCTCAACCGCGGGGGCCAGGGCGCTCAATTGATGTCGAACAATTTGTCGAAGTTGGAGATGGCGAGGATCTTGCGCACATCGGAGTTGGTGTTGATCACCTGGACCTCCGACTCCTCGCCGCCGGCGTGGTCCCTCAACAGCAGGAGCATGCCCAGGGCCGAACTGTCCATATAAGTGGTTTCCTTCAGGTCGACCACATACGACTCAGGGACCTTGTAGAAACGCTCGTAAGCATCACGAAATGTCTGGTGGCTGCTGAAATCGAACCGACCCTTGATTGCGATCGTCAACTTCTTCCCGTCCAGGGATACTTCTGACTCGATTGACATGCGACTGCTTCCTTGTCATAGGCATAGACACAAGGTGTAGCAGGCGAATGGGATACCAGCAACACGGCAGATCAAATGTGGCAGGCGGGCCACCGTCAGTATTGTGATTGGCGCGGCAGGCGCTGGGACAATTCGTCGAGTAATTTCTGCTCGCGCTTGTCTTCCAATGCCCGCGCTTCGTCGATGTAGCGCTGCACCAGTTTGCGCAGGCCCTCGACGCGGGCGAAGGCTTGCTGCCAGCTCTCGCGGGCCTTGTCGAGGTTGTTCTGGTGCCAGGCCAGGCTTTGGCGCTGCTGGCCGACGGCCGTCTCGAGCTGATTGAGAAAGCCCTGGTAACCCATCAGCCATTGCCCCGACACACCTTGGGTGCCGCGCTCGATCCATTGCTGCTGGTACTCGCCACGAAAGCGCTCCAGGTCGCCCAGCTTACTTTCCGCCAAACGCACCTGGCCCTGGAAATACCCCAGGCGCTGGACCGCGGTTTTCTCGGCCTTTTCGGCCATGTCCACCACCGGGGCCAGGCGCGCAGCGCGGCTGTTGGCCATGGCTTAGCCGCCCGGCGCAGGGGCGAAGATCGAACCCAGGTGCGCTTCGCTTTCACCCATGCTGATCTTGTCGTTGAGACCCTGGCGCAAGTAGGTCACCAACTGCGGTTGCAGGGCGATCGCCAGGTCGGTGTCGCGGTCGCCGCCGGCCACGTAAGCGCCGACGCTGATCAAGTCGCGGCTCTGTTGATAACGCGACCACAGCTGCTTGAACTGCTGCGCGCGGGCCATATGCTCCGGCGTGACCACCGCCGGCATGACCCGGCTGATGGACGCTTCGATGTCGATGGCCGGGTAGTGCCCCTCCTCCGCCAGACGCCGCGACAGCACGATGTGGCCGTCGAGCACGCCCCGCGCCGAGTCGGCGATGGGATCCTGCTGGTCATCGCCTTCGGACAATACGGTGTAGAACGCGGTGATCGAGCCGCCACCGGCCTCGGCATTACCGGCGCGCTCCACCAGTTTGGGCAGCTTGGCGAACACCGACGGCGGGTAGCCCTTGGTGGCCGGGGGCTCGCCGATGGCCAGGGCGATTTCCCGCTGGGCCTGGGCGAAACGGGTGAGCGAGTCCATCAGCAACAGGACGTTCTTGCCCTTGTCGCGAAAATATTCGGCGATGCGTGTGCAGTACATGGCCGCGCGCAGACGCATCAGCGGCGCATCGTCCGCGGGGGATGCGACCACCACCGAGCGCTTGAGGCCTTCTTCGCCGAGGCTGTGTTCGATGAACTCCTTCACCTCGCGGCCCCGTTCGCCGATCAGGCCCACCACGATGATGTCGGCCTCGGTAAAGCGCGTCATCATGCCGAGCAATACCGACTTACCCACCCCCGTACCCGCGAACAGGCCCAGACGCTGGCCGCGGCCGACCGTCAATAAACCGTTGATGCTGCGAATCCCCACGTCCAGCGGCACGCTGATGGGGTTGCGGTTGAGCGGGTTGATGGTGGGGCCGTCCATCGGCACCCAGTCTTCGGCTTTCATGCCGCCCTTGCCGTCCAGCGCGCGACCGGCGCCGTCCAGCACCCGGCCGAGCATGCCCATGCCCATGGGCAGGCGGCCGGTGTCGGCCAGGGGCACCACGCGGGCGCCAGGGGCGATGCCGGCCAGGCTACCGACGGGCATGAGGAAAATCTTGCTGCCGGAAAAGCCCATCACTTCGGCTTCGACCTGCACCGGGTGGTAGCTGTCGTCGTTGATCACCATGCAGCGGCTGCCCATGGCGGCGCGCAGGCCTTCGGCCTCGAGGGTCAGGCCAACCATGCGCAACAGGCGCCCTTCGAGAATCGGCTGGCCAGGCAACTCGGTGGCCTCGGCGTAACCGCCCAGGCGCTTGGCGAAGCTGGTACGGTCAAGGCGCATCGGCGGCGTCCAGGTCCACGCTCAGGTCCGGCTCGGCCGGGTGCAGGGCTTGTTCATGGAGTTGGTCGAAGAGCTTGGCCATGATCTGGCTGATGCGGGTTTCCACCGTGGCATCGATGCGGCTGTGCTCGGTCTCGACCCGGCAACCGCCGGGCTGCAGCGCCGCATCTTCGACGATGCGCCAGGTTTCTTCATGGCGTTCGCGCAGGGCCTTGACCTGTTCGAAGTCCTGCGGGTTGATGTACAGCCGTACATTGCCGACGCCCAGGGGCAGCAGCTTGAGGGCTTCGCGCATCACGCTTTCGATCTGGCTGGAATCCAGCACCAGTTCGCGCTGGATCACCTGGCGGGCGATATGCTCCACCAGGCCGACCATGGCTTTTTCGATTTGCGAATCCTGCTCGGCGATGGGCGCGAACAGGTTGCCCATCAGGCGCTCCAGGCTGGCCAGCTTGACGCTCAGCGCCGCCTCGGACTCCTGGCGCACCTTGAGGGTGGTGCTGCGAAAACCGTCTTTCTCGCCAGCGGCGAAGCCTTCGTTATAGGCCTCCTGACGGATGCTTTCCAACTCTTCCAGGGTCAGTGGCTGGACTTCCTCCAGCGGCACTTCTTCCATTTCCACCGGCGGCTCTTCAACCGGTTCCGGCTCGGGCTCGGGCACATGCGGATCGAAGCTGGGCAACGACCAGATGTCGAACCCACCGACGTCCCGTGCGCGAATCAGATCGCTGGGCGCCTCATCTTTGTTCGACATGGGGAGCGCCTTAGATCATTTCTTCGCCGCCCTTCCCACCGAGAACGATTTCTCCGGCTTCGGCCATACGGCGGGCAATGGTGAGGATTTCTTTCTGCGCGGTTTCCACGTCGCTGACGCGCACCGGACCCTTGGCTTCCAGGTCGTCGCGCAACAGCTCGGAGGCACGCTTGGACATGTTCTTGAAGATCTTCTCCTTGACGCCTTCGTCCGAGCCCTTGAGGGCCAGTACCAGCACGTCGGAGGACACTTCGCGCAGCAACGCCTGGATGCCACGGTCGTCGACATCGGAGAGGTTGTTGAACACGAACATGAGGTCTTCGATCTGGCCGGACAGGGTGTCGTCGATCTCGCGGATCGAGTCCATCAACTGGCCTTCGACCGAGCTGTCGAGGAAGTTCATGATGTCGGCCGCGCGTTTGATACCACCCAGGGTGGTGCGCGAGGCGTTCGAGTTGCCCGAGAACTGTTTCTCGAGAATCGTGTTGAGTTCTTTCAGGGCCGCCGGCTGCACGGTGTTCAGCGACGACACGCGCAGGATGATGTCCAGGCGCACCTTATGGTCGAAGTGGCCAAGCACTTCACCGGCCTGGTCCGGGTCGAGGTAGGCCACCACGATTGCCTGGATCTGCGGGTGCTCGTAGCGGATCACGTCGGCGACCGCGCGCGGTTCCATCCACTTGAGGCTGTCCAGGCCACTGGTGTTGCCGCCCAGCAGGATGCGGTCGATCAGGCCGTTGGCCTTGTCTTCGCCCAGGGCCGAGGTGAGCATCTTGCGGATGTAGCTGTCGGAGCCGACGCCCAGGCTGGTCTGGTCGCCGACGATCTCGACGAACTCGCTCATCACCTGTTCGACTTGCTCGCGGTGCACATTGCGCATTTGCGCCATGGCCACGCCCACCCGCTGGACCTCTTTGGGGCCCATATGGCGCAGCACTTGGGCGGCGTCGGTTTCCCCCAGGGACAGCAGCAGGACTGCGGCTTTGTCGACCCGGGAGAGCTTGGCAACAGCGGCTCGATCACTCATCTGCGTTAATCCACTCTTTCACGACCTGGGCCACACGGCCCGGGTCTTCTGCTACCAGACTTTTGATTGCGTTCAACTGCGCGTCATAGCCTTCGCTCGGGCTCGGCAACAGGATGCTTTGCGGGCCGCCGAGGCTGACGCGGTCGTTGGCCAGTTCGCCGTCCAGGCCGCCCATGCCACCCAACTCGACATCGCTGCCACCGAAGGCCGCCAGTTGTTTCTTGCCGTTGCCGGTGATGTTGTTGAGCACCGGGCGCAGCACGCCGAACACCAGCACCAGGATGAACAACACACCCAGCACTTGCTTGACGATGTCCCAGAACCACGGCTGGGTGTAGAACGCCGCTTCGGCGATCACTTCGCCACGCTCGGCGGAGAACGGCATGTTGATCACGCTGACGCTGTCACCCCGACTGGCGTCAAAACCAACGGCGTCCTGCACCAGGCGTGTGAAGCGCGCCAATTCGTCGGCGCTCCACGGTGCACGTGTTACAGCACCGTCAGCGGCGTTGACCTTGACCTGGTCATCCACCACCACCGACACCGACAGGCGATTGACGCGACCCTGCTGCTGCTTGGTGTGGCTGATGGAACGGTCGAGTTCGAAGTTCTTGGTGGACTGGTTACGCTTGTCCGCCGGGTACGGCGCGAGCATCGGCTGGCCGGTGGCCGGGTCCATGATCTGCTGGCCGTTGGCATCCAACAGTGGCTGGCCAGGCTGGATCGCGCCCGCGGTGGCTGCGGCGCCACCGGTGGTTTGCGGCGCCGAGGCCGGGGCCGGCGGCTGGTTGCTCAGGGCACCCGGCACACCTTGCGGACCATTGCTGGCGGTACGTTGTTCGCTGGTCGATTGCTCACTGCGCAGGGCCGGTTGGTCCGGGTTGAACTGCTCGGAGGTCGACTCGACGGCGCTGAAGTCCACGTCGGCAGACACTTCCGCCTTGTAGCGGTCATTGCCCAGCACCGGTTGCAGGATGTTGTGCACGCGCTGGGTGAGCATGCTTTCCATGCGGCGGCTGTAGTCGAACTGCTTGCCGGCCTGGGTCAGCGCGGAGTTTTCGGCCATGTCGGAGAGCAGGTTGCCCTTCTGGTCGACCACGGTGATTTGCGACTTGCTCAGTTCGGGAACGCTGGTGGCCACCAGGTTGATGATCGCCATCACCTGGCCAGGCTCCAGGGAGCGGCCGGAAAACAGTTCGACCAGCACCGACGCACTTGGCTTGCGCTCGTCGCGCACAAACACCGAGCTTTTCGGAATGGCCAGGTGCACGCGGGCACCCTTGACGTTGTTCAGGCTGGAAATGGTGCGCGCCAGCTCGCCTTCAAGGCCACGACGGTAGCGGGTGGCTTCCATGAACTGGCTGGTCCCCAGGCCCTGGTCCTTGTCGAGGATCTCGAAACCGATATTGCTGTCGGACGGGGTCACGCCGGCGGCAGCCAGCTTCATGCGCGCACGGGCCACATCGTCGGCCTTGACCAGCAGGGCGCCGGAGTTGGGCTCCACGGTGTAGGCGATGTCGGCGGCGGCGAGGGTTTCCATGATCTGCTTGGAATCCATGCCCGCCAGGCTGCCGTACAACGGTCGGTAATCGGGTTGCTGCGACCACAACACCACGGCGAAACCAATCGCCACGCTGGCAGCCAGGCCGACCATCAGGCCCACCTGACGCAGCATGGTCATTTCCGAGAGGTTTTCCAGGAACGACAGGCCAAACAGCGGCGGCTTGCCGTCTGTCTTGGCGGGTACGTTGTCGGAGACTGCTTCTGCCATGACTTAAATCTCGCCCTTAAACCGGCATCTGCATGATGTCTTGATAGGCCTGAACCAGCTTGTTACGCACTTGGGTCAGGGCCTGGAAGGAAACGCTGGCCTTTTGCGAGGCGACCATCACATCGGTGAGGTCCACGCCGCTTTTGCCGATCTCGAACGCATTGGCCAACTGGCTGGAAGCTTGCTGGGTATCACTGACTTTGTTGATGGCCTGGCCGAGCATGTCGGCGAAGCTGCTTTGGCCCAATTCCGGCGCTGGCGCGACGGATTTCGGTTGAGCCATGGCATCCATCTGCATGGCGCGCATATCCAACATCAACCGATTGAACTCAATACCCTGGCTCATGACCTTCTCTCTCCAACCTGCAATTTTTTGACACTACGCAGCGATTACTAGGGGAGGTAGCAACAAGGGTGCCAGATCCGCATCAGCTCGTAAGAAAAGGCGACAAACATTGTCGACCTTCTTACCGGTTACGTGGCGAATAGATACGCTTCCACATCCATTCCAGCGTCACGCATCTGCGCCAGCTTGTAGCGCAGGGTGCGCGGGCTGATGCCCAGGCGCTCGGCGGCCTCTTTGCGCCGGCCGCGCTCGGCGCGCAGGGTGTCGATGATCATCTGGAATTCGCGGCGACGCAGGTCGTCGCCGAGGGCGCCGGCCGATTCAGCCTCTGCAACCACCGGCGCGGGCGCCAACGTCGGCAATGGCGCCGCGCCACTGCCCATGGCCAGGCAGAAATCCTGGGGCTGGATCAAGCCGCCCTGCTGCAGAATCAGCGCGCGCTGGATGGCGTTGTCCAATTCCCGCACGTTGCCGGGCCATGGATAACTCACCAGGCAGGCCTGGGCTTGCGCCGATAGCCGCGCCTGGGCGTGCTTCATTTTTTTGACGTGGTTGTTCAGCAGGCGCTCGGCCAGTGGAATGATGTCTGCCGGGCGCTCACGCAACGGGCGCCAGGCCAGGGGGAACACCGAGAGACGGTAGAACAGGTCTTCCCGAAAGCGCCCCGCCGCCACTTCGCCGGCGAGGTCCCGGTTGGTGGTGGCGACCACACGGATGTCCAACTGGATCGGCTTGCGCGCACCCACCCGCTCCACTTCGCGCTCTTGCAGCACCCGCAGCAACTTGGCTTGCAGGCCCAGGGGCATTTCCGAGATTTCATCCAGCAAAATGGTGCCGCCATCGGCCTGTTCGAACTTGCCCGCCTGGGCCGCGATGGCACCGGTGAACGAACCTTTCTCATGACCGAACAGGGTGGCTTCAAGCATGTTGTCGGGGATCGCCGCGCAGTTGATGGCGATAAACGGTTGCTGGGCGCGGGTCGACTGCTGGTGGATATAACGCGCCAGCACCTCTTTACCGGTGCCGGACTCGCCGGAGATCAGCACGGTGGAGTCGCTGCGCGCCACACGAGCCGCCAACTCGAGCAATTGTGCACTGGCCGGTTCGAAGGCGATCGGGCCCTCGCCTTCGTTGGCCGGGATTACCCCCAGGGCGTGACGCGCCACCAGTTCGATCAGGGCTTTAGGCTCGAAGGGCTTGACCAGGTAATCCGCGGCGCCCTGGCGCATCGCGTCCACGGCACGTTCCACCGCACCGTGGGCGGTCATCAGCAGCACCGGCAGTTGCGGCTGGCGCGCACGCAGCAGGCCGAGCAACTGGTGGCCATCCATGCCGGGCATGTTCACGTCGCTGACCACCAGGCTGAAGGCTTCCTGCTCCACCGCGTCCAAGGCGTCCTCGGCAGAACCGACCGCCCGGTAGTCATGGCCCGCTAACAACAGCGTGTCAGCCAATGCTTCACGCAGGGCGCGATCGTCTTCCACCAACAGAACCTTGATAGCCATATCCTTACTCCGCGCTTGCCGCGCATGAAAACAGCGGCAAGGTCATCAATGCACAGGTGCCACGCCCAACGCGGGAATGCAGCTGCAATTCTCCCTGATGGGCACGCGCCACCGCCTTGACCACGGTCAGGCCCAGGCCCGTACCGTTGGCCTTGGTGGTGAAAAAGGGTTCACCCAGGCGCTTGAGCACCACCGGGTCGATACCGCTGCCGCTGTCGCTGATGCACAGGCGCAGGGTTTGTCCGCGGTTGTAAAGGTGCACCTTGAGCCGCGCGCCGGGGCCGCTGGCCTGGGTGGCGTTTTCGATCAGGTTGAGCAGCGAGCCCACCAGGGTGTCGCGGTTGCAGAGCAGCTCGCCGAGGTGGCTGTCGCACTGCCAACGCACTTGCACGTCCTGGATATGGGCAGCGGCCGCCGCTTGCAGGGCCTGCATCAGCTGGGCAGGCGTCACGCGGTCGGTCAGCGGCAATTCGCCGCGGGCAAACACCAGCATGTCGCGGACCTGGTGCTCCAATTCATGCAGGCGCTCCTTCAGGCGCCCGGCAAAGCGCTGGTGCGTGGCGGCGGGCAATTGCTCATCAGTCAAATGACTGGCGTAGATCAACGCAGCCGACAACGGCGTACGGATCTGATGCGCCAACGAAGCGACCATCCGCCCCAGCGAGGACAAACGCTCATGACGCGCCAACTGGTCTTGCAGGTGCCGGGTTTCAGTCAGGTCGTTAAGCAACACCAACTGGCCCGGCTCCGCATCCAGGGAGCGGGTGGCGATGGACAGGCGGCGCCCGTCCTTCAGGGAGATTTCGTGGCCATCGTCCTCACGCGGCGCAAAGCAGCGGGTGATGACATGGCGCCATAGCTCGCCTTCCAGCGGCAGGCCGAGCATGTCGCAGGCCGCCGGGTTGGCTTCACGCACACGGCCTTCTTCATCGATGACGATCACGCCACCAGGCAACAGCGACAGCAGGTTTTGCAAACGGTTGGCCAGGCGCTCTTTTTCGGCCAGCTCTTCCATGCGCTGGGCGCTGACCACGGCCAGTTCGCCTTTCAGCTCGGAAACCCGGGCTTCCAGCAGGCTGTAGGAGTCGGTCAGCTGGCTCGACATCTGGCTGAACTGCGAGAACGCCTGTTCAAGACCCTGGCGGGTCGGCGGCTCGACAGGCGGAACCAGCCCCTGGATGGCAGGGGCCGAAGATAGTTGGGCGGCGTGGGGCATGATGCTCTCTCGCTTGGCTGACCGTCAGTTAAACGGAACGTTGCGAGGGCTATAGCAATAGTTGTGCCGAAAAAAAACCGCTGAAATATCAGCGGCTTGAAAAACAGGCGTCAATCATCTGCCTGTTCATCACCTTCTTTGCGGCTCATTCCGTACTTGCGCATCTTCTCCACCAGGGTGGTTCGACGGATGCGCAGGCGCTCGGCGGCACGGGCGACGATGCCGTTGGCGTCGTCCAGGGCCTGCTGGATCAGCCCCTGCTCGAGGTTGCCGAGGTAGTCTTTCAAGTCCAGGCCTTCAGGCGGCAGCATGGCGGTGGAGCCGAAGTCCGGGGTGTGGCCGTTGATGGCGACCCGCTCTTCCATATCGCTGCGCAGGCTGTCGACCAGTTGCTCGTCTTCGTCGTCGACGTAGCGGAATTTCTTCGGCAGCTCGACCACGCCGATCACACCGTAGGGATGCATGATCGCCATGCGCTCCACCAGGTTGGCCAGCTCACGGACGTTACCGGGCCAGCCGTGGCGGCACAGGGACATGATCGCGGCCGAGTTGAAACGGATCGAGCCGCGCTTTTCGTGCTCCATGCGCGAGATCAGTTCGTTCATCAGCAGCGGGATGTCCTCCACGCGCTCACGCAACGGGGCCATCTCGATCGGGAATACGTTGAGGCGGTAGTACAGGTCTTCGCGGAAGCTACCGACCTCGATCATGCTTTCGAGGTTCTTGTGGGTTGCGGCAATGATGCGCACGTCGACGCTCTGGGTCTTGTTGCTGCCCACGCGCTCGAAGGTGCGTTCCTGCAAGACGCGCAGCAGTTTTACCTGCATCGGCAGCGGCATGTCGCCGATTTCGTCGAGGAACAGGGTGCCGCCGTTGGCCAGCTCGAAACGCCCGGCACGGCTGGTGATCGCCCCGGTAAAGGCGCCCTTCTCGTGGCCAAACAGTTCGCTTTCGAGCAGCTCTGCCGGGATCGCGCCGCAGTTGACTGGCACAAAAGGCCCGTCGCGGCGCTTGGAGTGGTAATGCAGGTTGCGCGCGACCACTTCCTTGCCGGTGCCCGATTCGCCGAGGATCAACACGCTGGCGTCGGTATCGGCCACCTGCTGCATCATCTGGCGCACGTGCTGGATGGCACGGCTGGTGCCGACCAGGCTGCGGAACAGGTTGGGCTCGCGGTGGCGACCGCGTTCGCGGGCCTGGTCGTACATCTCGCGATAGACCTGGGCACGGTGCAGGGAATCAAGCAATTTGCTGTAGCTGGGGGGCATTTCCAGACTGGAAAGCACGCGGCGGCGCTGGTCTTCCGGCAACTCGATGGAAGAAATATCACCAATTAGCAACACCGGAAGGAACTCATCCCAGGTAGACAGTGTCTTTAACAAGCCCAAAACAGCGCCAGGAGCGTTTACCGTCCCGATCAGCACACAGATGACTTCACGGCTCGATGACAATGAGCTGACTACCTGCTGCCAGTCATGGCTGCCGCAGGGCAGATTTTCTTCGCCAAGAAAATTCAAAATCACCGCTAAATCGCGGCGGCGGACGCTATCGTCATCGATCAGCAGAATTTTGGTTTCACGCCACATGCAATAGCAACTTCCCTAGTAAAACGCTCTGCCCAGTGTAAGGGCAATCGAGACGGCCGTAAGACTTCTTACTTTATAGACGTCTGAAATCTGAAAACAGCACTAGTTAAGTCAAAAAAGCTGGCACGGTCAAATTTATGACGCGCCGTTCGGATTAACTGCGTCTGTTCAGCCGAACAAATGGTAAACCTTTGACGCATTTTTCGCTTGGTTGATCTGCGACATCTCTTCAAAAATCGCCTGGCGCTCGCCCGTCGTCACCTCAAGCAACTGCTGGTATACCGCCAACAGGCTCTCAAGCTTTTCACGCAACGCATCCTCATCCACCGGCACTTCGCTGAGCACCTCGTCGATCACGTTGCGACAGCCCATGTCCAGCTCGCCAATGGCGTCCCAGTTACGGTCTGCCAGCGCGCCGATCAGCGCTTCGCGGGTTTCATCAATGCGTTGCAGTGCTTGGCTCATGACGTATTCCTCAAGGCCCTCAGGCCCTTCTCTGCTGCGCCTTACTCGGTTGCAGCCTGTGGCGCGGCGATGGCATCCCAGCCTTCTTTCACGGTAATCAGCAAACGGGCGACTTCGTCGATCATGTCGGCATCGTTATGCAGGTTCGCTTCCATCAGACGGTTGGTCATGTACGCATACAGACTTTCCAACTGCTGGACGTAAGCCGGGTTGTCACTCTTTTCAGCATTCAGGCCGTCGCGCAGGCCAATCACGATATCGATGGCCTTGCCCAGCATCAGGCCCTTCTGGGCGATGTCGCCACGCGCCAGCGCACCCTTGGCCTGGGCCATGCGGTCCAGCCCGCCCTCCATCAGCATCTGCACCAGGCGATGAGGGCTGGCTTCGGAGATCTGAGCATGGGAATTGACCTTCTGGTATTGGCGAAGGGCTCTCATGGGATTCATGTTTCTACCTCGTGACAGGCGACAGCGAAAAGGATTCTAGTAACCAATATGTCGACTGGCTCGCGAAAAGCTTTAGGGCCAGTCGGGCTTCGATAAAAAAAGGCCAGGCAGTTTGCCTGGCCTTTTTGCATCAGCAGGGGATCAAGAATTGGTTTTGACGTTGTTCAACGCATTGAGTGTGGTCATGACACTGGTGCTTTGCTGACGCAATTGGGCGACCAGGGTGTCCATGGCGTTGTATTTGGCCGACAGGCTGCTGGTGAGCAGGGTCATGCGCTCGTCGAGCGTGGCTTGATCCTTGGTCAGATCCTTCAACGTGTTCGACAAGGAGGTAGAGCGCGTCGCCAGGATCCCGGTGCTTGCCTTGGCGAAGTCATCCGTGGCGCTTTTCATCCGCGCCAGCATGCCGTCTTTGCCACTGAACATACTGTTGATGTCGGCGGCGTTGGTTTTAACTGCCGCATCCCACTTTTTGTCATCAATCGCCAGCAGGCCAGTACTCGAACTGGTGGTCACACCGAACTGAGCGAGGGACTTGAAGGCACCAGTGCCCGACAGCGCGTTGAACTCGTTACGGATCGTGCTCTGCAACGAACGCATGGTCGAGTCACCCGTCAACGCTGCCGCCGTGGTGCTGCCGTCCAGGTTCGTGGTGACCTTGGTTTCAGCGTTCATTGCCGTGATCAGGGCGTTGTAGCTATCAATGAACCCCTTGACCCCGGACTTGAGCGCCGTGTTGTTGGTGCTGACGGTGATGAGCGTGGCGTTTTTTTCATTGGTCGTCGTGCCCGTTTTGAGCGTCGAGATGGCCACCAACTTGATGTTCACCCCGCTGAGCGCCCCTTCGATACTGTTGGTCTTGGACACAGAAGAAACACCATCGATGCTGTAGAGCGCATCCTTGGGCGGATCAACGACCGTGGCCCCCACATCCAGCCCCGAGGTGCCAGACAGCGTAAGGTCCGAGCCCGTCCCCATATTGGTCGACGTCAGGATCAATCGAGAGCCATTGGAGTCGGTCTGGATGTTGGCACTGAGCCCCGAAGTACCAAACTGGGTATTGATCGAGTCACGTACCTGCTGCAGGGTCGCGCCGGCTGGAACGCTGAGATCGTAAGCCTTGCCGGACTGACTGATGGTCAGCGTCGTCGGCTTATCAGTGGTGTTGACCACTGTCGAGGTGCCACCGCTGAAGTTTTTACTCGACAGCTTGGACGCTTGGGCCAGTTGGTCGACGATCAGCCGGAAGCTGCCGTTCGAGGCCGTATTGCTGGCCGTCATGGTCGCCGTCTTTTCATCCGAGGACGAACCGGTCAAACCGGTGAAGCTGCTGTCCTTGGTCATGGAGTCCAGGGCACCACGAAACGCATCCAGTGCAGCTTGAACCTTGCCGATCGAAGACAGCGTGGTGGTCGCTTTCGCGGACGCGGTATTGATCTGCGTCTGCTTGGGCACCTTTTCGGCGTTAACCAAGGATGTCACGATCGCTTGCGTATCGATATTCGAACCGATACCACTTACCGTTGAACCCGCCATCATCTATCTCCTGTTCGGTGGCTGCCGTTATCTTGACTTATTACGCCTCAAGCCACGACAGCAACAAGTTTCATGCCAGCTCAGACTTTGTCGTCAAACAACAGGTTGCTTGCGCTGGAAAGGTTCTGTGCCAGCTTCAATGCCGTTTCCGACGGGATCTGGCGAATCACTTCACCACTGTCGGTGGCGATGACCTTGACCACCACACGGTGGGTGGAGTCATCAATGGAAAAGTCCAGTTTGCGCTGGGCCGCTTGTACGAATTCGCGAATATCAGTGACTGCTTTTTCCAGGTCGGCACGCTCAGGCTCTTTGCCTGTGGCCGGTGTTTCCTGGACTTTGGTGGCGCTTTTGTCAGTTGCTGCTATCGGTGCAGGCGCGCTTTTAGGTGCAACCGGCGGATAAGACTGGTTCAGCTTTACACTCATGTCCATGTCCAATCTCCTCTAAACCGAAAAAACGGAAGGGCACGTAGACGCGCCCTTCCGTTAGTTACCAAGCGCTGGAATTACTGAAGCAGCTTCAGTACAGCGGATGGCAGCTGGTTAGCCTGCGACAGGATCGCGGTGGAGGCCGATTGCAGGGTTTGTTGCTTGGTCAGTTCGGCGGTTTCGGAAGCGAAGTCGACGTCCTGAACGGTGGAACGTGCAGCGGTGGAGTTCTTCTGAATGTTCTGCAGGTTGTCTGCAGTGGTAGTCAGACGGTTCTGAGTAGCACCCAGGCCCGAACGAACGCCGTCAATGGTGCCGATGGCCTTGTCGATAACAGCCAGCGCGTTTTGAGCATTGGTAGCGTCGGTCACGTCGGTGTTAGAGATAGTGGTCTTGGTCGACGAAACGGTAGCAGCCGAGAACAAGTCCGATACACCAGTACCAGCGTCGCTCAGGGAGTAGCCTTTAGCCGAATCCAGGGAAACCTGACCGGTCACAACGATTGCAGCAGCACCCAGAGCAGCCGGGGTGGCGAATGCGCCAGCGCCGTCTTTAGCGCCAACCAGGATGTTGGTCTGGGCGTTGGCATCAGCACCAGAGAACGACAGGTTTTCGCCGGAATCCGACTTAACCGACAGGGTTTTGTTGGATTCGTCGTAGTTAACGCTGATGCCCAGTTTGGCAGCGTTCGATTTCAGCTGGTCAGCCAGGCCGGCCAGGTCCTTCACGCCGACGAAATCAACAGCATTACCGCTACCTACAGCCAGTTTGAAGTTCGACGGAGTGGCAGCGCCTACTTCCAGTTTGACTTCAGTGCTGGCGGTAGCGGTCAGGCCACCGATCGAACCGTTCAGGCCCGCAGCGATGTCTTTAGCCGAAGCGCCTGCAGCGTAAGTTACGGTTTTGGTCTGACCGTTGCCGGTAACAGTGATGTCGCCGCCAGCCAGGCCAGTTGCGCTAGGCACGATGGCCTTGGTTTTGATCTGCTGCGAACCAATGTTGTTGGCTGCAACGTTTTCCAGGCTCAGGTTGATGGTTTCGTTAGCGTTAGCGCCAACCTGGATAGCTTTGGTACCGTACGAACCGTCCAGCAGCTTCTGGCCACCGAAAGTAGTGGTTTGCGAGATACGGGTCAGTTCCGAAGTCAGGGCCTGGTATTCGTCGTTGTTCGACTTACGGTCGTCAGCGCTGAGGGAGCCAGTCGCGGAAGACAGAGCCAGGGTACGCATTTTTTGCAGGATGTCGGTCGAAGCCTGCATCGCGCCTTCAGCGGTCTGAGCGATGGAGATACCGTCGTTCACGTTTTTTACTGCTTGGCCCAGGCCGTTGATTTGGCTGGTCAGGCGGTTAGCGATCTGCAGGCCGGCTGCGTCGTCTTTAGCGCTGTTGATACGCAGGCCGGAAGACAGGCGCTGCATGGAGGTGGCCAGGGCGCCGCCGGCTTTGTTCAGGTTGCCCTGAGTAGTGATCGAAGCAATGTTGGTGTTTACTGTTAAAGCCATGACGAAATCCTCGTTGGATGGATACTGCGGCTTCCGGCCCTGGCAACCGCCGGGTGTGGCCTGAGAACCTACGTAATAGTTATCGTCGTGGTAGCCGGTTGCTTGAGGATTTTTTTTGATTTTTTTAATGGCGCCGTGCCACCCCTTGTAATTCAAGGGCTTACGACGGCCAAAAACCCATATTTCATTGGGTTTTCTGGCGCCAAATAAAAAACGCCGATGCTCTTTCGAGCATCGGCGTTTGCTTTTACGCAGAAAGCAGTCTATCGAAGCGTCACGGACGATAGAGAATCGCCGATCCCCACGACAGGCCCACGCCAAAACCGCTGATTGCCACGCGCTTCCAGGTGGCGTCCATCACATGCTTTTCCAGCAGCAACGGAATGCTCGACGACACGGTGTTGCCGGTCTCGACCATGTCCTTGATGAACTTCTCCACCGGCGCGTCTTCGAAACGACGGGCCACGGCGTCGACAATCGCCGCACTGCCCTGGTGAATGCAGAACGCATCGATGTCATCGGCCGCAAGGTCCGACTCGTCGAGCAGCTCGTGCAAATGCGCGGGCACCTTGAGCAAGGCGAAGTTGAACACCTGGCGACCGTTCATGAAGAACACGCCATCGCTGACCTTGAGATGCGGTGCGCCGGAACCGTCGGTGCCGAACTTGGACTTGCCCAGCAACCACGGCGCGTCTTCGCCCATCCAGGTGGCGGTGGCGGCATCGCCGAACAGCATGGTGGTGTTGCGGTCTTCCGGGTCGACGATCTTCGAATACGGGTCGGCGGTGACCAACAGGCCGTTTTTCAGGCCGGTGGCTTCCATGAAGCCCTTCATCGCGTAGATGCCGTAGACGTAGCCGGAGCAGCCCAGGGAAATATCAAACGCCGCCACGTGGGTGGGCAGGCCGAGTTTGTCCTGGACGATCGCAGCCGTGTGGGGCAAACCCTCTTCATCGCCGTTCTGGGTGACGACGATCAGGGCATCGATGGACTCGCGCTTCAAATCCGGGTTGTTGGCAAACAAAGCGTTGACCGCCTCGACACACAGGTCGGAGGTTTCCTGCGCGGCTTCCTTGCGCGGCAGGAACGCCGAACCGATCTTGCCGATGATGAATTCTTCATCCTTGGCGAACTTGGCACCCTGGGCGTAGTTATCGATCCCGTCTGCCGGCACGTAACTGGCGATGCTTTTTATGCCAATCATTGTGGCTTCCCAATACTAAATAGCTGGAGAACACCCCAGACGTGGCCTGGAGTGCTGACAATAAAGGGGATAACCCCATAAAAATCTCGCTGAAAGCCGCCCCGCAAGGACCCTGTGACGACTTATCCTTTTCACACGATACAGTGAAGATGCGCTTTATGACTCACAGGTCACTCAATTGTGTGTGCTTTGTGCAAAACCTTCAAACAATTAAGTCCCAGAAACGGCAGCGGCCCGCCCTGTTTCCAGAGCGGGCCGCTTGACTTGACGCCACTTACATCTTGTTGAACAGGCTCAACTGCGAGACTTTCACGAAAGCCAGCTGCGAGGCTTCCAGCATGGTTTGCTGCAGGGTCAGGTTGATCGCTGCCTCGCCCATGTCAATGTTGGCCAGGTCACTCATCGTGGTCTTGTTGGCCAGACCGACACTGGTGTTTTCACTGGACTGCACCGTGAGTGCATTCTGTCGCGCACCGATGGAGCCACGCACGTTGTCCACCTGGTCGGCCGAGTTGGTCAGGTTACTGACCGCGGCGTTCAGGGCATCCTGAAGCTTGACCCGCGCACCGGGAATACCATCCGCCGGCTGTTCCAGGGCCTGGCGCAGCTGGCTCAGGGTGTCGAGGGCATTCTGAGTTTTCTGGGTGGTGTTGCCGACCGAAAACTGATCGCCGGTGTTCGGCGTACCGCTCAACTCGAAGGTGACACCCGCAGCGGTGATCGTGTCCTTGGCTGGCGGCGTACCGCTGACGATCACGCCATTATCGACAATCGGCTTGCTGTCGGGGGTATACGGCTGGGCATACACCTTATAAGCAGTCGGGTCGACATCGTCGAACTTGATCAGTACGCCGCTGTTGGGAAACGTACTGGAGTAGTCGGCTGCACTGCTGACGCGGGCATTGGTCAGTTGCGCCGCCGAAGTGTTGCTTGCGGTGCGAGAGACATTGAACGCGTCCGGCTTGGCGGCCAGGGTGAACTCACGCCCTGCAACCAACGCATCGGCATCCGGCCCGGTGGCCACGCCGGTGAGGTCCGCGGTGATATCGAATTTGACCCCGCGTACATTGATACTGGCGCTGCCTTCCTTGGTGGAGTCGAACGTACCATTACCTGGAAGCTGCGAAGTAATGTCGTTGTTGTCCTTGTCGGTCACAACGTACTGCGTGCTACTGGTAAAGGTCACCTTATAGGGCTGGCCGTCGGCAAACTGCTTGGTGTAATCGATGCCCGACGTTACCAGGCCTGCCGAGATCGCGACCTTGTGGTCATCCACCGTTGCAGGCGTCGTGTAGGTGGCTTGGGTGCGGCTGGTGTTGACCGCGCCTTCCAGGATGGTCTTGCCCGTATCGCTGGTGCGCACCTTCAGCGTCTCGGAAACCTGCAGGCTCAGCTCGTTTTCGTCGCCTTGATAGCTATAAGTACCATCATTGTTGCGCGAGTACGGCGGCGTGTCGGTCTTGGAACCGGAGAACAGATAGTTGCCCGCCGCATCCTTGCTGTTGAGCAAACCCAGCAACTGGTTTTCCAGCGCGCCCACCTCGACCGAGATGGACTTGCGGTCAGCATCACTGGTCACGCCACCCGCGCGCAGCGCCAACTGGCTGCCGGCCTGGATGGTGGTATTGATCGCCTCCAGCACGCTTTCTTCGTTCGTCAGGGTATTTTGAATGCTAGTGATATTGCCGCTGTACTGGGCCAGCATGTCTTTTTGCTGTTGCAGCATGAGCAGGCGCTGGGCGGCAACCGGATCATCCGAAGCGGTCTGTACACGCACGCCGGAGCTCGCCTGTTCCTGGGCCTTCACAACGCTGGAATAGTTGTTCTGATACTTGACGGCACTGGTGTCGTAATACTGCTGTGTAGAAATGCGCATCGTCCCAGACTCCCTTAAAGACTATTGATCAGCGTGCTGAAGGTTTCTTGCGCAGCCTTGATGATCTGCGACGACGCCGTGTAGTACTGCTGGAACTTGATCATGTCGCCCGCCTCTTCATCCAGGTTCACCTGGGATACGGAGTTGCGCGCGTTCTTGTTGGCGGTCAGCAGCGCACCGGTGGCGGTGTTGTCAGTGCCGGCCGAAGCGGCCTTGGCGCCGACGGTGGAGACCAGCTTGCTGTTGGCACCCACCAGGCTGGTGCCGCCGCTGCCATCGGCCGCCAGGCCCACGGTTGCCTTGGTCTGCAGGTCGAGCAGTGCCTGGGCGTTGCGATTGTCGGACTTGCCAGTGGCATTGAACGAGAACGAGGTGCCGTCGCCGTTGGCCGGCGAACCGCCCACCGTGGTGTCGAAACTGAAGCTCTTGGCTGGCGACACCAAGGCACCGCTGGCATCACGCATCGGCACGCTGATGCTGATCTTATTGGCCTGTCCCGGAATGATGGTGCCGGAACCGATGGGATCGCCCTGGGCGTTACTCAGCGTATAAGGCTGGGTGCCATCGGCCGCCGGTTTACCGAAAACCATCTTCACCGGCATCGAGTATTCGATGCCGGTACGCAGTTGTGCCGTATCGGCACCACCCTGTATGTCCAGGGGCACGGTGAGCGTCGGCGGCGTGAAGGTGCCGGTGCCCTGGTTGGTCTTGCTGGCCTCGCCCTGCAACGGCGCGGCAAAGGCAATCTTGCTGGGGTCGCTGAGGACCGTGCCGATTTCCTTGGCGCCGTTGGCGGTGGGGCTGACCTTGAAGCTGTCACCGGCCTGCACCGCACCGCTCTTGACCGCCAGGGTGAACCCATCGATGACCGGAGGCGGCGTGGCACTGAGGTCATAGGTACCCATGGCCTTGCCGTCGGAACGCAGTACCGTGACCTTGTTGAGGTCGGTACCGTCGTTGAAGCTGACCTTGTAATCGAAGTTGGTCAGCTGAGTGGTGTCCTTGATCGTCACGCCCAGGGCGCCGTCGCCCAGGTTGCCTTGGGCAGCCAGGCTACGCAGGGCAACCGAGGCTGCGTTGTTGATGTCGGTGAACATCGAGGCGCCGAACTCGCCATTGAGGTCCAGGCCCTGGCCCAACTGGCTGTTGACCGTATCGGCGGTGGCAATCGCGATGCGCCCCAGATCATTGATCGCAGGAATCAACGCGTCGCTGCGATAGCGCAACAGGCCGCCGATGCTGCCGCCGCTGATCACGTTACCCAGGTCCATCGTCGTACCGCCGGCCGCATTGAGCTGGATCGTGTACTGGCTGGTGTCGCTCTTGCTCGGTACGGCGGAAATGGTATTGGACTTATCACCCAGCACCAGGGATTGGCCGCTACCGGTGCTGACGCTGAACACACCGTTCTTCTCAGTGGCGGTCACACCGATCAGCTCATTGAGCGAGCGTACGGCTTCGGCGCGCGAGTCCAGCAGGTTGGCCGGGGTGGTGTTCGACGAACCCTGCACCTGGGCGATCTGCTTGTTGAGAGAGGCAATCGACGAAGTCAGTTGGTTGACCTGATCGCTCATCGAGGACAACTGGCTGTTAATGGTCTCTTTCTGCTGGCTCAACTGGCTGGAAATGGAGTTGAACCGGTTGCTCAGCGTCTGGGCGTTCGTGAGCAGGATCTGGCGGGCCGAGGTATCGTTGGGGTTCGCCGAGGCGGTCTGCACAGCAGCGAAGAACGAACTGAGTACCGCCGACATGCCAGTGGTCTTGTCCGACAAGGTCTTGTCGACGGCACTGACCTGATCCAGGTAAGCCTTGGCATCGCTGTTGAGCGAGGTGCTGTTCTGGTAGGCGGTGTCCAGGTATTCGTTGTACACCCGACGCACGTCGGCCAGGGTGGTACCGCTGCCGATGAACACGCCGCCATACTGGTTCGACGCATTTGCGCTCTGGGTGGTCTGCTGACGCGAATAGCCCGCGGTATTGGCGTTGGCGATGTTGTTACTCAAGACCGACAACGATCCTTGAGCGGCGTTAAGCCCCGACATCCCGATATTGAGCAAACTCATGGTTCAGACCTTATAAATGAGTGGTCGCGCCCGCGGCAGCGTAATTCTGGTAACTGTTCATGGTTTTTGCGATCTGCGAAATCTTGCTGGCGTAGGCCGGGTCCGTGGCGTACCCGGCTTTTTGCAACTCGCGTACAAACTGTTCGGGGTTATCGGCCGATTTCACAACTTCTTTATAGCGATCATTGCTTTGCAGCAATGTCACGAGATCATGGAAGCTGTCCTGATAGGAGGCGTAGGAACGGAACTGCGCCGTTTCCTTGACCATCGCCCCATCACGAAACTCGCTGGTGATCGCACGGGCCTGGCCGCCCTGCCAGCTCTGGCCGGCCTTGATGCCGAACAGGTTATGGCTGCTGCTGCCATCTTCGGCGCGCATCACCGACTTGCCCCAACCGGTTTCCAGGGCGGCCTGGGCCACCAGGTACTTCGGATCGACACCGATACGCGCGGCGGCCGCCTTGGCCATCGGCAACATGGTCGCGACAAACTCATCCTGGGAGCTGAACGCCTTCTTCACCGGTGCCAATGGCGGCTGGGCCACGGCGCGGCCGTAGACCTGCATGCGCCCGCTCGGCACGGCAAACGTGCGCGCGGTGCTGTTGACCACATTGTCGGCGGCCGCGCTGTTACGCAGCGGCGCCGCCTGGGCAACGGTGGTGGTGTCGGTGCTCGGCACGATACCGGCGAGCAGGCGATCGGTCAGCTTGCTCGGCAAGGCGATACGGCGCTGGTTCATCAGTGCGATGTCGTTGCTGTGGGCCGCTGCGGCGCCCGCCTGGGGCTCCGCCACGCGATAGGCCCACAGTGGACGCTGGCCATTGGAACGCCCCAGCGGGCCCTCGGCCTGGGTTCCGGCGGCAATTTGCGTCGGCACATCGACTTTCTTGACCGCCTCGGCCGCCGCCGGGCCCTGCAAGGTGGCCGCCTGGGCGTCCACCGGCTTGTTCTTCTGCATCTGGCGCATCAGCACATCGGCCAGGCCGATGCCGCCGCCTTCGCGGGACATGGAAACCGCCAGTTGCTGGTCGTACATTTCCTGATACTGCTTGGCGGCCGGAGTGTTCATCGGGTTGTCCTTGCCCAGGGCCTCGGTGGCCGAGCGCATGGACTTGAGCATCTCGCTCAAGAACAGCGACTCGAATTCCTGCGCCACCTTGCGCATGTTGCCTTCGCTGTTCTTGTCGCCGACCTTCAGTTGGTTCAGGCGATTCAGGTCGGAATACGAACCCGAGTCCGCCGTGCTGGTCAGGCCGCTGTTACGCATGTCCATGGCCATGGCCTTAAATCACGATCAGGTCGGCTTGCAACGCGCCGGCCTGCTTCAACGCTTCGAGGATCGCCATCAAGTCGCCTGGCGCTGCGCCCACCTGGTTCACCGCACGCACAATCTCATCCAGGGTGGTGCCGGGGCCGAACTTGAACATCGGCTTGGCTTCTTGCTGGGCGTTGACCCGCGAACGTGGGACCACCGCCGTCTGGCCATTGGACAACGGCCCAGGCTGGCTGACGATCGGGTCTTCGGTGATGGTCACGGTCAGGCTGCCGTGGGTCACTGCCGCCGGCGAGACCTTGACGTTCTGGCCGATCACGATGGTACCGGTACGCGAATTGATGATGACCTTGGCCACCGCTTGGCCCGGATCGACTTCGAGGTTTTCCAGGATCGACAGGTAGTCCACACGCTGGCTGGGGTCCAGCGGCGCGGTGACGCGGATCGAGCCGCCGTCGATAGCCTGGGCCACGCCAGGGCCGAGCATGTCGTTGATCTTGTCGACTACGCGCTTGGCGGTGGTGAAGTCCGAACGGTTGAGGTTCAAGGTCAGGCTGTTGCCCTGATTGAAACCGCTCGGCACCGTACGTTCAACCGTAGCGCCACCCGGGATACGCCCGGCCGACGGCACGTTGACGGTAATCTTCGAACCGTCGCGACCTTCGGCGTCAAACCCGCCCACCACCAGGTTGCCCTGGGCGATGGCGTAGACGTTGCCGTCGATCCCTTTCAGCGGCGTCATCAGCAGGGTGCCGCCACGCAGGCTTTTGGAGTTACCGATGGACGACACGGTGATGTCGACCACCTGGCCCGGCTTGGAAAACGCCGGCAAGTCGGCACTGATCGACACCGCCGCGACGTTCTTCAACTGCACGTTGCCCGAACCCGCCGGCACCTTGATGCCGAACTGCGAGAGCATGTTGTTGAAGGTCTGCAGGGTGAACGGGGTCTGGGTGGTCTGGTCGCCCGTGCCATTGAGCCCCACCACCAGGCCGTAGCCGATCAACTGGTTGGAACGCACGCCAGAGATGCTGGCGATGTCTTTCAGGCGTTCGGCCTGGGCGACTGCGCTCAGACTCAGCAGGAGTGCCGCCGCCATCAGCTGTTTGAGTTTCAAAGTGGCCACCTAGAAAGGGAACAGCGGGCTAAGGAAGAAACGGTCGAACCAGCCCGGCTGACTCGCATCAGCGAACGAACCCGTACCCGAGTAGGTAATGCGTGCATCGGCAATGCGCGTCGAGGGCACAGTGTTGTCAGTCGCAATGTCATCGGCCCGCACCATCCCGGCAATACGCACCAACTCATCACCGGTATTGAGGGTCATCCACTTTTCACCGCGTACGGCGATGATGCCGTTGGGCAACACATCCGCGACAGTCACGGTGATCGAGCCGGTGAGGCTATTGCCCTGCCCTGCGGCGCTCTTGCCGTTGGTGGCACGGTTGCCGCTGTACCCTGCGTTGAGGCTCAAGTCGCCGCTGCCCAGCGGGTTGTTGGTATTCGGTACGGCACCAAACAACGAGCTCAGCCCAATGCTGTTGGTGCTGGTCTTGTCCACCTGGGAGTTGGCGTTTTTGCTGGCCGTCGTTCTCTCGTTCAGGGTGATGGTGATGATGTCACCCACGCGGAACGCCTTGCGGTCGCTGTACAGGTTCTGTTCGAAACCGGCCTGGTAAATCGAGCCATTGTTGGCCGCCGCCGGCAACGGCGTGCGCGGCAACACCGGCGCGTAGTACGGATCATTGGGTTTTGGCGTCGGGGCGACACAGCCCGCGAGCACGGCAATCCCACTCAATGCCAGAACGGAAACATAGCGATTCATGACCCTTACCTCACGGTGTTGCAGGCGCTCTCAGGAGCGCCCCATAGACTTGATTACAGATTCTGCGTTACGAACGAAAGCATCTGGTCGGCGGTGGAAATCACCTTGGAGTTCATCTCGTAGGCCCGTTGAGTGGTGATCATGTTGACCATCTCCTCCACGGTGCTGACGTTGGAGGTTTCCAGGGTGCTTTGCAGCGTGGTGCCGAAACCGTTCAGGCCTGGGGTGCCGATTTGCGGCGCGCCGCTGGAAGCGGTTTCCAGGAACAGGTTATTACCCATCGCCTGCAGGCCGGCCGGGTTGATGAAGTCGGCGGTTTGCAGGTTGCCGATCACTTGCGACGCCGGGTTACCGGCCACGGTGATCGATACGGTGCCGTCGTTGCCGACGGTGAAGGTCTGGGCGTTGTTCGGCACGACGATAGCCGGTTCCAGGGCAAAACCGTTGGCTGTCACGATCTGGCCATTGGAGTCCAGGTGGAAGGTACCGTCACGGGTGTAGGAAGTGGTCCCATCCGGCTGCAGGATCTGGAAGAACCCTTTGCCGTTGATGGCCATGTCCAGCGGCTGCCCGGTTTGTTGCAGGTTACCGGCGTTGAAGTTCTTCTGGGTGCCGACGATCTTCACACCGGTACCCAGTTGCAGACCCGACGGCAATTCGCTGTCCTGGGTCGACTGGGCGCCTGGCTGGCGCTTGATCTGATAGAGCAAGTCCTGGAACTCGGCGCGGTCACGTTTGAAACCCGTGGTCGACACGTTGGCCAAGTTGTTGGAAATGGTGGTCAGGTTGGTGTCCTGGGCGGACAGGCCTGTTTTGGCAACCCATAGAGCCGGAAGCATGCTGTTCTCCTTCGTGCGCCTGTTTGTTGGCGCTGCGCTGCAAAAATTGGTAGTCGGTCAATAACGTGGCTATCAGCTCATCGACATCACGCGGGTCATGGCCTGGTCGTCTTCCTTGGCGCTGTTCATCATCTTGACGTGCAACTCGAACTGCTTGGAAAGCGCCAGGACCGCGGTCATCTCTTCAACCGCGTTGACGTTGCTCGCCTGCAGGAAACCCGAGGTCAGCGTAACGTTCGCATCGGCCACGGCCGGCTGGCCATCCTTGGTATGGATGGTGCCATCCAGGCCTTTATTCATATTCTTGAGATCGGGCTGGACCAGCTTGATACGGTCCACTTCAGCCATCACCCGCGGGCCTTCGCCCATGGCGCGGATGCTGATGGTGCCGTCGGCGCCCACTTCGACTTTCTGCTGCGGCGGTACGGCGATCGGGCCACCGTTGCCCATGATCGGCATGCCGTTGCCGGCGCGCAGCACACCCAGCGCATCGACGTTCATGCTGGCACTGCGCACGTAGGCTTCACCGCCATCGGGGGTTTGCACCGCCATCCAGCCATTGCCGTTCACCGCCACATCCAGGTCGCGACCGGTCTCGATCATGGCGCCGGGGCTGAAGTCGGTCGCGGGACGTTCGGTCATGGCAAACGCACGCGCCGGAAAGCTGTCACCGAACACCGGCATCGAACGCGCCTGTTCCAGGTCACGTTGAAAACCGTTGGTGGAAATGTTCGCCAAGTTGTTGGCATGGGCCTTCTGCGCCAGTGCATTCTGGCTGGCGCCGGTCATTGCCACATAAAGGTACTTGTCCACGCTCTTTCCTCTTTCTGACGCAGGCTTGCCGCCCACCGCTGTACTGATGAGGCTTAAGCAATTTGCGAACCAACTTTTAAAAAGAACGGAAAGTCCAGGCGGGCCGGGGGTTTGGAGGCGGCCCCCCATAAATGACGACCGGGTGCGAGTCGAAAAAACGGCGGACTTATGCCGCTTACGGCAAGTACCCGTTTTACGGGTGACAGAGAACCAATGCGGGAGGGGCAGTTGGTTATTTGTCCGCCTTGAGGATTTCGTAATCGCGCAACTTATTGGCAATGGTGGTGTGCGACACCGCCAGGCGTTTCCCCAACTGCCGGCTGCTGGGATGCTCGGCATACAGGCTCTCCAGCACCGCCTTCTCGAAGCGTCCGACGATTGCCTCCAAACCGCCCTCCAGGGAAAAGTCGCCAAGGGGTTGGCGCACGCCGTAGTCCGGCAGGCGGATGTGTTCGACCTTGACCGTCCCGCCGTCACACAGCGACACCGCCTGGAACAGCACGTTTTCCAACTGCCGCACATTCCCTGGCCAGTGGTAGTGGCTGAGCTTGTCCATGGCGGCAGGCGCCAGCTTGGGCAACGGGCAGCCGATCTGCCGGCTGGCCTGGTCGAGAAAGTGCTCGACCAGGGGCGCAAGGCCGTCGAGGCATTCGCGCAGGGGCGGGATATGCAAGGACAGCACGTTGAGGCGGTGATAGAGGTCCTGGCGGAATTCGCCACGGGCGCAGAGTTCGGACAGGTCCACCTGGGTGGCGCAGATCACCCGTACATCCAGGTACACCTCTTCGTCACTGCCCACGCGCCGAAAACAGCCGTCCTGCAGGAAGCGCAGCAATTTCACCTGCAAGCGCGCGCTCATTTCCCCGACGCCATCGAGAAACAACGTACCGCCGGCCGTCAGCTCCAGCAGCCCGAGCTTGCCCTCGGCCCGCGCGCCTTCAAACGCGCCGGGGCCGTAGCCGAACAATTCGGTCTCGGCCATCGACTCGGGCAACCCGGCGCAGTTAAGCGCCATCAACGGCGATTGCCCGCGCGGGCTGGCCAGGTGGCACGCGCGCGCCAACAACTCTTTGCCGGTGCCGGTTTCGCCTTCTATTAATAGAGGCGCATCCAACGGCGCCATGCGCCGGGCTTCACGCACCACGGCGGCCATGACCTTGGAGCTTTGGAAAATACTGTCGAAACCGCGCAGCTCCTGTTTGCGCACATTGTAGATACGCTCGCCCACGCGGTCGGCACGGTGCAGGGTCAGCACCGCACCGGCCATGGCTTCGCTGTCGTCATGTTCGGAGGATTGCAGCGGCGCGATATCCGCCAGGAACACGTCACCCTTGACCTTGACCCGCAGACCATTGATCCGCGATTTACTCGCGCGTACCAGTTCCGGCAAGTCGAAATCCTCGGCGTAGCGCGACAGCGGAATGCCCGGCACCTCGTCCACCCGCACCCCGAGCAACTGCGCGGCCGCACGGTTGGCGGCGACGATGGAGCCGCCCATGTCGATGGACAACACCGGAAACTCAAGCGCACCGAGCAGCGCATTGAGTTCCATATGCCGACGCTCACTGGGCATCAGCCCTACCCTTTTGACGCCAAACACCCCGGCAATCGCCTCGAACTGCGGGCGCAGCGCCTGGAATTGCATGTTCACCAGGTTCGGACAGAACAGGTAAATGGCGTTGCCATGCTCGCCGCCCACCTCACCCTTGGCGACGTTGACGCCGTACTCCACCAACAGGTTGAGGATGTCCCGCAGGATGCCGATGCGGTTCTGGCAGTGCACTTTGATACGCATGAAAAGGCTCGAAAAGTGGGTAGGCGCCGCGTCTTTTTGTCGCTGGGCGCAGATAGTCGTCAAGATTATGTGACAGCTTAGGGGCTTTTCCCAGCCCAATACCGTATTGAGCCAAGCAAGCGTAACGAATACTTTACGAAAATCGGTAAATTTTCCTACATGAGCGCTTTTGAAGCCGATGGAATCTTGCCCCGCACGGAGTATCAATAGGCTCATCCGAGGACATAACAAGAACGAATGCCTAGCAGGAGAGCCGTATGAAGCAGACGCACTACGTGGCCCGCGAGCCCGATGCGCAAGGTTTTATCCACTACCCGGCGGAAGAGCACGCGGTGTGGAACACCCTGATCACCCGCCAGTTGAAAGTGATCGAGGGCCGCGCGTGCCAGGAATACCTGGATGGCATCGACAAGCTCGGCCTGCCCCTGGATCGCATCCCGCAGCTGGGTGAAATCAACCAGGTGCTGGCCGCGACCACCGGCTGGCAAGTTGCCCGCGTGCCGGCGCTGATCCCCTTCCAGACCTTCTTCGAATTGCTCGCCAACAAGCAGTTTCCGGTGGCGACCTTTATTCGTACCCGCGAAGAACTGGATTACCTGCAGGAACCGGATATTTTCCACGAGATCTTTGGCCATTGCCCGCTGCTGACCAACCCCTGGTTCGCCGAATTCACCCACACCTACGGCAAGCTCGGCCTGGCGGCCAGCAAGGAGCAACGGGTGTACCTGGCGCGCCTGTACTGGATGACCATCGAGTTCGGCCTGGTGGACACCCCCGACGGTCGGCGTATCTACGGTGGCGGGATTTTGTCGTCGCCCAAGGAAAGTGTTTACTGCCTGTCCGACCAGCCTGAACATCAAGCCTTCGACCCGCTGGAAGCGATGCGCACGCCGTATCGCATCGATATCCTGCAACCGCTGTATTTCGTGCTGCCCAACCTCAAGCGCCTGTTCGAAGTGGCGCAGGAAGACATCATGGGCATGGTCGAGCGCGGCATGCAGCTTGGGTTGCATGCGCCGAAATTCCCGCCAAAACCCAAGGCCGCGTGAACCGTGGCTTTTAAGGCCAGGTGAGTCTGTTCCCTGGCCCCGCGTTGCTTTAGGGTGACGCCACTGACGACCGTTTTTAAACACTCGAATTCAGGACACCATCACATGACCACCTTGAACCAAGCCCACTGCGAAGCCTGCCGCGCCGATGCCCCGCAAGTCAGCGATGAAGAACTGCCGGTGCTGCTCAAGCAGATCCCCGACTGGAACATCGAAGTGCGCGATGGCGTGATGCAGCTGGAAAAGGTTTTCCTGTTCAAGAACTTCAAGTTCGCCCTGGCCTTTACCAACGCCATGGGTGAAATCTCCGAAGCCGAAGGCCATCACCCAGGCCTGCTCACTGAATGGGGCAAGGTCACCGTGACCTGGTGGAGCCACTCCATCAAGGGCCTGCACCGCAACGACTTCATCATGGCCGCGCGCACCGACGAAGTGGCCAAGGACGCCGAGGGCCGCAAGTAATGCATTTCGATGCCATAGGCCGTGTGCCCGGCGACCCGATCCTCGGCTTGATGGACCTGTATGCCCAGGACGCCAACCCGAACAAGTTCGACCTTGGCGTGGGCGTCTATAAGGACGACCAGGGCCTGACGCCGATTCCACCGTCGGTAAAGCGCGCCGAGCAGCGTCTGGTCGATACCCAGGCCACCAAGACCTATATCGGCGGCCACGGCGATGCAGCGTTCGGCAGCCTGATCAGCGAACTGGTGCTGGGCGCCGACTCCGCCCTGCTGCGCGAACACCGTGCCGGCGCCACTCAAACCCCAGGCGGCACCGGGGCCCTGCGCCTGAGCGCCGACTTTATCGCCCACAACCTGCCCGGCCGTGGCGTGTGGTTGAGCGACCCGACCTGGCCGATCCACGAAACCATCTTTACCAAGGCCGGGCTCAAGGTCAGCCATTACCCCTACGTGGGCGCGGACAACCGCCTGGATGTGGCGGCGATGCTGGCAACCCTCTCCACCGTGCCCAAGGGCGACGTGGTCTTGCTGCACGCCTGCTGCCATAACCCGACCGGCTTCGACCTGTCCCAGGATGACTGGCGCCAGGTGCTGCACATCGTGCGCGAGCGCCAGTTGCTGCCGCTGATCGACTTCGCCTACCAGGGCTTTGGCGACGGCCTGGAGCAGGACGCCTGGGCGGTGCGCTTGTTGGCGGCTGAACTGCCGGAAGTATTGATCACCAGTTCGTGCTCGAAGAACTTCGGCCTGTACCGCGACCGGGTCGGCGCGCTGATCGTGTGTGCGGCGGACGCCGAGAAGCTGAAGGATGTACGCAGCCAGTTGGCAAATACCGCGCGCAACCTGTGGTCGACGCCGCCGGACCATGGTGCGGCAGTGGTCGCGACCATCCTGGGGGATGCCGAGTTGAAACAGCAGTGGAGCGAGGAAGTCGAAGCCATGCGTGCGCGAATCGCGCAGTTGCGTTCCGGACTGGTGGAGGCGTTGGCGCCCCATGGTCTGGCGGAGCAGTTTGCGCACATCGGGGCGCAACGCGGGATGTTTTCCTACACCGGCTTGAGTGCCGAGCAGGTCAAGCAACTGCGCGAGAAGCACAGCGTGTACATGGTCAGTTCGGGGCGGGCTAACGTGGCGGGTATTGATGCGACACGCCTGACGCTCCTGGCCGAAGCCATCGCCGACGTCTCCAACTGAAGAAACACAAAACCAATTGTAGGAGCGAGCTTGCTCGCGAAGAACTCATAAGCACCGCGCCTATTCAGGCTGCACGCGTTATCGTTGACGTTTTTCGCGAGCAAGCTCGCTCCTACAGTTGGACTGTGGTTGGCCTTCAGTTTGTGATCATCTCAGCTTTCAACTGCGCTTCTTTCGCCTGGGCATCCGCCAACCGATACAACTCGATGCTCCCGTCCCAGTGCTCGATCAACGCCGTGCACGACTCCACCCAATCTCCGCAGTTGAGGTAATCCACCTCGCCCACCTTGCGAATCTCCGCATGGTGGATATGCCCGCACACCACGCCATGCAACTCGCGCCGGGTCACTTCGTGGGCGATGGCCTCTTCAAAATCGCTGATAAAGCTCACGGCGGTTTTGACCTTGTGTTTCAGGTACGCCGACAACGACCAGTAGCCATAGCCGTAGCGGGCGCGCCAGTGGTTCAACCAGCGGTTCAAGGTGAGGGTGAACTCGTAGGCCGAGTCGCCCAGGAACGCCAGCCAACGGTGGTAACGGGTGATCACATCGAACTGATCGCCGTGGATCACCAGCAGATGACGACCGTCAGCCGTCACATGCACCGCCTCATCCACCAACTGGATATTGCCCAGGATCAGCTTGGAGTAGCGGCGCAGGAACTCGTCGTGGTTACCGGTGACGTAGATCACTTCGGTCCCGCGCTTGGCCATGGTCAGCAGACGACGGATCACGTTGGTGTGGGCCTGGGGCCAATACATGCCGCCGCGCATTTTCCAGCCGTCGATGATATCGCCCACCAGGTAGACCTTATCGGCGTGGTAGCCCTTGAGGAACTGCGAAAGGTGTTCGGCCTGGCAATCCCGGGTGCCCAGGTGCACGTCGGAAATCCACAGGGTACGAACCCGCTGCTTGCGGCTGGGCTTGGTGAACTCGGCACTGGTCATGGGCATCCCTCGACGCTGTTTTCGCGAGCTTGCGCCCTGGCGATTAATAGCCCATGACAGTCGTGCGTCAGTCCGATGACAGCGCCCGCCGGCCGCGAAGCGTTGTAGACTGGCGCCCTGCCGCCCAGGAGACCGCGATGAGACCGTCGCTCACGCTACGCCACTACCTCGAAGCGCCCATCGCCCACAGCCATGACCATGCGCAGTTGGTGTTCGGCCTGTCCGGCCACCTGGACCTGGAAGTCGACGGCCGTGGCAGCCAGGTGCGCGAAAGCAGCGTGATGGTGCTGCCCTTCTCCGCCCACCACGCCTGTGGCAGTCGCGATGGCAGCCGTTGCCTGGTGCTGGATGTGCCCACGGAGCATTGGCTCCTGCAATCCCTGGGCGAACACGCCGACGCCAGCCGCCGCCTGCTCGATCAACCGGCACGCCTGGCCCTGGACTCCCGGCAACACCAACTGGTGCAATGGCTGGCGCACGGTCCTGTGGATGATCCACTGATCGTCCAGCAGGGTGCGGTGCTGTTGCTGGCCAGCCTCAATCATCCGCAGGCCCCGCAGCCGCCGGGCCGCCGCCTGCCGTACGCGGCATTCAATGCGCATATCGAGCGACACGTCGCGCATCCGTTGCAGGTCGCCGACCTGGCGCGTATCGCCGGCCTGTCGGTGGCGCGCCTGCATGCGCGCTTTATCGCCGAATGCGGGCAGACGCCCATGGATTACATCCGCAGTCGGCGCCTGCAACTGGCCCTGAACCTGCTGCGCGAGACGCCGCTGCCCATCGGTGAAGTCGCCGAGCGGGTTGGCTACACCTCACAAAGTGCCTTTGCCGCCGCTATGCTGCGCGAATTCGGCGCCTCTCCCGGCGCGTTGCGGCGTGCCCCATAGGGCGAGCCTTGCGCTAAAAATCGCGAGCCCCACGACAGACGCACACACCGGCACCCTCTAGACTGCGAACCTGTCACTCCCGTTGGTTCAAGGATCGCAATGACTCCCCGCTCAGCCCTCGGCGCCCTGCATATCGGCGCACTGATGTTTGGCCTCACCGGCGTATTCGGCAAGCTGGCGGCCGCCTCGCCGGCCATCATCGTGTTCGGGCGCGCCGCGTTTGCCGTGATCGCCCTCGCAGTGTTTGCGCGCTTCGCCAGCAACGCCCCCTGGAAAACCCTGGCGCTGCATGACTGGCGCCGCCTGCTGGTCAGCGGCGTGTTGCTGGCGGCACATTGGGTGACGTTCTTCATTGCGGTCAAAGTCGCCGGCGTGGCCGTCGCCACGCTGGGGTTCACCGCATTCCCGGCGTTTACCGTGATCCTCGAAGGGCTGATCTTCCGCGAGCGTATCCGCGCCAATGAAATCGTGCTGGTGGCCCTGGTCACCGTTGGCCTGGTGCTGGTGACGCCGGACTTCAATCTCGCCAGCGAAGCCACGGGCGGCCTGCTGTGGGGGATTGTCTCGGGCTTGCTGTTCTCATTGTTGTCGCTGAATAACCGCGCCAGCTCCGGACGCATCCCCGCCGTGCAGGCGGCGCTGTGCCAGAACGTGGTGGTCGCGGTGTGCCTGCTGCCCGTGGCCGCGCCGGGGCTGGCGGACGTGCGCGCGCTGGACTGGTTGTGGATCGGCCTGCTTGGGGTGTTCTGCACCGGCCTCGCCCACAGCCTGTTTGTCGCCAGCCTCGCGGTGATCAAGGCGCGCACCGCCTCGGTGGTGTTCGCCATGGAGCCGGTCTACGGCATCACCGTGGCCTGGCTGCTGTTTGCCGAAGCCCCGACCCTGCGCATGTTGCTGGGCGGCGCGTTGATCATCGTCGCCATCGTGCTTTCCGGACTGATGGGCAGCGCCAGCCAGGCCAAGCAGCCCGCTGCAACGGCCTGATCTATACTTTAAACATCCGCAACAGTCAGCCGTCGTTCAACGGATACAGACTCCTCGACGACAGCCATGGCGTTTCCTGAAGTTGCTGCACGCGAGTGGTCACTCCATCAACGCGATGCAGGGGTTTCATCATGGAAATGTTCATCAGCTTGTTGGTTCAGATCATCAGCGGTGCCGTCGGTGGCAATTTGGCCGGTATGACCAAACAGAGCCTGGGGACCGGCCTCAATACCATGCTTGGCGGTATCGGTGGGTTGGTGCTGGGTCAGGTTGTCGCGGCACTCACGGGCACCTCCGGCGGCGAAGCCCTGGATGTGGCGGCGGTGGGCAGCAACATCGTCGGCGGCGGTGTCGGCGGCCTGGTGCTGACCTGGGTCGTGGGCTTCATCAAAAGCAAGATGGCCGCCAAATAGCGGCGCACCAAGGGGTCACCGCCCGGCTGTGGCGGTGACCTTCATGGCGTACGGTCGTTGTGGCCCAGGTCCCGTTGTGGGTCGATCTGGTCGCGCACCCGTTGCTTGAGCACCTTGGCTTCGGGGAAGCCGCCGTCCGCCTTGCGCTCCCAGATCTGCACACCGTCGCAGGTGATCCGAAACGCACCGCCGGTGGCCGGCTCCAGCGCCACCCGGCCGAGGTCATCGGCAAACGTACTCAACAACTCCTGCGCCAGCCACGCGGCGCGCAGCAGCCACTGGCACTGGGTGCAATAGGTGATGACAATCTCGGGTTTGCTCAGCGACATAATTTGAGAGGCTCCTGGCGTAACGGGCTCGGTGGAACGGATGGCTATAATACCGGCCTTTATCGCCCAGCCTCGAGATTCATGATGCGCCGCCTGTTGTCCTGCCTGTTCCTGTGCCTGCTCCCGCTTCTTGCCGACGCCGTAGAAACGCCCCGCCCCAAAATCGGCCTGGTGCTGTCCGGCGGTGCCGCCCGAGGCCTGGCCCATATCGGCGTGCTCAAGGCCCTGGAGGAACAGGGTATTCACATCGACGCGATTGCCGGCACCAGCATGGGCGCGGTGATTGGCGGGCTGTATGCGTCGGGCTACAAGATCGATGAACTGGAAAAACTGGCCCTGGGCATCGACTGGCAACAGGCGCTGTCCGACGCACCGCCACGGGAAGACGTGCCGTTTCGACGCAAGCAGGATGACCGGGATTTCCTGGTCAAGCAGAAGCTCAGCTTCCGCGATGACGGCAGCCTCGGCCTGCCCCTTGGCGTGATCCAGGGCCAGAACCTGGCGCTGTTGCTGGAAAGCATGTTCGCCCATACCAGCAACACGCGTAATTTCGACAAGCTGCCGATCCCCTTTCGCGCCGTGGCCACCGACATCACCACCGGCGAGAAAGTGGTATTCAGCAAGGGCCACCTGCCCCAGGTGATCCGCGCCAGCATGTCGATCCCGGCCGTGTTCGCGCCGGTGGAGCTGGATGGACGCCTGCTGGTGGATGGCGGCATGACCGATAACATCCCACTGGATGTGGCGCGTGAGATGGGCGTGGACATCGCCATCGTGGTCGACATCGGCACCCCGCTGCGTTCACGCAAGCAACTGGCAACGGTGGTGGACGTGCTCAACCAGTCCATCACCCTGATGACCCGGCGCAACTCCGAAGAACAACTCAAGGCCCTGCAGCCCAAGGACGTCCTGATCCAGCCACCGCTGGCCGCTTATGGCGTGACGGATTTCGGCCGCGCCAAGGACATGATCGATGCCGGCTACCGCGCCACCCGCGCCCTCGACGTTCGCCTGGCCCATTTGCGCCCCGCCGAGCCGATCGACCCGCAACTGGTGGCCGCGCGCACCGCGGGCGAACGCACCCCGGTGATTACCGCGATCAAGGTAGAGAACGACTCGAAGGTCAGCGACGACGTAATCCGCTATTACATCCGCCAACCGCTGGGCCAACCGCTGGAACTTGGCCGCCTGCAGACCGACATGGGCACCCTGTATGGCCTGGATTACTTCGAGCAGGTGCAATACCGCGTGGTGAAAAAGGGCCAGGACAACACCCTGGTGATCAGCGCGCGCGGCAAACGCAGCGGCACCGACTACCTGCGCCTGGGCCTGAACCTGTCGGACGACATGCGCGGCGACAGCGCCTTCAACCTCGGCGCCAGCTACCGCATGAACGGCATCAATCGCCTGGGTGCCGAGTGGCTGACGCGGGTGCAGATCGGTGATCGGCAGGAGCTTTACAGCGAGTTCTACCAGCCGATGGATACCGGTTCGCGCTACTTTGTCGCGCCGTATATCAGCGCCCAGGCGCAGAACGTCGAGCTGATCCTGGACAACGACCCCATCTCCGAATACCGCCTGGAACGCTACGGTTTCGGCCTCAACGTGGGGCGGCAGATCGGCAACAGCGGCGAGATCCGCTTCGGTGTCGGCGAGGCCTGGGGCAAGGCGGATGTGCGCATCGGCGACCGCGACCTGCCAAGTGTGAGCTTCAGCGAAGGCTTCTATGAACTGAAGTATTCCTTCGACTCCCTGGATAACGTGTACTTCCCCCACAGCGGCGAGGACATTGGCCTGGCGTTTCGCGAATTCGAACCGGGGTTGGGCTCGGATCAGCGCTATCGACAATGGGAGTTCAAGCTGGACAAGGCCATGAGCCACGGTCCGGACACCCTGGTGCTGGGCGGGCGCTACGGGCGCACCCTGGATGATTCGGACGTGGTGATTTCCAGCTTCCTGCTGGGCGGTGCGCGGCAATTGTCGGGCTTCCGCCAGGATGCGATTTCCGGGCAGAACATCAGCCTGATGCGCGCGGTGTACTACCGCCGGCTGACACCGCGCTCCTACCTGCCGCTGGATTTCCCGCTGTACCTGGGCGCGTCCCTGGAACGGGGCCGGGCGTGGAACAACGACAATGAGTTCGACAGCGGCTATATCAACGCCGCGAGTATTTTCCTCGGGTTTGATACGCCGCTGGGACCGCTGAATTTCAGCTATGGGTTCAACGATGATAATCAGAAGGCGGTGTACCTGAACCTCGGGCAAACCTTCTAACCCTTGCTACGAGGCTCGGATCAGGACTTTTCCAGGTTTGCCAGGATGTGCCCATGCACCCGCATGCAGACACGCATATCTTCTTCGTCAATGCCCACAAACAGCTCGTGACGCAACGCCGTGGCGATCGTCTCAATCTGCTCGATCAACGGCTTGGCGGTGTCACACAGCAGGATGCGCTTGGCGCGACGGTCCTCCACCACGGCTTGGCGTTGCACCAGGCCCTGGCCTTCGAGGCTGTCGAGCAACCGGGCCAGGGTCGGCCCTTCTACGCCGACGCTTTGCGCCAACTCACGCTGGGTGGGGGCCTCTTCAAAACGGGCCAGGTGCAGCAGCACCAGCCAGCGCGCCTGGGACAGGCCCAACCCGGCCAAACGGCGGTCGAGCTCGGCGCGCCAACCTCGGGACATTTGCGCCAGCTGCATGCCAAAACGGTGTTGATCGGTTAACGGCATAAAAAACTCATGTTTTAGACTGAAAATAAAGTATGGCTAATTATTAGTCAGCTAAGCATGAGCCATGTCACTAGGCAAGAGTTGCTATGTACTGATTCGTTACATTGTCGTAATTGGCACACTAAATTTCGAATTCAGACTGCAAAGCGGCCCGCACGCAGTACAAAACCCCTTCAGGAACACGCCCGGTAAACAGCGGTGCAATCTCCGCAACCGGTGGCAATTCGCCTTCTCCGTCCAGGAATGCATCCTGAATTTCGCCGAGCAAATCTTCCGGCAAATCAAGCGCCTGCTCCAATGACAACTGCTGCTTGCCGATGGCTTCGGCCAGCAAGGTGTAGACGTTTTTCTCCGTGCATTGCAACTGGCCGGCGATCTGGATCGGGGTCATGCCGGCGCGGGCCAGGCTGATCAGTTCATGGCGAATATCGGCAATTTCCTTCGGCGCTTCGGCCTGGCCACCGAGCACTTCGAGGAAGGCCTGGCCGTAGCGCTCCAGCTTACGCGCACCGACGCCGCTGACCCGCGCCATTTCGGCCATGGTGGTGGGCTGCTCGCGCAGCATTTCCAGCAACGTGGAGTCGGGGAAAATAACGTACGGCGGCACGCTGTGTTCCTGGGCCAGTTTGCGTCGCAGGGACCGCAGGGCTTCCCACTGTTCGCGCTCCTCACCCCGTACAAGCTGGCTGGCCTGGCTGGTGCTGGTCTTGGCGGTGGTTTGCGGCTTGAGGTCGCGGCGCAGCTCCAGGCTCACCTCGCCCTTGAGCAGCGGCCGGCAGCTGTCGTTCAGACGCAGGCCGCCATACCCTTCGATATCGATGTCAACCAGGCCGCGCGCGACCATCTGCCGGAACAGCGAACGCCACTCGCCCTCGGCACGGGCCTTACCGACGCCGTAGACCGAGAGTTTCTCGTGGCCGAAGCTGCGTACTTTTTCGTTGTCCTTGCCCTGCAATACATCCACCAGATGACCGACGCCATAACGCTGACCGGTGCGGTAGATCGTCGACAGCGCCTGGCGCGCGGGCTCGGTGGCGTCCCAGGTCTGTACACCATCGATGCAGTTATCGCAGTGGCCGCACGGTTGCGGCATGTCCTCGTCGAAGTAGGCCAGCAAGGTCTGGCGGCGGCAGCGGGTCTCTTCACACAACGAGAGCATCGCGTCGAGCTTGTGCTGCTCCAGGCGCTTGTGGCGCTCATCGCCTTCGGAGTTCTGCAGCATCTGCTTGAGCATCACCACGTCCTGCAGGCCGTAGACCATCCAGGCATCCGCCGGCAGGCCATCACGACCCGCACGTCCGGTCTCCTGATAATAGGCCTCAAGGGACTTGGGCAGATCCATATGCGCCACGAAGCGCACGTTGGATTTGTCGATGCCCATGCCGAACGCGATGGTGGCCACCATGATCAGGCCTTCCTCGTTGAGGAAGCGTTTCTGGTGGGCAGCGCGCGTTTCGTTGGGCAGGCCGGCGTGGTACGGCAGCGCCGGGTAGCCCTGCTCGCAGAGGAACGCAGCCACTTCATCGACCTTCTTGCGCGACAGACAATAGACAATGCCCGCATCGCTGCGCCGCTCGGAGAGGAACGCCAGCAACTGCTTGCGCGGCTGCTCCTTGGGCACGATGCGGTAGAAAATATTCGGCCGGTCGAAGCTCGACAGGAACCGCTCGGCGTTCTGCAGGTGCAGGCGCTCGACGATTTCTTCACGGGTGCGCTTGTCGGCCGTGGCGGTCAGGGCGATGCGCGGGACGTCCGGGAACAGCTCCGCCAGTTGACCGAGCTGCAAATATTCGCGGCGGAAATCATGCCCCCATTGCGATACGCAGTGGGCTTCGTCGATGGCGAACAGGGCAATTTCCAGGCTCTGCAAAAACGCCAGCATGCGCGGCTGCACCAGGCGCTCAGGTGCCAGGTAAAGCATCTTCACTTCACCGCGCTTGATCCGCGCGGCCAGGTCGCGTTGCTGCTCCGCACTGAGGGTGGAGTTCAAGGCAGCGGCAGCGACGCCAAGTTCTTCCAGAGTCGCAACCTGGTCGTCCATCAACGCGATCAGGGGCGACACCACCACTGCCAGGCCGTTGCGCAACAACGCCGGCACCTGGAAGCACAACGACTTGCCACCACCGGTAGGCATCAGGACCAGGGCATCACCGCCCTTGGCCACGCGCTCAATGATCGCACCCTGGCGGCCACGAAAACTGTCGTAGCCGAAGATGTCCTTGAGGACGCGTTGAGCCTGATCGAGCATGTATAACTCCAACAAAATAGTGCCGAAATCCCTCTGTACAGGCTGGTCGAAAAAATACGGGCTCACGGAAAATAATCCGTAAGCGAAGTTTTCTCGACCTGGCGCTTGGCCTGCAGGGGCATCACAAAACGCGGCAGTATACCCGAGCGTCATCCGGCAAAGGGCGCCGCTGACGAATTGCAGCCCGTCTCTAAAACCTGGCAAATATGCATGCCGACTGGCTTGGGCGCGCAAGAAAGCCTAGAATTCAGCATCGTTTATTCCCAAGGTAGTCCTTCAATGTCCTTCGCTGAGCAACTAACCCGCCTGCAAGCCTTCCTCGACGCCGATGAGCTGCATGACGAGGCGCTGGACTACGTGGCCGCCCACGGCTACCTGACCGCCCTGTCGATCTGCTCCGAGGTCGTTCCCGACCGTGAATGGATCGACGCACTGTTCGCCGAAGAGCCGCACTACGCCGACGCCGCCCAGCGCGAAGAAATCGAATCCACCCTGCTGGCCCTCAAGGCCCACATCTCGCGCCAACTGGCCTCCGATGAAGAGTTCGAGTTGCCGTGCGAGCTGGACCTGGGCGAAGAGCCGGACGACTCCGACCTGCGCGGCTGGTGCATCGGCTTCATGGAAGGTGTGTTCCTGCGTGAAGCCGCCTGGTTCGAAACCGCCGAGGAAGAAGTCAGCGAAATGCTTTTGCCGATCATGGTCGGTTCGGGGTTGTTCGAGGAAGAAGCTGAATTTTCCGACATCGCCGCCGACGCCAACCTGATGGACGACATGATCGTACAGATCCCGGAAGCCCTGACCGCCCTGTACCTGCTGTGCAACGCCCCTGACGAAAAACCGGCGATCCTCAAGCCACGCCACCACTGAGTCGCTTGCCCGTGACACCCATGGGCAATCGCTCGCTGCTCCTGCGCTACGTGCTGCTGGCCATCGGCTGGCTGAGCGTAGCGTTGGGAGTGATCGGTATTTTCCTGCCGGTATTGCCGACCACCCCCTTCCTCCTGCTCGCCGCCGCCTGCTTCGCTCGCAGCTCCCCGCGTTTCTACCAGTGGCTGGTGGAACACCCGCGCCTGGGCCCCTGGATTCGTGACTACCTGGACGGCAACGGCATCCCGCTCAAGGGCAAGGTCTACGCCATCGGCCTGATGTGGCTGAGTATCGGTTTTTCCTGTTACCTGGTTCCGTTGCCATGGGCACGTGGCTTCATGTTGACCAGCGCCGTACTGGTGACAATCTACATCCTGCGCCAGAAAACCCTGCCACCGCGCTGAGCGCCCACTGCGACATTAGATCCCACACGACCTTGGTCGACACTGACTAACCCCAGGCATCATGCGAGACTGTCCAACCGGGCCTGGAATGCCTGGGTGTTCTCATGCTCGGAGTTACCATGACGCTGTCCAGCGGGCTGATCGCCGCCGTTGCCCTGGCCTATATGGCCATTATGTTTGCCATCGCCTTCTACGGTGACCGCCGCCATGCGCCGCTGCCGCCGCGCATGCGTGCCTGGGTCTATAGCCTGTCGCTGGCCGTCTACTGCACCAGCTGGACCTTCTTCGGCGCCGTAGGCCAGGCCGCCGAACAGCTGTGGGCGTTTCTACCGATCTACCTGGGACCGGTGCTGTTGCTGGTGTTGGCACCCTGGGTCCTGCAGAAGATGATCCTGATCAGCAAGCAGGAAAACATCACCTCCATCGCCGACTTCATCGCCGCACGCTATGGCAAATCCCAGTCCCTGGCGGTGGTGGTCGCGCTGATCTGCCTGGTGGGCGTGTTGCCTTATATCGCCCTGCAACTCAAAGGCATTGTGCTGGGGGTCAACCTGCTGATTGGCGCAGGTGCCGATACCACCGGCACCCGAGCCCAGGACACCGCCTTGATCGTGTCCCTGGTGCTGGCGCTGTTCACCATTGTGTTCGGTACCCGCAACCTCGACGCCACCGAACACCACCGCGGCATGGTGCTGGCGATTGCGTTTGAATCGTTGGTGAAGCTGTTCGCCTTTCTCGCGGTCGGGGCGTTTGTGACCTACGGCCTGTACGACGGTTTCGGCGACCTGTTCAGCCAGGCGATGCTCGCGCCACGCCTGGAGGAATACTGGAAGGAAACCATCAACTGGCCGTCGATGGTGGTGCAGACCGGCGTCGCCATGATGGCGATCATCTGCTTGCCCCGGCAGTTCCATGTGACGGTCGTCGAGAATATCGACCCCCAGGATCTGCGCCTGGCCAAGTGGGTGTTTCCGGCCTACCTGATCCTCGCCGCGCTGTTTGTCGTGCCGATCGCCTTGGGTGGCAAGATGATGCTGCCCGGCTCGGTGCTGCCGGACTCCTACGTGATCAGCCTGCCAATGGCCGAGGCTCACCCGGCCCTCGCCGTGCTGGCGTTTATCGGCGGTGCGTCGGCGGCCACCGGCATGGTGATCGTGGCGAGCATCGCCTTGTCGACCATGGTCTCCAACGACATGCTGCTGCCTTGGCTGCTGCGCCGCTCCAGCGCCGAGCGCCCGTTCGAAGTGTTCCGCCACTGGATGCTGTCGGTGCGCCGGGTCAGCATCGTGATCATCCTGCTGCTGGCGTATGTCAGCTACCGCCTGCTGGGCTCCACCGCGAGCCTGGCGACCATCGGCCAGATCGCGTTTGCCGCGGTGACTCAACTGGCCCCGGCCATGCTGGGCGCACTGTATTGGAAGCAAGCCAACCGACGCGGTGTATTTGCGGGGCTGGCGGCGGGTACGTTCCTGTGGTTCTACACCTTGGTCCTGCCGGTTACCGCGAAAAGCCTGGGGTGGTCTCTCGCCATTTTCCCGGGGCTGACGTGGATGCATTCGCACCCGCTCGGTTTGTCCGTCACCTCACTGACCCTGGGCACCGTGTTCTCCCTGGCAGGTAACTTCACGCTGTTCGTGTGGGTGTCGATGCTGTCGCGCACACGTGTGTCGGAACACTGGCAAGCCGGGCGCTTTATCGGCCAGGAAATCAGCCAGCGCGCCAATGCCCGCTCGATGCTGTCGGTACAGATCAGCGACCTGCTCAGCCTGGCCGCGCGGTTTGTCGGCGAAGAACGGGCCCAGCAGAGTTTTATCCGCTTCGCCTATCGCCAGGGCAAAGGCTTTAATCCCAACCAGAATGCCGACAACGACTGGATCGCCCACACCGAGCGATTGCTGGCCGGCGTACTCGGCGCATCCTCGACCCGGGCCGTGGTGAAAGCGGCGATCGAAGGGCGGGAAATGCAGCTGGAAGACGTGGTACGCATCGCCGACGAAGCGTCCGAAGTGCTGCAATTCAATCGTGCCTTGCTGCAAGGCGCCATCGAGAACATCACCCAGGGCATCAGTGTGGTGGACCAGTCCCTGAAACTGGTGGCCTGGAACCGGCGTTACCTGGAGTTGTTCAATTATCCGGACGGGCTGATCAGCGTAGGCCGACCGATTGCCGACATCATCCGCCACAACGCCGAGCGCGGTCTGTGCGGACCCGGCGAAGCCGAGGTGCACGTGGCGCGCCGCCTGCACTGGATGCGCCAGGGCCGCGCGCATACGTCAGAGCGGCTGTTCCCGAATGGGCGGGTGATCGAGCTGATCGGCAACCCGATGCCCGGCGGCGGCTTCGTCATGAGTTTCACCGACATTACCGCGTTCCGCGAGGCCGAGCAGGCACTCACCGAGGCCAACGAAGGCCTCGAACAACGGGTGACCGAGCGCACCCACGAACTGTCGCAGCTCAATGTGGCGCTCACCGATGCCAAGGGCGTTGCCG
This sequence comes from Pseudomonas sp. GW821-FHT09C10, assembly GCF_059418085.1. Taxonomy (NCBI): domain Bacteria; kingdom Pseudomonadati; phylum Pseudomonadota; class Gammaproteobacteria; order Pseudomonadales; family Pseudomonadaceae; genus Pseudomonas; species Pseudomonas sp. GW821-FHT09C10. The sequence goes on from NZ_JBWKPE010000012.1 coordinate 87,535, forward strand.
AGTCCGCCAGCCAGTCAAAGACCCGCTTCCTCGCGGCCGTCAGCCATGACCTGATGCAACCGCTGAACGCCGCCCGTCTGTTCTCCGCCGCCCTTTCCCACCAGAACGACGGCCTGTCCAGCGAAGCCCGGCAACTGGTACAGCACCTGGACAGCTCACTGCGTTCGGCCGAAGACCTGATCAGCGACCTGCTGGATATCTCGCGCCTGGAAAACGGCAAGATCAACCCGCAGCGCCAGCCCTTTGTGCTCAACGAACTGTTCGACACCCTCGGCGCGGAATTCAAGGCCCTGGCCCAGGAACAAGGCCTGCGTTTTCGCCTGCGCGGCAGCCGCTTGCGCGTGGACAGTGACATCAAGTTGCTGCGGCGGATCCTGCAGAATTTCCTGACTAACGCTTTCCGGTATGCCGACGGCCCGGTGCTGCTGGGCGTACGCCGGCGCAAGGGCGAGCTGTGCCTGGAAGTCTGGGACCGAGGCCCTGGCATCCCGTTGGATAAACAGAAGGTGATCTTCGAAGAGTTCAAGCGCCTGGACAGCCACCAGACCCGCGCCGAGAAAGGCCTGGGCCTGGGCCTGGCGATTGCCGACGGCCTGTGCCGGGTGCTGGGCCATCGCTTGAGCGTACGCTCCTGGCCGGGCAAGGGCAGCGTGTTCAGCGTGCGTGTGCCGATGGCACGCAACCAGGCCAGCCCGCAGGCCAAGCCTACCCAGGAGAACGGCCTGCCGTTAAGCGGCGCGCAAGTACTCTGCGTGGATAACGAAGAGAGCATCCTGATCGGTATGCGCAGCCTGCTGACACGCTGGGGCTGTGAAGTGTGGACCGCCACCGACCAGGCGCAATGTGCGGCGCTGCTGGAGCAAGGCGTACGCCCGCAACTGGCGCTGGTGGATTACCACCTCGACCACGGCGAGACCGGCACCGAGCTCATGGGCTGGCTGCGGGCGCAAATGGCGGAGCCGATTCCCGGTGTGGTCATCAGTGCCGACGGCCGCCCGGAGATGGTGGCAGAGGTGCACGCGGCAGGGCTGGATTACCTCGCCAAACCGGTGAAGCCCGCCGCGCTGCGGGCGCTGCTGAGTCGGCACTTACCGCTGTAAACCGGATGTACTCAGTCAAAATTGGGGAGGGAGCTTGCCCCCTTCCACCTTTCGGATTGTGTTTATTCGGGCAGGTGCGCGACGCCGTCGGCGTCGGTCATCGCCCGCTCCAGCAAATCCGCCGGCAGGCTTTTGCTGGCACGCGCACCGAGCAACCTCAATTGCTCGGTGCGACTGACCAGGTTTCCGCGCCCATCCGTCAGCTTGTTCCGCGCCGCGCTGTAAGCCTTGTCCAATTGCTGTAGACGATTGCCCACTTCGTCCAGGTCCTGGATAAACAGCACGAACTTGTCGTACAGCCACCCGGCGCGTTCGGCGATTTCGCGGGCGTTCTGGCTTTGACGCTCTTGCTTCCAGAGACTGTCGATCACCCGCAGGGTGGCGAGCAGCGTCGTTGGGCTGACGATCACGATATGCCGGTCGAAAGCCTCTTGGAACAGATTCGGTTCGGCCTGCAAGGCCGCGGAAAAAGCGGCTTCGATCGGCACGAACAACAACACGAAATCCAGGCTGTGCAAACCTTCCAGGCGTTTGTAATCCTTGCCGGCCAAGCCTTTGACGTGATTACGCAGCGACAGCACGTGCTGCTTCAAGGCTGCCTGGCCGATCACCTCGTCATCCGCTGCGACATACTGCTGGTACGCGGTCAGGCTGACCTTGGAATCCACCACCACCTGCTTATCGCCGGGCAGCATGATCAGCACATCCGGTTGGAAGCGCTCACCGTCCGGGCCCTTCAAGCTGACCTGGGTCTGGTACTCGCGGCCCTTCTCCAGGCCGGCGTGTTCCAGCACCCGTTCGAGGATCAACTCACCCCAGTTGCCCTGGGTTTTCTGGCCCTTGAGGGCGCGGGTCAGGTTGGTGGCTTCGTCTGACAGACGCAGGTTCAGTTGCTGCAGACGTTCAAGCTCCTTGGCCAGGGAAAAGCGCTCGCGAGCCTCGTTCTGGTAACTTTCTTCCACGCGTTTTTCGAAGGACTGGATGCGTTCCTTCAAGGGATCGAGCAACTGGCCAAGGCGCTCCTGACTGGTCTCGGCAAAGCGCTGCTCGCGCTCATCGAAGATCTTGCCGGCCAGCTCAGCAAACTGCGCACGCAACTCGTCCCGCGAGCCCTGCAGGTCGGCGAGGCGCTGCTGATGGCTTTCCTGCTGCTCACGCAGTTCGGCGCGCAAGGCGGCCGACAGTGCGTCGAGGCGGCGTAATTCGGTTTCCTTGGCGCTGCGGTCAAGGTTCCAGGCGTGGGCGGCGTCGCGGGCGTTGTCGCGATCGATCTGCAACAGCTCGACCTCGCGGCGCACTGCAGCCAGGTCCGCTTGCTTGGCGGCGTTGGCGTGACTCAGATCGCTGATTTCATCGCGACTGGCATCCAGTTGAGCGGCGAGGCCTTCCTGGGCCAGTTGCGCAGTGGCCAGGCGCTCTTCGAGCAGTTCCCAGCCGGTGGTCCGCGCGGTCAACCGCCGTTGAAGCTGCCAGCACACCGCCAATAAAGGCACTGCGGCGCCAGCCAGGCCCAGGGCAATACTGGTCCAGTCAAAAACCATAGCCATTTCTGCCATCACCGAAAAGGAGCAAGGTTAACCAAGCGTAGAGCGTGAGGACAGCTCAGTCTTCGACCTGACCCAGTTCCCGTTGGGCGCGGCGGTCACCGGCACGGGCGGCCAGGCGCAGCAGATCGTGGCCGATGCGGCGGTCGCGGGCGTTGCCGCACTCGCGGCACATCAATTGGCCCAGACGGCTTTGCGCAGCCACTACGCCCTCACGGGCCGGCTGCTTGAGCAAGCGCCCGGCGAAGTGTTTGACGTTGGTGCTATGCCCCAGGCGTGGGCTGTCGAGCAACCACAGGGCGACTTTCAAGGAAAAACGCTTGGGTGCGGTAACAGTCTGGGGGATGTCGGTAACAGAAGGTGATACTGAGCGAAACTTCATAAAGCACTGTGGGACAGAACGGAAGGCGCGCCACTCTACTCTTTTTTTCGCACAGGTAAAGCTGAAAAAATCCTGCACGCCCGTTCTAGAGCAAGCGCTCGGGACAATCCACAGAAGCTGTGGATAACTCAGTGGACAACCAGCCTTTAACTCGCGCAAAGGCCCATGGAACGGGGCCCGCAGTCAAACTGACGATTTTTTCACCAATAAAAAAAAGCCAGATTTTTCATTGACTTAAATTTCCATTGCAGGCAAATGGCGGCCCTGTCCAGCGATTGACAGCCTGGTTACACACGGCGCAACTAATGTGCACAAGTACCGATCCGATGGTTATATCCCCGGCTTTTTTTGAAGCGATAGCCTTCAAAAATGTTACCGCCGAGGCAAAGCAGGGACTTTTCAAATCTTTTCCCGCTCGCCACACTGCCCGACGGACAACACAACGCTGAGTGGGCCGATGAAAGGAATGCTGTTATTTGCCGTGTTGTTACTGGCCATCTGTGCCATTTCATTAGGGATCAATGTCGCGCTGCCATCCCCGGATGGGGCGTTGTTTGCCATCGCCATCCTGCTATCGGCCGCGTTCACCGCCGTGAGCTTGTGCATCGAGCTGGGTGAAGGCCGTATCGACGACATGGGCGATGTGATGAAGATGGTCGAGACCGGCCAATCCTTGCGCCTTACCCTGGCCGCCTATGGATTGGGTTGTTCCCTCGCCGCCGCCGTCACGGTGCTGGTGTACCGTGGCCTGCTGGGCGGCTGATTGAAGTTTTTTGATTAACACGCTTCCATTGCCTGTTTCAATCCGTTACTATCCGCAGCGTTAGTACCAAGCTGAAAGTCAATTCTGGTCGAACAACTCCCCTGAACAACACGGGATCGACCACCTCGATGGTTTCCAGGTATCACTAGCGACGACACTGCCTTTGAACAAGCAAAGGGTGCCGCGAAGTTTTCATACTCTGACCGAACCAACCTGCAAATTGATCAGGATCTTCACCCCGGGCCCAGAACCTTTGCCCTTGTTGTGTTGCCTGCCCTCCTAAGTACCTACCTGCCAGCCCAAGCGCGCCTAACTTAATAAGCGCTTCAAACTGGCTGCTTTGTTCCAGTCGGGTTCTTCGTTCGATCAATGGTGATCAACGTTACTGGAACGTTTTAACGTTGCACGGTTCTTATCCGTGTCATTTGTAGGAACACCAATAATATGTCCGCTATCCACACTCAGGATGCCATTCGCACCCTCACCAACGCTTTTGCCCCAATGAACTGCCTGATCATGGCCGCTCGCAAAGGCTGCTTCAGCTTCACCCTGGTCAACGAACACGGCATCGCCCGTCACAGCGAACGCCTGTACCCCGATCAATACTCCAGCGCTGAACCGCTGCAGGCCGTGATCGAGCGCACCCGTCAGGCACTGGTTGCCTGATCGACCCGAGTCGCTGAAACACAAAAAACCCTGTTTAAAACACAGGGTTTTTTATTGCCCGTCATTCTTGCCTCGAGTATTTGCACTAATTTCAAATCGATATAAACGTTATAACTGGATGAAGAAGATGTTTTAAAAACAGTCCTTTACCTCATGAATATGACACTACACTTCAACTCAAGCGGCATGATCCGCTTCCGACGAGCCTGAGAGCCGATCCACTGCTGCCAAGCCCCCTTTCTCAGGGCTCGTCGACCCTTTTCACGGATTGAGGCATGTATGGGTATCGCAGCCAGTGAATTGTGTCGTTATGTGATCCGGCCGACGCTGACGTACCTCGGCCAGCAGAGCCCCACGGCTGAGTCACTGCTGCTGGGTATCGCCGCCAGCCAGTCGGAATTGGGTTCCGCCCTGCATGATCGACGCGGCCACGGCCTGTACAGCATCACCGAACCTCGCCATCGTGGCTTGTGGGACAACTACCTGGCGCTCGACCCCGAGCGTGCCAGCCTGGTACGCGGGCTCGCCAGCCAACACGCCTTTCTCAGTGCACCCCAACTGGAACTCACCGTAAACCTGCGTTATGCCACGGCCATCGCCTGGCTCCTGGTCGAACAACACAGCCCTGCCCTGCCACCACCCGGTGATGTTTTAGCCATGGCGCGTATCTGGAAAGAAATATTTCATCCTCAAGGAAGGCTGCGGGATTTCACCCAGGCCTGGCAAACCTGTGTTTCGCCCCTGAATCACGTGGCCTGCTGACCGGGCAATTTGCAAGATTCGGCAAAAAAGCCGAATTTTGGTCGGATTGTCCTACAAAACAGCTCTATCTCCTGCATTACAGCCTATAGCGCGATGTTAATTTTATTGATACTTTCCGCAGCGGTGATCACCACGGAGTTCTAATAATGAAAAAAGTAATGCTCAAGACCACACTTAGCCTCGCCGTTGCCATGGCATCCTCCCAACTGTTCGCAAGCGGTTTCGCACTGAACGAACAGAGCGTCAGCGGGATGGGTACGGGTTTCGCAGGTCGCTCCTCTTCTGCCGATGATGCAAGCACTGTCTACGGTAACCCTGCCGGTATGTCGCGCCTGAATGGCCAGCAAATCACCGGTGGTGTCGCTGCCATTGATGCGTCGACCGATATCAAGGACGCAAGTGGCCGCCCAAGCGGCTCAAACAAAGGTGATATGGTTCCGTTCACCGCGGTGCCATTCGGCTTCTACACCAATAAACTCAACGATCAGTGGGCCATCGGCTTCGGCGTCTATGCACCGTTCGGTCTGGTGACCGACTATGAAAACGGCTTCCAGGGTCGTGGCTTCGGCAGCAAGAGCGAAGTGAAGGTCATGACCTTCCAGCCGACTGTCAGCTATGCCTTCAACGACAAGGTTTCCATCGGTTTTGGTCCGACCATCAACCGCATCTCCGGGGTGTTGGAGTCGGACAAGACGCTGGTAATCGGCGCACCTTTCTCTGACACCAACGTCAAGATCAAGGGTGATGACACCGCACTGGGCTTCAATGTCGGTGTACTTGTACAAGCAACCGATACTACCCGAGTTGGCCTGACCTACCACTCCAAGGTCAACTACAAGCTTGAGGGGCACACCACCGTCAGTGGTCCGGCCCAGACTCAAGGCGCATTGCGCAACAATCGTTACGACGCCTCCTTGAAAATCGAGACCCCGGAATCCTACGACCTGTCTGTCACTCAAGACCTGACCGATGCCTGGAAACTGTACGGCGGCGCAACCTGGACACGCTGGAGCCGCCTGAAAGAGATCACCGTCAACAACGAAGGTGTGACCGCGACAAACGGTGGCGCCCTGGCCCCTAGCCGAATCGCCAACATCACCGAAGAACAAAACTGGCACGACACCTGGGCCTATGCCGTGGGTACCTCCTACCAGTTGACCAAGCAGGTGGTACTGCGTACCGGCCTGACCTTCGACCAGTCGCCAACCAACAACAAAGATCGTTCGCCACGTATTCCTACTGGCGACCGGACGATCTTCAGTGTGGGCCTGGGCTACAAGGTCATGGATAACATGACGGTCGACCTGGCGTACTCCTACCTCAAGGAAGAAGACGTCAAGGTCAATAACACCTCGCTGCCGTCCAACTACAGCGCCAAATACGAAAACAGTGCCAACGGTTTCGGCCTGGGCATGACCTACACCTTCTGATCCAGGCGGGTGTAAAAAAGCCCCGCGCTCCTGCAAAGGAGGCGGGGCTTTTCAATGGGCGTTGGTCAGGGTTTGGACGCTATCGCCTGCTCCACCGCCTTGATCAGGTCAGGACTGTCCGGCTTGGTCAAGCTGGAGAAATCGGCAATCACCTTGCCCTGGCGGTCGACCACGTACTTGTAGAAATTCCACTTCGGCGCATTGCTCTGCTGCGCCAATACCTTGAACAGGTGCACCGCGTCCGGCCCCTTGACCTTCTGCGGCTCGGTCATGGTGAAGGTCACGCCGTAATTCACGTAGCAGACCTTGGCGGTTTCTTCGCCGGTCTTGGCTTCCTGCTTGAAGTCATCGGATGGCACGCCGATCACCTCCAACCCTTCGCCCTTGTAGCGTTGATACAGCGCTTCAAGGCCTTTGAATTGCGGCGCGAACCCGCAAAAGCTCGCCGTGTTGACGATCACCAGGGGCTTGCCGGCAAAACGTTGGCACAGGTCGATGGATTCCTTGGCGCGCAACTTGGGCAGTTGACCCTCCAGCAACGGCGGGCAATCGGCAGCCAACGCCACACCGCCAAAAGCAGCCATCAGCACAGGTACAGCCAGCCAGCGCATCTGCATGTCGAAAAGTCCTTTAAAGAGTTCAGGCACCGAACTTAACAGATCGACATACCCAGTTGCATCAACGCCAGGCCACCGCGCTGCCAGCCCCACCAGGCCAGGGCCAGCAACAGCGCGGTCGCGGCGGCCCCGCCACACCAATACCAGGTCGAACTCATGCCGCCTCCATCTGCGCCTGCAATCGCGCCACCGGCCGCTCACGCACCGGCCAATTCAAGGCTGCGGCGAGCACGCTCAAGAGGATCGCCACTTGCCAGATCAAATCGTAGTTACCGGTTCGATCATAGACCACTCCGCCCAACCAGCCGCCAAGGAACGAGCCGAGCTGGTGGAAAAGGAACACGATCCCACCGAGCATGGACAGGTTTCGCACCCCGAACAACGTGGCGACCGTGCCGTTGGTCAGCGGTACCGTGGACAGCCACAAAAAGCCCATGGCCATGCCGAACAGGTAGGCCGTGACTTCGGTCACCGGTGCCCACAGGAACAGGATGATCACCACCGCACGCAGCAGGTACAACCCGGTCAACAGGCGCGGCTTGGACATGCGCCCGCCGAGCCAGCCGGCGGTGTAGGTACCGAAGATATTGAACAGCCCGATCAACGCCAACACCGTGGTACCGACGGTGGCCGGCAAGTGCTGGTCCACCAGGTAGGCCGGCAGGTGCACACCAATAAATACCACTTGGAAACCGCAGACGAAAAAGCCGAAGGCCAGCAGCCAGAACCCGGAGTGGGAGCAGGCTTCCTTCAAGGCTTCACCCAGGGTCTGCTGGCCGGCCATGACCGGCAGCGGGCGGTCCTTGAGCATGCTCACCAGCGGCAGGATCAGCGCCACCATCAGGCCCAGCGCCAGCAAGGCGGCCGACCAGCCCAGCCAACTGATCAAGCCCAAGGTGCCCGGCACCATGGCGAACTGGCCAAACGAACCGGCGGCGCTGGCAATGCCCATGGCCATGCTGCGCTTTTCCGGCGCCACGGCGCGGCCGACCACGCCCAGAATCACCGAGAACGATGTACCCGACAGGCCAATCCCGATCAGCAGGCCGGCACTCAAGGACAACGACCACGCCGAATCCGACAGGCCCATCAACACCAGGCCTGCGGCGTACAACACGCCGCCGACAAACACCGCCTTGGTGGCGCCGAACCGGTCGGCCAGGGCACCGGTAAAGGGCTGCGCCAGACCCCAGATCAGGTTCTGCAAGGCGATGGCAAAGGCAAAGGTCTCACGGCCCCAGCCGAATTCGCTGCTCATCGGCGCCAGGAACAGGCCGAACCCGTGCCGCACGCCCAAGGACAACGCCAGGATCAGCGCACTCCCTACAAGGATCCAACCACTGGTGCGCCACATCGACGTCATTTCTTATTCTCCGTTCGCGGGTATATACCCGCTTGTATTCGAACAAACCCGCGTTCAGGCGAGTTCATCCAGCAAGGCCAACAGGGTTTCGCGTTTTTCCGCGCCGAGTTGATCGATCAATTTCTGTTGCGCCGCCTCCCAGGCGGGTAACGCAGCGGCCAGGCGCTCTTCACCGGCGGCGGTCAACAGCACCAGGCGGTTGCGCAGGTCATCGCCCTCCACCATCCGCACCAGGCCCTCACCTTCCAACACCCGCAGGTTGCGCCCCAAGGTGCTGCGATCCAGGCCCATGGCGTCGGCCAGGCTGGAAATGCTCGGTTGATCGAGGCGCTGCAGGTTGCACAGCAAGGAATACTGGGCGACGTTGATCCCGAAGCCGTCGAGGGCGCCGTCGTAGTGCCTGCTGACGCCACGGGCGGCACGTCGCAGGTTGGTACATAAACATTGGGAGGCGAGCATGGAACGTGTATATACCCGCGATTAAGGAAATGCAAGAAAGTGTTACAACGCCAAACCGACCAGAACAGCCACTTCCAGCAGCTCCAGCAGCGCGCCAGCGGTATCGCCTGTGGTGCCGCCGAGGCGATTGACCATCAGCTGGCGCAGGCCGATAAAACACACGGCCGCGAGCAGCACAGCGACCCCACCGCTGAAACCACCGATCAGGATGCAGGCCAGACCACTGAGGATCAGCACCTGTTGCCCGACGACGCGCGGTAAATGATCCGACAACGCCTGGCCCAACCCACCCGCTCGCACATAACGGGTGGTGAGAAACAACCCGAGCATCGACGCGCGCCCGATCAACGGCGCGAGAATCAACGCCACACCGTTGTGCTGTTCGATCAAAGCCACCAGTGCGGTGAACTTGAGCAGCAACACCAGGCCCAGGGTGACCACGGCAATCGGCCCGCTGCGCGGGTCTTTCATGATACTGAGGGTGCGCTCGCGGTCGCCGAAGCCACCCAGCCAGGCATCGGCGCTGTCCGCCAGGCCGTCGAGGTGCAAGCCGCCACTGAGCAATACCCAGGCCGTCAGCAGCAGCGCGGCGTGCAACAACAGCGGTGATCCGGTCAACAGCGTATTGAGGCCCCACAGCAGCATGCCGAACAGCAACCCGACCACGGGATAAAACAGCAACGAGCGCCCCAGTTCCTGCGGCTGCGGCATACCCGGCAGGCGAATCGGCAAACTGCTCAGGAACTGCACGGCGATCCAGAACGGCAGCATGCTCAGACTCCTTCCTTCAACACGCCATCGGCGCCGACCTGCAGGTTGAACAACCCACCATGAGCGACTTCGACATTCAGCAACTGCTCACGGGGCAGCCCCCGAGCCTGGGCCAACAGCAAACGCATCACCCCACCGTGGCTGATCAACAGCACACGCTCACCGGCATACGCCTTATGCAGGCGCAGGACAGCGCCCAAAACCCGCTGGGAAAACGCGCTGACCGGTTCGCCCTGGGGCGGCGTGAAGCTGTAGGGATCGGCCCAGAACCGGCCCAGGCCTTCGGCGTCGGTCTCCATCAGCGCTGCCGCACTCTGCCCTTCCCAGGCACCGAAGTGCAGTTCCTGCAGGTCCTTTTCCAGGCTCACAGGCACATTCAACCGCGCGCCCAGTTCCTCCGCGAACCGCGCACAGCGTTGCAGCGGCGAACTGATCAGCCGCTCCCAGGGCCCCTGTGCCAGCACAGCGGCGCGCATCTGTTCCCAGCCCTTGGCGGTCAATGCATCGTCCAGGCTGCCGCGCAGGCCGCCGCCCAGTTCGGTTTCGCCATGGCGCAACAGGTCCAGGTGCAAGGTCATGCCGGACGGTCTGCCACGGCCGCTTCGGCAAACGTCGCCATCTGCCCGTGCAGCGCACAGGCCAGGCGCAGCAATGGCACCGCCAACGCCGCGCCACTGCCCTCGCCCAGGCGCAGGCCGAGTTCCAGCAACGGTTGTGCATCGAGGCTCTGCAAGACATGGCGATGGCCAGGCTCGGCACCGCGGTGGCCGAACAGCAGCCAGTCGCGGCACGCCGGGTTCAAGCGCGTGGCGACCAGCGCCGCGACGGTGCAGATAAACCCATCCACCAGCACCACGATGCCTTCCTGGGCACAGGCCAGGTAAGCCCCCACCAAGGCAGCGATTTCAAAGCCACCGAGATTAAACAGAGTGTGCAGCGCATCCCCACGCTGCGCGGCATGCAGCGTCAGCGCGCGTTCGATCACCGCCACCTTGTGACTGACGCCTTGGGCATTCAATCCGGTGCCCGGGCCCGTCAGCTCGGCAACCTGGCAATCGAGCAAGGCGCAGGCCAGCGCACTGGCGGCGGTGGTGTTGCCAATGCCCATCTCGCCGCCGACAAACAACTGCGCACCGCTTTCACGGGCGCGCAGCACACTGTCGCGACCCGCCTGCAATGCCAATCGGCCCTGGGCGCCGGTCATTGCCGGGCCCTTGACGAAATTGGCGGTGCCCGCGCCGATATTCAGGTGACGGACGCCGGGCAGGCTCAGCGAAGGGGTCACCGTACCGAGGTCGACCACTTCCAACTGCGCATCCAGTTGCCGCGCCAATACACTGATGGCCGCGCCACCGGTGACAAAGTTATGCAGCATCTGCCCGGTCACTTCCTGGGGAAATGCCGATACACCCTCGGCAACCACACCATGGTCACCGGCAAAGATGGCAATCCACAGCCGGTCCACCGACGGCTTGACCTGGCCCTGCAAGCCGGCCAATTGCACGGCCAGCGCTTCCAGCTGGCCCAGGGAACCGGCCGGCTTGGTCAATTGCTGCTGGCGCGCCAGGGCTTGTTCGTACGCCGAGGCGTCAATGGCCTTACAAGGGTTGAGCCACCAGGTGTCAGTCATAACGCAGTACCTTTCAACGTCAGGGGCAGGCCGGCAACCGTCAGGACAACACGCTGACAGCGCTCGGCCAAGGCTTGATGCAGCCAACCGGCTTCATCCACATAGCGGCGAGTCAATTCGCCCAGCGGCACGACACCCAAACCGGTCTCGTTGCTGACAAAAATAATTTCACCCGGCAGCACGGCCAGGCTTTCCAGCAATTGATCGCGCTCGAACGCCAGGCGCTGCGCGTCTTCGAGCATCAGCAGGTTGGTCAACCACAGGGTCAGGCAATCCACCAGCAGGCAACGACCGGGCGCGGCGTTTTCGCGCAGCACACGCGCCAGCTCGACAGGTTCTTCGATCAAACCCCAATGATCAGGACGACGCTCGCGATGCAAGGCAACACGGGCATTCATCTCGCCGTCAAGCGGTTGGCTGGTGGCGATATAGATCACGGGCAAAGCGCTGTCGCTGGCGAGCTTTTCGGCGAGGCGGCTTTTGCCGGAGCGGGCGCCGCCTAAAATCAGTTGAAGCATAAGACCCCCCCTGCCCACCCACCCATCCACGATGCGCAGCGAGTCGTTTTTGATCTGGCTTTTGATCTGAGGTCGCCCCGTAAACCACGCTGGCCGAACGCAGGCTTGAATCCGTGGGTAACCCGGCAGGACGCCGGGTTAGCCGCACTGGGCCAGGGATGGCCCATTGCGGCGGCCCACGGATTCAAGCCGGAGCGAGGTGCCGAGTGGTGGGGCGAAGGCCTTTTGCTTACTTTTGGGCATTTCCAAAAGTGAGCCGCTGTAAGAGCGGAACCATAAGTGGCCGTTACCGCAGGAATGGATATGTACTCGGTATACCTGAACAATTCAGCACCTGATACACCGCTATCGGGGGCAAGTCGAATCGTCGCACCGCCCCTCCCACATTTGAACCGTGTGTACACGATTAAACCCCACACAGTTTGCGCAACAAATCGGTATCCAAATGGTTCTCCACCAGATCCGCCAACCGTTCGATATCGCGCTCGCGCAGGGCGTGATAATCCACCGCCTGCACATCCTGCAACCCGGCCCAACGCAGCAACGCACCGCAGGCCGCCGGCGTCTCGAACACGCCATGCAAATACGTGCCAAGAATCTGCCCATCAGCACTGTGCGCGCCGTCACAGCGACCGTCCTCCAGCAGCACGGCGGCGTTCGCCAGGGCCGCGCCGCACGTCACGCCGGCATGGATCTCATAGCCACTGACCTCGGCGTCCTCCAGCAACAAGCGCCCGCGTACATTACGCAACTGTTTCTCGGCTTCCAGGGTGGTACTGAACGCCAGCAGCCCCAGGCCGTCGCTGGAACCGGCTGGTCCTTCCAGGCCCAACGGGTCGTGCACCTGCTCACCGAGCATCTGCAAACCGCCGCAAATCCCCAGCACCTTGCCGCCGTAGCGCAAGTGCCGCGCCACGGCGGTGTCCCAGCCATGGGCACGCAGGTACGCGAGGTCGCTGCGCACGCTTTTCGAGCCCGGCAGGATGATTAGGTCGGCGGCCGGAATCGGCTGGCCCGGCCCGATGAACTGCAAGTCCACTTGGGGATGCAGGCGCAACGGATCGAAATCCGTATGGTTACTGATGCGCGGCAACACCGGCACCACCACCTTGAGCACCTGCGCTGCCTTATCGGTTTGGCGCCGGTCGATGCCGTCCTCGGCTTCCAGGTGCAGGTCCATCACGTAGGGCAATACGCCGACCACCGGTTTGCCGGTGCGTGCCTGCAACCAGTCCAGGCCCGGTTGCAGCAGTGAGATGTCGCCGCGAAAGCGGTTGATGATGAAGCCCTTGACCCGCGCCTGTTCGCTGGGAGAGAGCAATTCCAGGGTGCCGACCAGATGGGCGAACACCCCGCCGCGATTGATGTCGGCAATCAACAGCACCGGGCAGTCGACGGCCTCTGCGAAGCCCATGTTGGCGATGTCATTGGCACGCAGGTTGATCTCCGCCGGGGATCCTGCACCCTCCACCATCACCACCGGGTAGGTTTCGCTCAACCGCGCGTGGGAGGCCAGCACCGCCTGCATCGCGATGGCTTTGTAATCGTGATACGCCACGGCATTCATGCTGGTGACCGCACGGCCATGGATGATCACCTGGGAGCCGGTGTCGCTGTTGGGCTTGAGCAGCACCGGGTTCATATCGGTGTGGGGCGCCAGGTTGGCCGCCTGGGCCTGCACCGCCTGGGCACGGCCGATCTCGCCGCCTTCGGCTGTCACGGCGCTGTTGAGCGCCATGTTCTGCGGCTTGAACGGCACCACGGCGATGCCCTGGCGTACCAGCCAGCGGCACAACGCGGTCACCAGGGTACTTTTGCCGGCATCGGAGGTGGTGCCTTGCACCATCAGCGTCGTCATGAGGCGTCCTTGTAGGCCGCCAGCGCTTCGTCAAGGCGCAGCCAGTCGGCCTCGGTGTCGGGCAGGCCAAACCGTACGCTGCTGTTGTGCACAAACAGGCGCAGCAAGATGCCGCGCTGGGCCATGAATTCGTGCATGCGTTCGGCGTGCGGGGTGATCAGCCATTGGAACAACGCGCAGCCGCCCTGGGGTTGAAAGCCACGGCGTTCGAGCAGTTCAAACAAACGCTGGCCGGCCTCGATGCAGCGTGCCCGCTGCCGCGCATGGCCGGCGGTATCGCGCAGGCACACTTGGCCCAGCACCCGCGTCGGCCCGCTGACGGCCCACGGCCCGACCTGTTCGGCCAGCAACTTGAGCAGCCTGCGCTCGGCCAGCACAAAGCCCAGGCGCACACCGGCCAGGCCGAAAAACTTGCCGAACGAGCGCAGCACAATCAGGCCGACCTGATGGGCCTGGCTCGCCAGGCTCAACTGCGGGGTGACATCCATGAACGCTTCGTCCACCACCAGCCAGCCGCCGCGCTGGGCCAGCCTTGCGTGCCAATCCAGCAGGCGTTGCGGGGCCAGGCTCAATCCGGTGGGGTTATTGGGATTGACCACCACCAGCACGTCAAGGACGTCGAGGAAGAAGTCGACTTCCTGCTCCTGCACTTCACGCACCACGTAACCGGCACGCCGCCAGGCCTCGGCATGTTCGGCGTAGCACGGCGACAGCACGCCGACCTTGCCGGCACGGCGCAGGCGCGGCAGCAACTGAATCGCCGCCTGGGAGCCGGGCACCGGCAGCAGATGCGCGGCGCCGTAATACTCGCTGGCCGCCTGTTCCAGGCCGTCGTCCGATTCCGGCAAGCGCGCCCAGGCCCGCAGCGGAATCTCCGGGATCGGCCACGGCCAGGGCGCGAGGCCGCTGGACAGGTCGAGCCAATCGGCCTCGGCAATCCCGTACTGAATCGCTGCCTTGCGCAGCCGGCCACCGTGCTCAAGCATAAAATTGCCCCCCCACGCAGAGAATCAGCAACCACAACCATACGCCGCGCTGCACCAGCTGCCAGCCGCGATCGATGGAATCGGCATCCGCCGCCGGGCCTTCGCCCAGTGGCGGACGCTGGTGCACCTCGCCGTGGTAAATCGCGGCGCCACCCAGCTCAACGCCCAACGCGCCAGCGCCGGATGCCATCACCGGCCCGGCATTGGGGCTGTCCCAGGTCGGCCCCTGGGTGCGCCAGCATTTGAGGGCCAGGCGGGTTTTGCCCAGCACGGCGTAGGTCAAGGCCACCAGGCGTGCAGGTACATAGTTGAGTACATCGTCGATTTTGGCCGCGGCCCAACCGAAACGCTCGAAGCGTTCGTTGCGATAGCCCCACATCGCGTCGAGCGTATTGCTCAGGCGGTAGAGCACCACGCCCGGCACGCCGGCGACGACAAACCAGAACAGCGCGGCAAACACCGCATCGCTGCCGTTTTCCAGCACCGATTCGGTGGCGGCGCGGGCGACTTCGGTGCGGTCCAGTTCACTGGTCTGGCGGCTGACCAGGTAGCTCACCCGTGTGCGAGCCGCGTCGAGGTCATCGCTGCGCAGGGCCTGGGCCACCGGGATCACATGCTCGCCGAGGCTGCGCATGCCGAGGGCGCAGTACAACGCGAGGATCTCCAGGACCCAGCCGATATACGGCGCCCACGACAACGCGGTGGCCAGCAGGGTCAACGGCACCACGGCGATAACCCACGCAGTCACGCCATGGCTGCGCCAGCCCCGGCCACCGCTGTTGAAACGCTGCTCGATGCGCCCGGCAAAATTGCCGAACGCCACCAGCGGATGCCAGCGCCTGGGCTCGCCCAGCAGCGCATCCAGCGCCACCGCAGCGACACACAGCAAGGCCACACTCATTGACTCACTCCCCACGCATTTTCATACACCATGTCACTCAACGGCCGAGGCTCGGTCCAGCCTTCGAGCTGCAACATCGGTGCCGGGTAAAACTCCGTCACCGGCCCCAGGCACAAGACCGCCAGGGGTTTCGCACCGGGCGGCAGGCCCAGCAGGTCGGCCAGGGCCTGGGGGTCGAACAGCGAGACCCAGCCCATGCCCAGCCCCTCGACCCGCGCCGCCAGCCACAGGTTCTGGATCGCACAGGACAGCGACGCCAGGTCCATCTCCGGCAAGGTGCGCCGCCCGAAGATGTGGCGCTCGCGATCATCCATCAACGCCGCCACCAGCACTTCGGCGCAGTCGTGGATGCCTTCGACCTTGAGCTTCATGAACGCATCGGAGCGCTCTCCTAACGCCTCGGCGGTGCGCACGCGTTCTTCTTCCACCAACTGTTGAATCCGGCTGCGCAATGCGCGGTCGCTGATGCGGATAAACCGCCAAGGCTGCATCAGGCCGACACTGGGGGCCTGGTGCGCGGCCTGGAGCAGGCGATGCAGCAATTCGGGCGCGACACTGCCGCCGCTGAAGTGGCGCATGTCGCGGCGTTCGGCGATGGCGCGGTAGACGGCGTTGCGGTCGGCCTGGGGGAAAGCGTTGTCGGTCATGGCCCTATCGGGGGCAAGCCCCCTCCCACAGTGGATGGGGTTTCAGCTCGGTCCGGGGCAAACAACGCGGCTACCGCCGTCGGATTCGACGGGAAATAAAAGTGCACGTAAGAGGCCGTCATCCGCCCCTGCCGGAACACCGCTTCGGCACCGCGCCCACCGTTCGGGCTCAGGCCACGGGCAATCGGCTGGCACTCGGTGCTGGTCAGGGAATGGTGATACGTGTGTCCGCGCAGCACGCCTTCCGGCAGTTCGACGCTTTGCAGGGCCAGGGCCGCGAGTTTCTTTTGCATCACCGCATCGCCTTGCAGCAGGCCGACCAGCTCGGCGCGGGTGCCGTCGACATCGGTAAGCGAATCCAACAGGTAGAGCATGCCGCCACACTCGGCGAGCAAGGGTTTGCCGGCGGCATGATGGTTACGAATGGCGTCAAGCATCGGCGTGTTTTGCGACAGCGCCTGGTGGTGCAATTCCGGGTAACCGCCGGGCAAGTACAGGCTGTCGGCCTCGGGCAGTTGGCGATCATGGATCGGCGAGAAGAAGTGCAACTCGGCCCCCATCGCCCGCAGCAGGTCGAGGCTGGCGCCATAGGTGAAGGCGAAGGCTTCGTCACGGGCCACCGCAATGCGCACACCGACCAGCAATGGTTCGGCCACGATCACTTCCGGCGCGGCGAAGGTCACCGGTGGCGGTAATGCGACTTCACAGCTGCTGCCCAATGCCTGGGCGGCGGCGTCCAGGCGCACGTCGAGGTCATTCAGCTCGCTGGCCTGCACCAGGCCCAAATGGCGGCTGGGCAGTTCGATCCCGGTTTCGCGGGACAGGGCGCCATACCAACGCAAGCCTTCGGTGAGGCTGCCTTCCAGCAACTGCGCATGGCGCAGGGTGCCGACGCGGTTGGCCAGTACCCCGGCAAACGGCAGGTCCGGCTGATAACGCGCCAGGCCCAGGGCCAAGGCGCCAAAGGTCTGGGCCATGGCGGTGCCGTCGATCACACCGAGCACCGGCACGCCGAAATGCCGCGCCAGGTCGGCGCTGGACGGTGTGCCATCAAACAGGCCCATCACGCCTTCGATCAGGATCAGGTCGGCCTCACCCGCCGCTTCCCACAGCAGCCGACGACTTTCCTGCTCGCCCACCATCCACATGTCCAATTGATACACCGGCGCACCGCTGGCGCGCTCGTGGATCATCGGGTCCAGGAAATCCGGGCCGCATTTGAACACGCGTACCCTGCGCCCCAGGTTGCGGTGCAAACGGGCCAGCGCGGCGGTGACGGTGGTTTTGCCCTGGCCGGACGCCGGTGCGGCGATCAGGACGGCCGGGCAGTGACGGGGCTGATTCAAAGTTCGACGCCCTTCTGTGCCTTGATCCCGGCCTGGAACGCGTGCTTGAGCATGCCCATTTCAGTGACGGTGTCGCCCATTTCGATCAGTTCAGGCTTGGCGCCACGGCCGGTGACGACCACGTGCTGCATCGGCGGACGGGCTTGCAGGTCGCTGAGGACCTGGTCCAAGTCGAGGTAACCATGCTTGAGGGCGATGTTCAGCTCATCCAGCACCACCAGGCCGATGCGCGGGTCTTGCAGCAGTTCGCGGGACACGGCCCAGGCGGCTTCGGCGGCAGCGATATCGCGCTGGCGGTCCTGGGTCTCCCAGGTGAAGCCTTCGCCCATCACGTGGAAACGCACTTGCTCGGGGAAACGGCGGAAGAACAACTCCTCACCGGTGCTGTTGCGCCCCTTGATGAACTGCACCACACCGCACTGCATGCCGTGGCCCATGGCGCGCGCGAGCATGCCGAATGCCGAGCTGCTCTTGCCTTTGCCGTTGCCGGTCAGCACCAGCAGCAAGCCACACTCATTGGGGGAATTGGCGATGCGCTCGTCGATCACGGCTTTTTTGCGCAGCATGCGCGCCAGGTGGCGTTCGTCGCGGTCGGGGGTATCGGTCATGGCAGCTCTCCATTGGGGCTGGACAAAAACGGCAGGCAGGAAAAAACAGACAGCCAAGCATCGCCCACCGTGATGCTGTTGGATGATCTAGGCCGGTCTCCGGGCTCATGAGTGGTGCGCTGGCTCATCGACAGAGCGAACACGCCGACGGCGCGCCTTCCCATATCGCGGGCGATACAGTGGCAAAAGGCACCGTCTTGACTCATTTACCGTTGCGGGGGCAGCGCCGGAATCGCGGCAGCACTGTGTACAAGTGCGCTCGCTCACCGGCTTCCCTGTTTCACTCGGTCGACCCATGGGTCACAGAGCACCTGGAACAAGCCGCGAAGGTTAGTGGGTTGGGGGTGGAGCGTCAATTAAAGCTGGCCTTGCACTTGAACCATCGCACCAGCGCCCTCCTCTACCCTTACAGGTATCAAGGAGAACACCATGCATAAAACCAGACTCGCCCTACTCATCATGCTCGCCGGCACCCTCGCCGCCTGCGGTGAAAGCTCCACCCTGCAGGTGTCCGACGGCACCGGGCCGTCGCCGCAGCTACCGGAGCCGAACAAAACCCTGATTCCCACGGTGAACATTGCCCCGGCCATCGGCTGGCCGCATGGTGCGAAGCCGACAGCAGCGGCCGGCACCCAAGTGGCGGCGTTCGCCGAAGGCCTGGACCACCCGCGCTGGCTGTATGTGCTGCCCAACGGCGATGTGCTGGTGGCAGAAACCAATGCGCCGCCCAAACCGGATGATTCCAAGGGCATTCGCGGCTGGGTCATGGAGAAGGTCATGGGCCGCGCCGGTGCCGGGGTGCCGAGCCCCAATCGCATTACCCTGCTGCGCGACGCCGATCACGATGGGGTTGCCGAGACCCGTACAGTGTTCCTGGAAAACCTCAATTCGCCCTTCGGTATGACACTGGTCGGCAATGACCTGTACGTCGCCGATTCGGACAAACTGCTGCGCTTCCCCTATCAAGCGGGCGAAACCGCGATCAAGGCACCTGGCACCAAGGTGGTCGACCTGCCGGGCGGGCCCCTGAATCATCACTGGACCAAGAACGTGATCGCCAGCAAGGACGGCAGCAAGCTGTACGTGAGTGTCGGCTCCAACAGCAACGTCGGTGAGAACGGTCTTGAGGCGGAACAGGGCCGGGCGGCTATCTGGGAAGTGGATCGCGCCAGCGGCCAGCAGCGCATTTTCGCTTCCGGCCTGCGCAACCCTAACGGCATGGCCTGGGAACCCCAGAGCGGCAAGCTATGGACCGCGGTAAACGAGCGCGACGAGATCGGCAGCGACCTGGTGCCGGACTACATCACCTCGGTCAAGGATGGCGGGTTCTATGGCTGGCCCTTCAGCTATTACGGCCAGCATGTGGATGTGCGCGTCACGCCGCAGAACCTGGACCTGGTGGCCAAGGCAATCGTGCCGGACTATGCGGTAGGGCCGCACACCGCGTCTTTGGGCCTGACGTTCGCCGAGGGCAGCAAACTACCGGCGCCATTCAGCAACGGCGCGTTCATCGGCCAGCATGGCTCGTGGAACCGCAAGCCCCACAGTGGCTACAAGGTGATCTTCGTGCCGTTCGAGGCAGGCCAGCCTAAAGGGCAGCCGGTGGATGTGCTGACCGGGTTTCTCGATAAAGATGAGAACGCCATGGGCCGGCCGGTGGGCGTGGTGATCGATCAGCAAGGGGATTTGCTGGTGGCGGATGATGTGGGGAATAAGGTGTGGCGGGTGTCGGCCGCTAAATAAACGCCCCCAGAAGCATCACAAAACCAATGTGGGAGGGGGCTTGCTCCCGATAGCAGTGGGTCAGGCACAGATACTGTGACTGATACTTCGCTGTCGAGGGCAAGCCCCCTCCCACATTTGGTTCAGGGATTACGTGCCAGGTTTGCTGGCAACACACGCTTGGCGCTCAGATAGGCATTCTGCCAATACGCCTTGGACAAGGTGTCCAGCTTGACCGTACCGCCGGTCTGCGGCGCGTGCACAAAGCGGCCTTCGCCCACATAGATGCCGGCGTGGCTGACCTGGGAGCCGCCACCGGTGGCAAAGAACAGCAGGTCGCCGGTCTGCAGGTTCTGCTCGCTGACATCCTGGGCGCGCATCACGATCAGTTCGCGAGTGGTGCGCGGCAGGGAGATGCCGGCGGCGTCGCGGAAGACGAAGCCGATCAGGCCACTGCAATCAAAACCCGAATCCGGCGTGTTGCCGCCCCAACGGTAAGGCGTGCCGACCAGGCCCAGTGCACGAAAGAGTACGTCTTCGGCCGCAGGCGAGAAATTCTGGGTGGAATAGTTGAATACCGGCTTGGGCTTGACCGCAACGGGAGCGGGTGGCGGCCGGCTGGCGCAGGCGCTGATAAGCGCGGCGCAGAGAATAAGGAGCAGGCGGGCTGAGGTCGACATGTGCAGAACAATCCTGGTCTGGATGCGGCTATCGCTGCCGAACGCTGAAAACCAGAACGCGCAAGCAAAGCTCGCGCGAACGGATTACAACAATGTCCAGGGATTCTAGCGCTTACACGTCAAACTTCAAGTATCACTTTAAGTTTACTTACTGGCGGTAACCGTAGTCGGGGCCATGGCGAGTGCGCGCTTGGCTTCGATGAAGGTTTTGCTCCAGTAGCTGTCACCCAGGCTGTCGACTCGAACACCGCCACTGCGACGGCTGCTGGAGTGGATAAACTGGTTATCGCCCAGGTAGATACCGGCATGGCTTACGCGACCACGGCCTGCAGTACTGAAGAAAAGCAGATCACCGGGCTTGAGGTTGTTGCGCGCGACCAACGGTGCTTTCACGTTGATCATTTCGCGAGTGGAGCGTGGCAGGTTCATGCCAGCTTCTTCACGAAACAGGTAGCCGATGAAACCGCTGCAGTCGAAACCGGCTTCAGAGGTACCGCCGAAACGGTAACGGGTACCGATCAGGGACATGCCGCGTTCGAGGATGCTGTCGGCCAGGACTGGAAGCTGGTAAGGCTTGTTGCCGGAGAAATCGGCCAGTTCCTTTTCGGTTGCGACCTCTTCTTCATAGACAGAAGCAGACTGTGCAGCAACGAATTTTGCCTGGGACTGTTGTTGAGGTTTTTGCTGCTCAACCACCTGTTGAGGGTGGGAGGCGCAACCAAACAACAGGGTAACGAGTGCGAGGGGCACGAGGGGTGCGAAGCGATTTAGCATGGGCACGACCGTGGCTGGTATGTAAAGAAGTCGAGACTATGCCTTCTATCACATCGATTTGCAAATTCAATCGTGATCTATGTGACTTCGCGATTGGACTATGACATCTAAGCCGTAATTCCATTTATCGGTTCACATGCGTAGCCAACGTGGCTTAAACGCAGGATTTCTGGCGCCTGGAAATTGCCGAACCCCGTAGATTCAAGCAGTTACCAGCCCAACGTTTCCTTGAGAAAAGGGATCGTCAATTTTCGTTGAGCCTGCAGGGAGGCCTGATCGAGCTGCTCGAGCAAATCGAACAACGCGCTCATGCTGCGGGTGCCACGGGTGAGGATAAAGTGCCCGACTTCATCGGTGAGGTGCAGGCCGCGACGGGATGCGCGCAATTGCAGGGCCCGCAGTTTGTCTTCGTCGGAGAGTGGGCGCATCTGAAAGATCAGCGCCAGGGTCAGGCGCGACTTGAGGTCGGCCAGCTTCACCGGCAACTCCCGTGGCGAGGTGGAGGCGGCAATCAACAAACGCCGGCCGCTGTCACGCAGGCGGTTGAACAGATGGAACAGCGCCTCTTCCCAATCCGCCTTGCCGGCCACTGCCTGCAGATCGTCCAGGCACACCAGTTCGTATTGCTCAAGGTTGTCGAAGATCCCGATGCCGCGATCCATCAACTCGGCCAGGGGCAGGTAAACCGCCGGCTCGCCCATCTGCTCGAAACGCAGGCAAGCGGCCTGCAACAGGTGGGTACGCCCGACGCCGTGTTTACCCCACAGATAGATCAGGCTTTCGGTCCACCCGGCGTCGGCTTCGCAGAGCCGCTCGACATAGCCGAGTGCAGCGGCATTGGCGCCTGGGTAGTAATTGATAAAGGTAGCGTCATCACGCAGACGCACACCTAAGGGCAGCTGAATCGGTTTCATGCTGACTGAACGGCTCCCATCGAACCGTTAGTGGCCTCTGTGTAAAGTTTGCAAAGTTTATACCCGTGACGCCGGGCGCACAATGCAGCAGACCACAAGCAAAATCAAAGGTTTGCGTTAACTTGCCGGTTTGGAGCGGATTGTTTGACGCCATACCCTCATAAACAACAAACCCGGCCGAAGCCGGGTTTATGACGCAGCGGTTACAGGTCGGGGTCTTCGACCCCCGTATAAGCGTCGGAATCCTTGTACAGATCGTGCACATGACGCACCAGTACCATGATCACCGCTGCCACCGGCAGTGCCAGCAGAATGCCGGTAAAGCCGAACAGCTCGCCGCCCGCCAGGATCGCAAAGATCACCGCCACCGGGTGCAGGCCAATCCGATCCCCCACCAGCAACGGCGTGAGCACCATGCCTTCCAGGGCCTGGCCGACCATGAACACCGCGACAATCCCCAGCATCGGGTACAGGTCGCCGCCAAACTGGAACAACCCTGCCACCAACGCCGCACCGATCCCGATCACAAAGCCCATATACGGCACGATAGCGGCGAGGCCGGCGATCAGGCCGATCAACAGGCCCAGCTCCAGGCCGATGGCCATCAAGCCCGCCGCGTAGATGATCCCCAGTGCCAGCATCACCAGCAACTGCCCGCGCACAAAGGCGCCAAGCACCTCATGGCACTCGCCGGCCAGGGCCACGATGCGCTCTTCACGGTTGCGGGGCAGCAGGCTGCGGATCTTGGCCATCATGATGTCCCAATCGCGCAGCAGGTAAAACGCCACCACCGGAATCAACACCAGGTTGGTCAGCCAGCCGATCAGCGCCAGGCTGGAGGCGGTCGCCTGGCTGAGGATCACCCCCACAATATCGGTGGTCTGGCCCATGTGCTCGCTGATCGCCGCCTTGACCTTGTCGAATTTCCAGAAGCCATCCGACAGACCCAACTTGGCTTGGGCCCACGGCATCGCCGTATGCTGCAGCCAGTCGAGCATCTGCGGCGCCAGCTCATAGAGACGAAACAGTTGCTTGGCCAGCATCGGTACCAGCACCAGCACCAGCGCGGTGATGATCAACGTGAACAGTGCAAACACCGCAACCACGCCCAAGGTCCGCGACAGACCGGCTTTTTCCAGGCGATCCACCACGGGATCGAACAGATAGGCGAGCAGCAACGCAACCAGGAACGGCGTCAGGATCGAATGCAGCAGGAACACAAAAACGCACAGCAGGACGATCCCGCCAAGCCACACCCAACGACGCGTATCCGCCATAAACCACTCCATTATTTGCTTCTATCTATATAGGAAGAACTTTTACCAACGAAAATGCAGTTGCGCCTGGGGCGCAGGTGCCGCTGGCGGTTGTGTGCCATCGACCGCAGGCTGCTGCGCCGGGGCCTCACCGGCAGGCACCTCCTGCAACTTGGCCAGGCTCAACTGGGTACGCAACTGATCGGCGCTGCCGTTGACCCGATACACAATACGATTGCCATCCACCCATTGCGGCTGACCGCCAAACGGCTCAAGCAGGTGCCCCAGGGCCGCGTACCGCTCCAGGTTCATGCCCTGCACTTCCAGCAGTTGCTCGGTACTCACACCGGGCTTGACCGCAAAGCGCGGCGCCAGTTTTTGGCTGACCGCCAGCATGACTGCATCGGCCAGCGCGCCCGTGTCGGCGCCTTGCGCGGTGCCCTGCTCGCTCTTGTCACCCAGCCACAGGCGCCATTTGGCCTGCCATTGATTGCCTTCCTGGCGCGCATGCACGGCCAGCAAGGCGTCGGCACCGTAGCGTTCGGACGCGGCGCGCAACGGCGTGGCATCGGCGCTTTCAAGATTCGGCGCGGTGGCGACCACCTGTTCATCCAGGTCCCCCAGGGGCAGGCGCAATGGCAAGCCACGGTGCTGTGCCGCACGGCGCAGCGCCTGGGCAGCGGCCTGGCCATCGCCGACCAGGCTGCTGCCTTCGGTGGAGTCGTTCAGCCACCAGCCGAGGATCGATGGCCGATTGCTGCCCCAGATCGACAGGCCGGCATCACGCAAGGCGCGATCAGTGCTGACCGGGTCGAAGTCCACTTGCAGGCTCTCGGGCGGGCCGGCGTCGTAACCGTATTGAGTGATGATTTGCTGCGGATCCTTGCGAATCGCCGCCAGGCCCGGGCCTTGCGCGGCCTTGGCGTCGCCGGTCAGGCGGATCACCAGGGTCTCCACCGCGCGCTGGGTCGCCTGGTCGCGCTCTTGCGGCGATTGGCTGCTGACGGGTTCGAGTACCTGGTACAGGCCATTGAGGGTTTCGGCATGACTCGCCAGGCTGATCAACGACAAGCAGCCTACAAAAAAGACATTACACAGACGCATGGAAGATTCCCGAACGACAAATTTAGCGGCTGGAACAGACCGCGTGAAATCGGTATAGCCAGGCTGTGACCACAGCGACAACTAAAACATTCACGGGGTCCCGGTAAGTTTTCGCCATGTCATTAACGACAGCGGTTTAAAGGCTATACCTTAATACGTGCCTGAACAGACCCGATCAGCATTTTTTTAACCTGCTTTTTTAAATCTATCTGCCCTGCCCGTCGGCCCGAGGATGGCCGCTGCCCCTCAAGCCTGATAAAATCGCGCGCCTTCGCAGACCGTCAACGGCTGGGCCTTTTACCAAAAGCGCCTGCCCGCTCGGTCGTTACCCCTGAATCCCCCCTAAAGGCCTGGATCATGAGCAAGCAACCCTCCCTGAGCTACAAGGACGCCGGTGTAGACATCGACGCCGGTGAAGCATTGGTCGAACGCATCAAGAGCGTTGCCAAGCGCACTGCGCGCCCCGAAGTCATGGGCGGCCTGGGCGGTTTTGGCGCCCTCTGCGAGATCCCGGCCGGCTACAAGCAGCCTGTATTGGTTTCCGGTACCGACGGCGTGGGCACCAAGCTGCGCCTGGCACTGAACCTGAACAAGCACGACAGCATCGGCATCGACCTGGTGGCCATGTGCGTCAACGACCTGGTGGTATGCGGTGCCGAGCCGTTGTTCTTCCTCGACTACTATGCCACCGGCAAGCTGAACGTCGAGACCGCCACCCAGGTGGTGACCGGCATCGGCGCCGGCTGCGAACTGTCGGGTTGCTCCCTGGTCGGCGGCGAAACCGCTGAAATGCCAGGCATGTACGAAGGCGAAGACTACGACCTGGCCGGCTTCTGCGTCGGCGTGGTGGAAAAAGCCGAGATCATCGACGGCTCCAAAGTGGCTGCCGGCGACGCCCTGCTCGCCCTGCCATCCTCCGGCCCGCACTCCAACGGCTACTCGCTGATCCGCAAGATCATCGAAGTGTCCGGTGCCGACATCGAGAACATCCAGCTCGACGGCAAGCCGCTGACCGACCTGCTGATGGCCCCGACCCGCATCTACGTCAAGCCACTGCTCAAGCTGATCAAGGACACCGGCGCGGTCAAGGCCATGGCCCACATCACCGGCGGCGGCCTGCTGGACAACATCCCGCGCGTACTGCCAAAAGGCGCCCAGGCGATCGTCGACGTGGCCAGCTGGCAGCGTCCTGCGGTATTCGACTGGCTGCAGGAAAAAGGCAACGTCAATGAAACCGAAATGCACCGCGTGCTGAACTGCGGCGTGGGCATGGTGATCTGCGTCGCGCAGGAACACGTTGAAACCGCGCTGAACGTATTGCGTGAAGCCGGCGAGCAGCCTTGGGTCATCGGCCAGATCGCCACCGCTGCCGAAGGCGCGGCTCAGGTTGAACTGAAGAACCTCAAGGCTCACTGATGCCTCGGACCTGTGATGTCGTGGTGCTGCTTTCCGGCACCGGCAGTAACTTGCAGGCCCTGATCGACAGCACGCGCACCGGCGACAGCCCTGTGCGCATCGCTGCGGTGATCTCCAACCGCAGCGACGCCTACGGCCTGCAACGCGCCAGGGACGCGGGTATCGAAACCCGCTCGCTGGATCACAAGGCTTTCGAAGGCCGCGAGGCCTTCGACAGCGCCCTGGTCGAACTGATCGACGCCTTCAACCCCCAACTAGTGGTACTGGCCGGTTTCATGCGCATTCTCAGCGCTGGTTTCGTGCGGCACTACGAAGGGCGCCTGCTGAATATCCACCCTTCCCTGCTACCCAAGTACAAAGGCATGCACACGCACCAGCGCGCGCTGGATGCGGGTGACAACGAGCATGGCTGCAGCGTGCACTTCGTTACCGAGGAACTCGATGGCGGGCCTCTGGTCGTACAGGCAGTGGTTCCGGTAGAGTCTGACGACTCGGCGCAGACCCTTGCGCAACGGGTACATACCCAGGAACACAGGATTTACCCGCTGGCTGTGCGCTGGTTTGCCGAGGGGCGGTTGATTCTTGGTGACCAGGGTGCATTATTGGACGGTCAGTTACTTGCGGCCAGCGGCCACTTGATTCGAACCTAGGAGATTTTATGCGTCGCGCCTTGCTCTTCGCTTTTGCGCTGTTCGCCTTGCCTGCCGTGCAAGCGGCAGATCTACACCCGTTCTCCGCCAGCTACACCGCCGACTGGAAACAGTTGCCCATGAGTGGTTCGGCGGAACGCAGCCTGACCAAGAACGGTGACGGCACCTGGACCTTGAACTTCAAGGCTTCCATGATGATCGCCAGCCTGACCGAAACCAGCGTGATCCTGTTCGACAAGGACACCCTGCAACCGAAGAGCTACGCCTTCGAACGCGGCGGCCTGGGCAAGACCAAGAAGATCAACCTGGACTTCGACCCGTCGACCAAGAAAGTCACCGGCTTTGAAAACAAAGACCCGGTCAATGTGCCCCTGCAAAGCGGCATGCTCGACAAGTCGACCTACCAGTTGGCCTTGCAGCGCGACGTGGCAGCCGGCAAGAAAAGCATGAGCTACAACGTGGTTGAAGGCACCGACGTCGACACCTACGACTTCCGCGTGATCGGCCCGGAAAAGGTCCAGACCAAGGTCGGCAGCATTGACGCGATCAAGGTCGAGCGCGTACGCGACCCGACTCAAAGCAAGCGCATCACCCAGATGTGGTTTGCCAAGGACCAGGGCGGCATCCTGGTTGCCCTGCGTCAGGTTGAGACCGACGGCAAGGAATACAACATCATGCTGCAAGACGGTACCGTTGACGGCAAGGCTGTCAAAGGCAACTGAGTGCGCGGATGAGCTGAACAAGAGCCTCGCTGAATGCGGGGCTTTTTTTCGTCTGGGGTTTTGGGTTCAAGTGTCTGCCGTCATCGGGAGCAAGCCCCCTCCCACATTTGAACTGCGAACACTTTCCCCTGTGGGAGGGAGCTTGCTCCCGATGGCGCCCAACATGAAACTTCTGTCATAAACCTCTAAAGCGGTTTACTTAGCAAGCTAACAAACCGTATAAAAAGACCTGCGACGACTTGCCGCATACCCACCAGAAATTGGAGCAAGCAGATGACTGTAAAAGTAACTGAACGCGACGACGAACATATGTCCCACGAAGCGCTGGGCCATGGGATTCACATCTGGGATGTCCACCAACAAGACCTGCTGGTCGGCATGTTTCATAACGAGAGCGACGCTCATAATTATAAAAACGAGCTCGAAGCCCTTGAGATGAAACGCCAGACGCAAAGCGCCTGAAACTTCGAAATCCTGTAGGCTCCCCAGCCCCACGCAGTTGGGAGGCCTATAAAACACAAACCCCGCCTTTTGAGCGGGGTTTGTGTATTCTGGGACTGCTTCGCAGCCCAACGCAGGGCAAGCCTGCTCGCCACAATTCGTAGCTACAGCCTTACCACATCAAATCATCCGGGATCTGGTAGGCCGCGTACGGATCATCCTCATCCGGCACCTGGCTTTCGGTGAGGATATTGAGCTGCACGATACGTTCCGGGGCGCGCTCCTGGATCTTCAGCGCGGCTTCACGGGGGATTACCTCGTAGCCACCACCGTGATGCACGATGGCCAGGGAGCCGTTGCTCAGCTTGTTGCGCATCAAGGTGTTGACCGACAGGCGCTTGACCTTCTTGTCATCCACGAAGTTGTAGTAGTCCTCGGTCGTGAGCTTAGGCAGGCGCGAGGTCTCGATCAGTTGCTTGACCTGGGCCGTACGGGCCTTGGCCTCGGCTTTTTCCT
Source organism: Pseudomonas sp. GW821-FHT09C10 (assembly GCF_059418085.1). NCBI lineage: Bacteria > Pseudomonadati > Pseudomonadota > Gammaproteobacteria > Pseudomonadales > Pseudomonadaceae > Pseudomonas > Pseudomonas sp. GW821-FHT09C10. Next base: position 116,081 of record NZ_JBWKPE010000012.1, read on the forward strand.
GCTGCTGTCGGTTCAGTTCCTGGTCACGCTTGACCTTCTCGGCCTGCGCCTCGGCGGCCAGGCGAGCCTGGGTGTCATCGGCCTCGATCTGGCCCTTGTGGACCAGGCGCTGCTGTTTCTGTTTCTCTTTGCCGACCTGCTTGGCCTGCTTTTGGTTGACCAGACCTGCTTTGAGCAACTGGTCGCGAAGGGAAAGGCTCATGGTGCTTACTCACTTAGGCAACTGCTCAACCGCAGCTGGACACGTTCTTTTCCTGACGTTTGGCTTCGCCCCACAGGGCGTCCAACTCTTCGAGGGTGCAATCTTCTATGGGTTGGTGGGTATCGCGCAATGCCTGTTCGATAAATCGGAAGCGTCGCTCGAACTTGGCATTGGCCCCACGCAGCGCGGTTTCCGGGTCGACCTTGAGGTGACGGGCCAGGTTGACCGCCGCGAACAGCAGGTCACCGACTTCATCGGCGATGGCCTCCGGGTCGTTGTCGGCCATGGCTTCGAGCACTTCGTCCAGCTCTTCGCGCACGTTATCCACCACCGGCAACGCCGATGGCCAGTCGAAGCCGACCTGGCTGGCGCGCTTCTGCAATTTGGCGGCCCGGGACAGGGACGGCAAGGCGCTGGGCACATCGTCCAGCAGGGACAGCTGCTCCGGCGCGTCGGATTTTTCCGCACGCTCCTCGGCCTTGATCTGCTCCCAACGTTCCTTGACCTGCTCTTCGCTCAGTCGAGGAATATCCAGCGGCGCATACAGATCGCCGGTCGGGAACACATGGGGATGGCGGCGAATCAGCTTGCGGGTGATGCTGTCGATCACCCCGGCAAATTCGAAACGTCCCTCTTCCCGCGCCAGCTGGCTGTAATACACCACCTGGAACAAGAGGTCGCCCAACTCCCCCTGCAGATGATCAAAGTCGCCGCGCTCGATGGCGTCGGCCACTTCGTAGGCCTCTTCCAGGGTGTGCGGGACAATGGTCGCGTAGGTTTGCTTGATGTCCCAAGGGCACCCGTATTGCGGGTCCCGCAGGCGGCTCATCAGGTGCAGCAGGTCTTCAAGTGAATACATCGTTCTGTGTCCGATCAGTGTGGGAGCAAGCCCCCTCCCACATTTAGCCTGCATTCATTCCGCGAATCATGGGGTACGGTTGCGCCGTGTCTCAATGATGTTCGGCAACTGGGAAATCCGCCCCAGCAACCGCCCCAGTGCGTCCAACCCCGGAATCTCGATGGTCAGGGACATCAACGCGGTGTTGTCCTCTTTATTCGAGCGGGTGTTGACCGCCAGCACGTTGATGCGCTCATTGAGCAGCACTTGCGAGACGTCGCGCAGCAGGCCGGAACGATCGTAGGCACGGATGATGATGTCCACCGGGTAGGTGAGCACCGGCACCGGGCCCCAGCTGACCTGGATAATCCGCTCCGGCTCGCGCCCGCCCAGTTGCAGTACCGAGGCGCAGTCCTGGCGGTGAATGCTGACGCCACGGCCCTGGGTGATGTAGCCGACGATGGCATCTCCCGGCAACGGCTGGCAGCAACCGGCGATTTGCGTCAGCAGGTTGCCGACGCCCTGGATCTGGATATCGCCGCGCTTGCCGGGCTTGTAGCCGGTGGCCTTGCGTGGGATCAGCTCCAGTTGTTCGTTGCCGCGCTCCGGCTCGACCAGTTGCTGGGCCAGGTTGACCAGTTGCGCCAGGCGCAGGTCGCCGGCACCGAGGGCGGCGAACATGTCTTCGGCGATCTTCATGTTGGCCTTTTCGGCCAGCTTGTCGAAGTCCACCTGCGGCAGGCCCAGGCGGCCCAGCTCGCGTTCGAGCAGGGTCTTGCCGGCGGCGACGTTCTGGTCGCGGGCCTGCAACTTGAACCAATGGACGATCTTCGCCCGCGCCCGCGATGTGGTGATGTAGCCCAGGTTCGGGTTCAGCCAGTCGCGGCTCGGCGTGCCGTGCTTGCTGGTGATGATCTCGACCTGTTCACCGGTTTGCAGGCTGTAGTTGAGCGGCACAATGCGCCCGTTGATCTTGGCGCCCCGGCAGTTATGGCCGATCTCGGTGTGCACGCGGTAGGCGAAGTCCAGCGGCGTCGCACCCTTGGGCAAGTCGATGGCATGGCCGTCGGGGGTGAAGATGTAGACCCGGTCCGGCTCGATATCCACGCGCAACTGTTCAGCCAGGCCGCCGATGTCGCCGAGTTCTTCGTGCCATTCCAGCACTTGTCGCAGCCAGGAGATTTTCTCCTCGTACTGGTTGGACCCGGCCTTGACGTCGGTGCCCTTGTAGCGCCAGTGCGCGCACACGCCCAGCTCTGCCTCTTCGTGCATGGCGTGGGTGCGGATCTGCACTTCCAGCACCTTGCCCTCGGGGCCGATCACGGCGGTGTGCAGCGAGCGATAGCCGTTTTCCTTGGGGTTGGCGATGTAGTCGTCGAACTCCTTGGGAATGTGCCGCCACAGCGTATGGACGATACCCAGCGCGGTGTAGCAGTCGCGCATTTCCGGCACCAGCACGCGCACCGCACGCACATCGTAGATCTGGCTGAAGGCCAGGCCCTTGCGCTGCATTTTGCGCCAGATCGAGTAGATGTGTTTGGCGCGGCCGCTGATGTCGGCATCAACCCCGGTGGCCTGCAACTCGGCGCGCAACTGGCCCATCACGTCGCTGATAAAGCGCTCACGGTCGAGCCGCCGCTCGTGCAGCAGCGTGGCGATCTGTTTGTATTGATCAGGTTCGAGGTAGCGGAAGGACAAGTCCTCCAGCTCCCACTTGATATGGCCGATACCCAGGCGGTGAGCCAGCGGTGCGTAGATGTCGAAGACTTCGCGGGCGACGCGGTTGCGCTTTTCGTCGTCGGCGGTCTTCACCGCACGGATCGCGCAGGTGCGTTCGGCCAGCTTGATCAGGGCGACACGTACGTCGTCGACCATCGCCACCAGCATCTTGCGCAGGTTTTCCACCTGGCCCTGGGTGCCCAGCACCATGGACTGGCGCGGGCTGAGGCTGGCGCTGATGGCGGCCATGCGCAGCACGCCGTCGATCAGCTTGGCCACCACCGCGCCAAAACGCTGGCTGACGGTCGGCAACTGGATGTGCCCTTCGCGCACGCCGCGATAGAGCACGGCGGCGATCAGCGAGTCCTGGTCCAGCTTGAGATCGGCAAGGATCTCGGCGATTTCCAACCCGGTGCGAAAGCTGGAAGTGCCTTCGGCCCACAGGTTCTTGGCTGCATTGTCTTGTTGCTCAGACTCACGAGCGAACTCGCAGGCTGCTTTCAAGGCTTCACGGTCCAGTGCCGGGTCGACACTGATGGCATGATCCAGCCATGCCTCGAGATTGATACTGCCGTCGGTGTTGATCGGCTGGTGTGCTCTCACCTGTACCATCTTGCTTACCTTCCCTATGACGCACCTTGGATGCGCCAAAATCATCGCCGACCTTTTTACTGCGAGCTCCGTGGCAGATCATAGGCCTTGGAGAATGCAGGCCAGTCGGATTAAACGGGCATCCTAGCCCGCTTCAAATAACGCCATGGCCTCGACATGCGCTGTCTGCGGAAACATGTCGAGGATCCCGGCACGTTTTAGCCGGTAGCCTTGCTTGACCAGCTCAACCGTGTCCCGCGCCAGCGTCGCCGGGTTGCAGGACACATACACCAGGCGCTTGGCCCCCAGGGTGGCGAGCTTGCGCACAACCTCTTGGGCACCATCGCGGGGTGGGTCCAAGAGTACCGCAGAAAAGCCCTGTTTGGCCCATTCCGCGTCAGTCAACGGCTGGGACAAATCGGCCTGAAAAAACTGCGCATTATGCAAATTGTGGCTGATGGCGTTCTGCGCAGCCCGGTCCACCATGACCTGAACACCCTCCACCGCCACCACGTCGCGCACCTGTTTCGCCAGCGGCAAGGCAAAGTTGCCCAAGCCGCAGAACAGGTCCAGCACCCGCTCATCAGGCTGCGGCGCCAGCCAGTCCAGGGCCTGGGCAACCATCGCCTCGTTGACCCCGGCGTTGACCTGGACAAAATCCCCCGGTCGGTACGCCAACTCCAAGTCCCATGGGTCCAATCGGAAACCTAGTGACTGATCGGGCTCAATCGGTTCCGGCTGACCTTCACCCTGCAGCCACAGCTGGGCGTCATGGAAGCTGCAGAATTCTTTCAGGATCAGCAGGTCCGCCTCCGACAACGGCGCCATATGCCGCAGCAACACGGCGACGGACGAACCGCTGAACAACTCCACATGCCCCAGGGCCTGAGGTTTGCTCAGGCGGCGCAGCATGTTCGGCAGGCGCTGCATGATCGGTTGCAAGGCCTGTACCAGCACCGGGCAATCATCGATGGCGACGATGTCCTGGCTGGCCACGGCGCGGAAACCCACCTCAAGCTTCTTCGCCTTGGCATCCCAACGCACCGCCACCCGGGCGCGGCGCCGGTAAGCGAATTCCGGCCCACTCAATGGCGCGGCCCACTCCTGCGGTTCGACACCGGCCACGCGGGACAGTTGCTCGGCGAGCATGCGCTGTTTCAGGGCAAGTTGTTCGGCATGGGGCAAGTGCTGCACGCTGCAACCGCCACAGCGACCGAAGTGCGCACACGGTGCCGGACGGCGCAGCTCGCTGGCCTTGAACACGCGTTCGGTGCGGGCCTCGACCACTTTGCCGTGGGTGCCCAATACCCGCGCTTCAACCTCTTCGCCGGCCAGCGCACCGTTGACAAACCAGGTGCGGCCTTCAAAGAACACGATGCCGCGGCCGTCGTTGGCCAGGCGCTCGATGGTCAGGCGTTGCTTCTTGCCCACGGGAATCTGTGGGGCCCGGCTGCCGCCCGTCGGTTGGAAGCGCAGGCCTCTCTCGTGCTTGGCCATCAGTTGGGTTCGTCGAAAATGCCGGTCGACAGGTAACGGTCGCCTCGGTCACAGATGATCGCGACGATCACCGCGTTTTCCACTTCCTTGGACAAGCGCAACATACCCGCCACGGCGCCGCCGGACGACACGCCGCAGAAGATGCCTTCTTCACGCGCCAGGCGGCGGGTGGTGTCTTCGGCTTCACGCTGGGCCATGTCGATGATGCGGTCCACGCGCGTCGCGTTGTAGATCTTCGGCAAGTACTCTTCGGGCCAGCGACGAATGCCTGGGATCGCCGCGCCTTCCATCGGTTGCAGGCCGACGATCTGGATCGCCGGGTTCTGCTCCTTGAGGTAGCGCGAGTTGCCCATGATGGTGCCGGTGGTGCCCATGGAACTGACGAAATGGGTGATGGTGCCCTGGGTCTGGCGCCAGATTTCCGGACCGGTGGTGGTGTAGTGCGCTTCGGGGTTGTCCCCATTGGCGAACTGGTCCAGCACCTGGCCACGGCCTTCGGCGGCCATGCGCTCGGCGAGGTCGCGGGCGCCTTCCATGCCTTCTTCCTGGGTGACCAGCACCAACTCGGCGCCATAGGCGGTCATGGCCGCCTTGCGCTCGGCGCTGCCGTTGTCGGGCATGATCAGCACCATCTTGTAGCCCTTGATCGCGGCGGCCATGGCCAGGGCGATCCCGGTATTACCCGAGGTGGCTTCGATCAGGGTGTCGCCGGGCTTGATCTGCCCGCGCAGTTCGGCGCGGGTGATCATCGACAACGCCGGGCGGTCTTTTACCGAGCCGGCCGGGTTGTTGCCTTCGAGCTTGAGCAACAGGGTATTGCTGGTTTCACCCGCCATGCGTTGCAAGCGGACCAGGGGCGTGTTGCCGACGCAATCGGCGATTGTAGGGTACTGCAAGGTCATGGCGTATTCGCAATCCAGACTGCGGGGGCGAACATCATACCGGGAAAGGTCGGCGGGCCATATCACGCAAAGTGTGGTGCTTATGGCTTAAAGGAATAAGCGAGGGAGGTGCTGGCTGGGCGGGCGCCATCGGGGGCAAGCCCCCTCCCACACTGGACCGCATTCTCATGTTGAAACTCGGCTAACTGTGGGAGGGGGCTTGCCCCCGATGGCCGCGCCTCGATACCCCGCCTAGCGCAAATGCCCATCGCCATGATTTCTCCGAAAGACCTCCTCTCCCATCGCCGCAATCTGCCCTTCGATCAATGCATCAAACGGCTTGAGCAACGGTTCAAACGACACCGGCGCCTCCAGCACCTGCAACGCCTGCACAATCGCCTCCACCGTCGACAACGCCCCTGGCCCCGGCGCCTTGCGCAGTCGATAGCGAGACACGGCGCCCTCGACCAGCGTCACCCGAGGCAACGCCGCCAACAAAGGATTGAGGTGCAGCAGTTTGCGCGCCTTGCGCCAGGTACCGTCGGGCACTACCAGCAACAGCGGCTGGGCGCCGGGTGCATAGGCTTGCAGCGGCTGTGCATCGTCAGCCGGAAACAACAGCCGCGCCTGATAGCCGGGCGGGTTCAACAGGGTGGGCAAGTCATCAAAGACCTCGCCCACCACCAACTGCGCATTGTTCAATCCCAACGCCGCCAGCCGCGCGGTATTGAGCGCATGGTTGACCTCGCTCGGGTGCTGCAAAACAAGCACACGTGTGCGGCTGTCGAGGTTGGGAATCAGCGCGCACAGGCAATGGGCGGCGGGCCTGAGGCAGCGGGAACAGTGGGGTCGGGACATGGTTTTCAGGCCTGGTTGAGCTGGGCTTTGAGTAGATCGCGGAAGGTCTGGATCAGCGGTTCGCGGCTGCGACCCCGGCGCATGATCATCGAGAACGGCGCCTGGTAGCCGAAGGTCGCCGGCAGCAATACGCGCAGGTCGCCCTTGTCGGCCCAGGCCTGGGCGTAGTGCTCGGGCAGGTAGCCGATGTAGGCACCGGAGAGCACCAGGATCAGCTGCGCTTCCATACTTTCCACCGTCGCGGCGCTGTGTTTGAAGCCGTGGCGCGCCAGTTCGGCCTGGCTCCAGTAGCCGCGCCCGACCATGCGTTGTTGGGTGATCACCTGCTCGGGGATACGCCGTTCGCTGAACAACGGATGGCGGGTGCTGCAATACAACCAGTGCTGCTCGCGGTACAGCGGCATGTAGATCAGCCCGCTCATGCGGTTGGAGAAGGCACCGATGGCCAGGTCCAGGCGGTTGTCCTGCACGCCGAGTTGCAGTTCGTAGGGGCTCATCACCGATAAGTTCAGGTGCACCGCCGGGTGCTCCAGGCTGTAGGCGCCGATAACCTCGGCGAACGGCAAGGCCTTGTCGCTCACGGTGGAGTCGAGCACGCCGAGCTTGAGCGTGCCGCGCAGCTCGCCCTTGAGCGCGGCGGCATATTGCTCGAAGCCTTCCAGCTCACCCAGCAGGCGCAAGGTTTCCTGGTGGAACAGCTCGCCTTTGCTGGTCAGGCTGAACCCACCCCGGCCGCGATGGCACAGCACCAGGCCCAACGCACTTTCCAACTGGCTCATGTAGGTGCTGATGGCCGAGGTGGACAGGTTGAGTTCGTGCTGGGCATTGGCGAACCCCTGGTGGCGCACGACGCTGACGAAGATGCGCAGGAGTTTCAGGTCGGGCAAGGCGCTGGCCATGGGCGGCTCCGGCTGTAGATGTGGGCAGTCTACCCTCCCGCATTAGTTTAGAAAAACCTGAACTAAGTATTTGCCCCTGCCGATTCTTCCCTTCCTGCGCTTTTCGCAGAATCGGCCCCTGATAAACACAACAACGATGAGGCAATCCCGTGGACAAGATTTTCCACCAACCACTGGGCGGCAACGAAATGCCGCGCTTCGCCGGCATCGCCACCATGATGCGTCTTCCCCACCTGCAATCGGCCAAGGGCCTGGATGCGGCCTTTATCGGCGTGCCCCTGGACATCGGCACCTCGCTGCGTGCCGGCACCCGCTTCGGGCCGCGTGAAATCCGCGCCGAGTCGGTGATGATCCGCCCTTACAACATGGCCACCGGTGCCGCGCCGTTCGACTCGCTGTCGGTGGCGGACATTGGCGACGTGGCGATCAACACCTTCAACCTGCTGGACGCCGTGCGCATCATCGAAGAGGCCTACGATGAGATTCTCGAGCACAACGTGATCCCGATGACGTTGGGCGGCGACCACACCATTACCCTGCCGATCCTGCGGGCGATCCACAAGAAGCACGGCAAGGTCGGGCTGGTGCACATCGATGCCCACGCCGACGTCAACGACCATATGTTCGGCGAGAAAATCGCCCACGGCACCACCTTCCGCCGCGCCGTGGAAGAAGGCCTGCTCGATTGCGACCGCGTGGTGCAGATCGGCCTGCGCGCCCAGGGTTATACCGCCGAAGACTTCAACTGGAGCCGCAAACAGGGCTTTCGCGTAGTACAGGCCGAAGAATGCTGGCACCACTCCCTCGCGCCACTGATGGCCGAGGTGCGGGAAAAAGTCGGTGGCGGCCCGGTGTACCTGAGCTTCGACATCGACGGCATCGACCCGGCCTGGGCGCCCGGCACCGGCACCCCGGAAATCGGCGGCCTGACCACCATCCAGGCAATCGAAATCATCCGTGGCTGCCAGGGCCTCGACCTGGTTGGTTGTGATCTGGTAGAAGTTTCGCCGCCCTACGACACCACCGGCAACACCTCGCTGCTGGGCGCCAACCTGCTGTACGAGATGCTCTGCGTACTGCCTGGCGTGGCGCACCGTTGATGAGCGTGCCGCAGGTATTGAAAGCCGCCGCCGACCTGGTGTCGGCCTTTGCGCGCAACGACCGCGCCGCCTACTTCGGCGCGTTCACGGCCGATGCCAGCTTTGTGTTCTACACCCTCCCCCAGCCGCTGCTCAGTCGCGATGCCTACCAGGCGTTGTGGGACAGCTGGCGCCGGGATGAAGGATTTGAGGTGGTGTCCTGCACCTCAAGTAACGCCGTGGTCAGCCTGCAGGGCGACGTGGCGATATTTATCCATGACGTGGCCACCGAGCTGCGCATGAACGGGGAGCAATTCTTTAGCCAGGAACGCGAGACCATTGTCTTCAAACGCCAAGGATCTCGCACAGAACAACAAGAAGGCCTGTGGCTGGCCTGTCACGAACATTTGTCCGCTATGCCGGAAGGGCTGCCGCCCCCTTAGCCAATGTGATCGGAGCTGATCATGAATAATAAAAACAACGATAAAAGTATTCGCACAATAGAAACCAACGGGGTCGAACAGATCCCGGACAACGAACGTACCGCCACCCCCAAGGATCTGTTCCGCCTGATCTTTGGCGGCGCCAATACCTTTGCCACCGCCGTGCTCGGTTCCTTTCCGGTGCTGTTCGGCCTGTCGTTCCAGGCCGGCGTCTGGGCGATTGTGCTGGGTGTGCTGGTGGGTGCGTTGATCCTCGCCCCCATGGGCCTGTTCGGGCCGATCAATGGCACCAACAACGCGGTGTCTTCCGGTGCGCACTTCGGCGTGCATGGACGGATTGTCGGCTCGTTTCTGTCATTGCTGACGGCGATTGCCTTCTTCTCACTGTCGGTGTGGAGTTCAGGCGATGCGCTGGTCGGCGGTGCGAAACGGCTGATCGGCCTGCCGGAAACCGACCTGACCCTGGGCCTGGCCTACGGCGTATTCGCCATGCTTGTCCTGACGGTGTGCATCTACGGCTTTCGCTTCATGCTGTGGGTCAACCGCATTGCGGTCTGGGCGGCAAGCCTGCTGTTTCTGTTGGGCATCTTCGCGTTCGCGCCGACCTTCGACAGCCACTTCGCCGGCAACGTAGCACTGGGCCAGACCGGCTTCTGGGCGGCGTTTATCGGCGCGGCGCTGGTGGCCATGAGCAACCCGATTTCCTTCGGGGCGTTCCTGGGTGACTGGTCACGCTATATCCCGCGTGAGACACCGAAAATGCGCATCATGCTGGCGGTAGTCCTGGCACAGATCGCCACCTTGATCCCGTTCCTGTTCGGCCTGGCCACCGCCACCATCGTGGCGATCAAGGCGCCGGACTACATCGCGGCCAACAACTACGTCGGCGGTCTGCTGGCGGTGGCACCGACCTGGTTCTTCCTGCCGGTGTGCCTGATCGCGGTGATTGGCGGCATGTCCACCGGCACCACTTCGCTGTATGGCACCGGGCTGGACATGTCCAGCGTGTTCCCGCGCCTGCTGTCGCGGGTCAAGGCCACGCTGCTGATCGGGGTGATGTCGATTGCCTTCATCTTTATCGGACGTTTCGCCGCCAACCTGGTGCAGAGCGTATCGACCTTCGCCGTGCTGATCATCACCTGCACCACGCCATGGATGGTGATGATGATCATCGGCCTGATCGTGCGTCGCGGCTTCTACTGCCCGGATGACCTGCAGGTGTTCACCCGGGGTGAAACCGGCGGCCGCTACTGGTTCAGCCATGGCTGGAACTGGCGCGGGCTGGGGGCCTGGATTCCGAGTGCGCTGGTGGGCCTGTGCTTCGTCAACCTGCCGGGGCAGTTTGTCGGGCCGCTGGGCAACCTGGCCGATGGCATCGATATCAGCCTGCCGGTGACGCTGGGGCTGGCGTCGGTGGTGTACCTGACGTTGTTGCGTGTGTTTCCGGAGCCGGCTTCGGTGTATGGCCCCAAGGCACCGCTTCGCAGCCCAGCGCAAGCAAGCGCCCTCGCCACAACAAGCACACCTGCTACCTAAAACAATAATCGGAGACCCGCCGTCATGGCTTTGGATTTATTCGTCGTACTCATCTACGCCGCCGGCATGCTCGTGCTCGGCTATTACGGCATGCGCCGCGCCAGGACCCACGAAGATTACCTGGTGGCCGGTCGCAACCTGGGCCCGTCGCTGTACATGGGCACCATGGCCGCCACGGTACTGGGCGGTGCATCCACCGTCGGTACCGTGCGCCTGGGTTATGTGCATGGCATCTCCGGCTTCTGGCTGTGTGCGGCGCTGGGCATGGGAATCATCGCGCTGAACCTGTTCCTGGCCAAGCCGCTGCTCAAGCTGAAAATCTTCACCGTCACCCAGGTACTGGAAAAACGCTACAACCCCATGGCCCGCCAGGCGAGTGCGGTGATCATGCTGGCCTACGCGCTGATGATCGGCGTGACCTCGATCCTGGCCATCGGCACGGTGCTGCAAGTGCTGTTCGGCCTGCCGTTCTGGATTTCGGTGTTGCTGGGCGGTGGTGTGGTGGTGGTCTACTCGACCATCGGCGGCATGTGGTCCCTGACCCTCACCGACATCGTGCAGTTCGTGATCAAGACCGTCGGCCTGATGTTTATCCTGCTGCCGATCTGCCTGTACCGCGTCGGCGGCTGGGATGAGCTGGTGGCCAAGCTGCCGGCATCGAGCTTCAGCTTCACCGCGATCGGCTGGGACACGATCATCACCTACTTCATGATCTACTTCTTCGGCATCCTGATCGGCCAGGACATCTGGCAGCGGGTGTTCACCGCCCGTGACGAAAAGGTCGCCAAGTACGCAGGCACTTTCGCCGGCTTCTACTGCATCCTTTACGGCCTGGCCTGTGCGCTGATCGGCATGGCGGCCCATGTGCTGATTCCGGACCTGGACAACGTCAACAACGCGTTCGCGGCCATCGTCAAAGTCTCGCTGCCGGACGGCATCCGCGGCCTGGTGATCGCGGCGGCACTGGCGGCGATGATGTCGACGGCCAGCGCCGGCTTGCTCGCCGCCTCCACCGTATTGACCGAAGACCTGCTGCCACGCCTGCGCGGCGGCAGACAATCGAGCCTGGCAATCAACCGCCTGTTCACGATGCTGACCGGTATCGTCGTGCTGGGCATCGCACTGGTGGTCAATGACGTGATCAGCGCCCTGACCCTGGCCTACAACCTGCTGGTGGGCGGCATGCTGATCCCGCTGATCGGCGCGATCTTCTGGAAGCGCGCGACCACGTCGGGGGCAATCACCTCCATGAGCCTGGGTTTTGTAACGGCGCTGGTGTTCATGTTCAAGGATGGCCTGGATGCGAACACGCCGATCTACTACAGCCTGGCGGTGGCGCTGGTGAGTTTTGTGCTGGTGAGTGTGCTGTCACGCCGGCCCGAGGCGGGGGTGGTTCGGGCGGTGTAAGCAATAACGGGGGTTGGAGTGGTTTCTTCAGCGGGTGCGACGTCGGATGTCGCACCCGTTTTTTATCATGAGTACATGGCCGAAACTGCGGGTGCCTTAGCCTGGATGATTTCCTCGACCAAGGAGGCCCACACCAATCCCTGGGTTGTGCCCCCGGCATACGTCCCGCCGGCGGCAATGCGGTTGTAGGCGGAGCAATAAACTATCGACAGTCCATCCGGAGTGCCAGGCCTGGCACATTCGATAATTTGCAAGTCGCCACTTTCGATCGCCCGGCGGTAAGACTTTGGAAAGTGACGAGAAACGGCTGCTTGACATGCCGTCAGTATCTGCTCCTTGTACGCAGGCGTGGAATCGGGAGGAACCTGCCCACCGGAGACAAGAATATAGTCCCCGTCCAGGCGGCAATTCATGACACCAATGGGCAGATCGTACTGCAGTTTGAGTCCGCGCATTCCGACAGCTTCACTACCAACAGCACGCATCTTAAAAAACCAGCCAATGATCGCGATGACTTCTTCTTCCTCTACCCCCAGGGCAGTGACGACGACGTGTTCTCTGCTCAACTCAGCAATTTGGACAGGGCTTAGATGCTGGGGTAGGAACTGAACCCCAGAGCGCGCCAAAAGCGCCACTATCTCATCCCTTAGCTGGACAAATTCCACATCGTAACCCGATACTTCAATAGCCCGAGCGATCCCTGGGACCCCATAACTTTTCTGGAATTGAAGGCGACTGATCTCTACAAGTTCACGTCCTGGCTTGCCACTCGGCCAAGGCCTTTTTTCAATATCGCGTTGCTCGTGGATCGCGGCTTCTACGCCACTAGCGTCGTCCATAAACGCTCGTACAATCCGCGACCGTGCAAACCGTGCTAACGATGGATTGTCGGCCAGAAACTTTTCAAACAGCTCAATGCCTGCACGGTTGCATTCCACGGCCAGGTACTGGTTTCCAGGCATCAGATAAGCGTTGTCCAGCGGCTTTGCAGTCGTCTCCGTGGCTGAAAGGTGGCGCATGTTCACCTGCTTATGACTGGCGCCATCGCTCTGCTGATGTCCTCCGTAGACCGAGACCTGATAATTGGCCAGGCGGAACATCACGGCTTGGAGCAGGCCGTTGATGCCTCGACCGATGATCGATACGCGCGGCGCGCCGGCATCTGCCTGTTGCGCGGGGATCATCAGTGAGTGGGCAAGTTTGCGCCGGACCAGGCAGCGCAAGGCGGTCAGGCTCAGTTGAATCGAGACGGCATAGTCAAGGTCGCCATGGCAGGCTTCAGTCATTGCCGCCTGGGTTGTCAGGGTCGCCGGTTTGCGCCACTTGGAGACACTGCAGCCGAGTGCCTGTGCGCGCACCCGAAATGCATCCAGTGTCCCAGGCCCGTAGTCCAATACAAGCTGGATAGCTTCAGCCGTTGCCAGGGCCCGTAAAGCGTCATCGCTGAAGACATCCGGCTTGGCGACGCAGACCAGACGAGCCTGTCTGTGCAGGCACTGAATAAGGGCCCGATCAATGCGATGGGTGGACTCATCATTCAGGGATAAACAGATAGCGACGGCACGAGCCCCCTCCAGCACCTCGAACCAGTCCACACCAAAGGACACTCGGCTGTCGGAACAGGCTTTGCCGAGAGTGTCCGGCCTCTGACCATGTCGATCCAATACCTTGATCCGAACCTCCGGATCTCGATCAAGCAATAACTTGACCAGCTCCCTGCCCACGTTGCCGTATCCCAGCACACAGATGTCGCGCGGCAGAGAGCCATCGGCCAGTGTCAGCCAGCGCGCCATATAGGCGGCGACATGGGGCGCGTTGACCCCCGGCGTATTGACTACGCGGATGTCGTTGGAACCGCAAAGGTCCAGTCGCACCTTATCCAGGCTCGTACCTCTGCGGATCAAATGGAGGTCGCCAAACGGGTGGGATATGCGCCATTGGGCGATGACGTCTGCATCGATCGCCTGATCCCCGACAATGATCGCCGATGGACTCAGGAGACCGATCTGTATGAGCAGATCGTGTTTGGTCAATGTCGGGGGAAAGAACACCACGTTGCTGGGTGCGTGAGCCTTCCAGGCTCTCGACACCGGTGCGAGATGCAGGATATTTCCGGTTATGGCGATGAGTGACGCGGCGACTGGCGGAATGGAAGAGAGCCTCATAGCTGTGTCTCCAACACTTCTGACGGACTGATGCCTCGCAGAGAGCCATTCAATAAAGGGGGGGCGTTATTGGAAGGCCATTGAGAAACTCAACCTACGCTCATGGTTTGAATTGAATAAGCCAGCCACTTCTGATGAACGAGTAGCCTGATTCCGACACGTGAAGGTCATCGGCCTGGCTGACCTGCATGGATTCGGACTACTTGCCTGGGTTACCGAGGGATGACAGACGGTTCCTGAAAGCAGACGCTCGCATCCGAACGATTGTTCAGACACTGAGGAGAGTGAGTGTTAGGGCGTGAGGGGGCTATCGCGCAGGCCCGAGGCAAGGGTGACTTGGGCGGCGAGGAGCATGGCTGGCGTTAAAAGTTCTGCATGGACGCTGCGACGTGGGATGTCACGCCCGCTGGTTTTGCCTGGCGCAAAATAAACGGTGGGAGCGGGCTTACTCGCCCCCACCTTCAATCCTGCTTCAGCCAGAGATTATCTGCGGCGCGGACGACGCTGCTCGTCATCGGTACGAATCGGCACCGGTTGCAGGGGGGGCTCGATCAAGCCCAATGCAACGCCAAGGTCGTGGAGCCAGTTCTGGATTTTCTCTTTCATGGTTTGCCCCCTTTGAGGGAAATGCTGGTCGGCGCAAGTTCTGTCGCCTTTTCCTACATTGATAGTAGCCCTAAGTCCTACGTATTGCTTGAATGAAACCACAACGAACTGTTACTGAATTGATGCAAATCCTGACGGATCGCTCAAGCAATCGCACGTGCGTCTTGCAGGACCTCGGCCCTGCCCTCGTGCTGCAGGTCGATCCATGCGTTGAGGTTAGCGCCGAGCATACCCTTTCGCCACATCAGCCAGGTCGTCGCAGTGGCAAATTGCCCTGTCAGCGGATGAACGGACACGCTGTCCTTGCCCGGCAGGCTGTCGAGCATGGATTCGGACATCAGCGCCACCCCTGAACCGGCGATGACACAGGCGAGCATGCCTTGGTAAGACTCGATCTCAATCGCCCGCCCCATGGCGACGTGCTCGTGGGAAAACCAGGTTTCCAGGCGCGTGCGGTAGGCGCAACTGCGGCGAAAAGTGAACACCGAACGGCCGGCAACATCCTGCGGCCCGCGCACCGGTGGGTGGTCGGCTTCGCATATCAGCACCAGGCGTTCTTCGCACAGGGCCACACCGTCCAGGGAGGCAATCGTGATGGGCCCGTCCACAAATGCGGCGTCCAGGCGACCGGTGATCAACCCTTCGAGCAGTTCACCGCTGGGCGCCGACAGCACCTGGAGGTTCACCATCGGATAGGCCTTGTGATAGCGCGCCAGCAGCTTCGGCAAATGCACTGCCGCCGTGCTGTACATGCTGCCCAGTACAAAATTGCCGGCCGGTTGCCCGCCTTGCACGGCGCCATGGGCTTCATCATGCAGCGCCAGCAGACGAGTGCTGTAGTCCAGCAACACCTTGCCCGCCGGAGAAAGCTGCAAGCGCTGGCGTTCGCGCACGAACAACTCCACGCCAAGCTGTTCTTCCATCTGCTTGAGCCGGGTCGACAAGTTCGACGGCACTCGATGCAGGCGCTCGGCAGCACGGGTAATGGAGCCCTCTTCCGCCACCGCCTGGAAGATGCGCAATTGACTGAACTCCATGACTTTCTCCAAAACTGAACAAGTTACTCACTATTATTCATTTTTACAGAAAGTCAATCCACTCTAGCCTGACGGTATTCGCTTACCGGCAGGACACCCGACCATGTCACCCCTCACCCGCTTACTCGCCAGCTTTATCGCCCTGATGATGGCCATGGGCATTGGCCGCTTCGCCCTTACCCCGCAAATGCCCCACTTGCTCAGTGAAGGCCAGATCGACCTGACCGGCGCCGGACTGATCGCAGCGGCCAATTACCTGGGCTACTTCGTGGGCGCGGTGGATTCGATTTTTGCGCGCAGCCATCACCATGTGCGGGGTCGCCTGTATGGCGGGCTCTGGTTGTGCGTGTTGCTGACCCTGGCGTCGTACTGGGCCCAGGGTTTCTGGCCACACATGCTGTTGCGCTTCGGTACCGGCGTTGCAAGTGCCTGGGCATTGGTGATGATCACCAGCCTGAGCCAGCCGCTGGCGATTGCCGCCGGGCGTGCACGCCTCGGCGCCCTGGTGTTCGCCGGACCGGGGCTGGGGATTGTATTGACCGGGTTGCTGGCGCTGGGCTCCAACCTGTTGGGCCAGAGCTCAGCAACGTTGTGGCTGATCTATGGCGTAGTGGCGCTGGTGATGCTGCTGGCAATCTTGCCCTTCCTGCCACAGCCGTCCGCCGTCACTGCGCCTGTTACAAGCCGCGCCGACACGGCCAGCAACGGCAGCATTACTCACCTGTGCTGGATCTACGTGTTGTTCGGCCTGGGCTACATCATTCCGGCGACCTTCCTGTCACAGATGGCCAGCGCGCAATTCAACGGCGCCTGGCAGGCTGATCTGTTCTGGCCCTGCTTTGGTTTGGCCGCGGCGATTGGGGTAGTGGTCGCAAGCCTGCGTCCCAAGGACCCGGACACCACCCGCCGCTGGCTGATGACCACGTTGTGGCTGCAGGCGGCCGGGGTATTCGCCTGCCTGCTGGGTAACGGTTGGGGCCTGGCGCTGGGGGTGTTGCTGTGCGGCGGGCCGTTCCTGGCCTGCATGCAGCTGGTGATGGCGCGCCTGCGGGACGTTGCGCCCCACGGCTATCAGCGCAACACCGGGCTGCTGACCGCCAGCTTTGCCATCGGCCAATTGAGTGGGCCGTTGCTGGCGTCGGTGAGCAGCCACCTGAGCGGAGGCCTGCAACCGGCGCTGGTAATTGCCGGTGCAGGCCTGTCAGTGGCGGGAGGGGTGTTGGTCAGCCGGCGACCAACGGTGCCGGCGCACGAACCTGCTCACGCCGCGCCAACACCAGGAAAAACAGCCCACCCAGGAAGCAGCCGGTGAACCAGGCAAAGTTAGCCATGCCCTGCAACGCCGGCGTGAAGGTGATCGCGACACCCACCAGTGTCGCGGGCACCAGCGCCTTGACCGCCGTCCAGTTCACACCGCCGTCGAAGTAATAGCGCCCGCTTGGGCTGTCATCGAACAGCGCGTCCACGTCGATCTTCTGCTTTTTGATCAGGTAGAAGTCCACCAGCAGAATCCCGAACAGCGGGCCGATAAAGGCCGCGAGGATATCCAGGGTGTAGTGGATCATCAGCGGGTTATTGAACAGGTTCCACGGGGTGATGAAGATCGACGCCACCGCGGCGATCATGCCGCCGGCGCGCCAGCTGATTTTGCTCGGTGCGACGTTGGCGAAGTCGAACGCCGGGGACACGAAGTTGGCGACGATGTTGATGCCGATGGTGGCAGTTACAAATGCAAAAGCGCCCAGCAGCACCGCCATGCTGTTATCAATGCGCGAGACTGTAGCGATCGGGTCATGGAGCATTTCGCCAAACACCGGCAAGGTGCCCGAGACGATCACCACGGTCACCAGGGAAAACGCCAGGAAGTTCACCGGCAGGCCCCAGAAGTTGCCACGCCGCACGTCCTGCATGCTGCGGCAGTAACGGCTGAAATCACCGAAATTCAGGGTCGGCCCGGAAAAGTACGACACCACCAGCGCCGTCGCCACGATCACTTGGCCGATCGCCTGCCAGCCCGACAGGGATTTTTCCGCCAGGGTAAAGCTGATATTTGCCCACCCTGCCTTCCAGACGATCCAGCCGGCCAGGGCAAACATCACCGCATAGACCACCGGCCCCGCCCAATCGATAAAGCGGCGGATGGACTCCATGCCGGCCCAGAACACCGCCGCCTGCAACACCCATAAACTGAGGAAACCAAACCAGCCCAGGTAAGACAGGCCGGCAAAATGCGGCTCTGCAAACACCGCCATCTGTGGGAAAAAGCGCAATACCACAATGATCAGGGCACTCGACGCCAGGTAGGTCTGAATCCCGTACCAGGCCACCGCAATCAAGCCGCGAATCACGGCGGGAATGTTCGCGCCGAACACGCCAAACGCCAGCCGGCAGATCACGGGATAGGGCACGGCGGCCTGCTGACTGGGCTTGGCCACCAGGTTGGCAATCAATTGCACAATGCAAATGCCTGCCAGCAAGGCAATCAACACCTGCCAACTGGCCAGCCCCAAGGCAAACAGACTGGCGGCGAACACATAGCCGCCCACGCTGTGCACGTCACTCATCCAGAAGGCAAAGATGTTGTACCAGGTCCACTTTTGCGGCAGCGGCCCCAGGTCCTGGTTGTACAGGCGGGGGCTGTAGCCTTTGGGCAATTGTTCGGTCATCGCGGGCTCCTCGTAATACCGGCCTGCGCTTCCGTCACGGGGGTGCATACGGGAGGCGGCATGGTTTGTATACGAGATAGTCAGCAGAATGCGTGCCAATAGAACACAATCCCTCTGCAACGGCGTTCCAACGGGGTACATAGGGGTTTAATAACGGGGACTTCGCTCAGCAACGGTGCAGATTAATCCTGTACACAATCACTGGTGCACCCGATGTGCACACACGTACCCGACCGAGCAGCACGCCGCTGTGAGGAAGGCGCCCCAGGCCATGTCCATCACCGCCAACCCGCCGGACCAACCCTGCAGCGTGGCCCAATTGCTCAGGTCATAGGTGCCGTAGGCCACCAGGCCCAGCAATGCACCCAGTCGCGCCGCGCGCTGCCAACTGGCACTGGGCAAGACCACGAACACCACGCAACCGAGGACATACAAGAGATAGAACAGCGCGGCGGGCAACAGGCGAGGCTGATCGAGCATCAGCGGACCCAGCAGGGATTTGTAGGTCGGGCCCATGAGGACGCCAAGCCAGAGGCCGTCGAGGATCAGGAAGGCAAGCAAGGTGCCGAGGTAGGCGAAGACAGACTTCTTGGACATTGATGCAGCCTCTGTAGGAGCGAGCTTGCTCGCGAAAATATTCCAGGCGCATCACGGTGTCGGATGGACCTTTTTCGCGAGCACGCTCGCTCCTACAGAAGAGCAAACCGCACTCAGCTTAGTTCAATGCGATCCGCGTGAATCACGATCTGGCCCTGCTTGTAGAGTGCACCAATGGCTTTCTTGAAGTTGCCCTTGCTCACGCCAAACAAGTTGCTGATCACCGCCGGGTCGCTCTTGTCGCTGACCGGCAAACTACCGTTGTTTTCACGCAACTTGGCGAGGATCTTCGAGTTGAGGCTGGACGCCGCTTCCTGGCCGACCGGTTGCAGGCTCAGGCTGATGTTGCCATCGGCGCGGATCTCTTTGATAAAGCCTTTTTCTTCCTTGCCCGGGCGCAGGAACTTGAACACTTCGTTCTTGTGGATCAGGCCCCAGTGCTTGTTGTTGATGATCGCCTTGAAGCCCATGTCGGTGGCTTCGGCGACCAGCAGGTCGACTTCCTGGCCCACGACGTAGTTGGCCGGCGTCTTGTCCAGGTAGCGGTCGAGGCGTGCGGTCGCGGTAATACGCTTAGTGTGTTTGTCGAGATAGACATGCACCACGCAGTATTCACCGGCGGTCATCTGACGTTTCTCTTCCGAATACGGCAGCAACAGATCCTTTGGCAACCCCCAGTCGAGGAACACGCCAATGCTGTTGACTTCCACGACTTTCAAACTGGCAAATTCGCCGACTTGAACTTTCGGTTTTTCGGTAGTGGCGATAAGTTTGTCATCGCTGTCCAGATAAATGAAAACGTTAAGCCAGTCTTCATCTTCACTGGGAATATCTTTGGGGATATACCGATTAGGCAAGAGGATTTCGCCATCTTGCGCACCATCGAGGTACAAACCAAAGTTAGTGTGTTTAACCACTTGCAAGCTGTTGTAGCGCCCGACTAAAGCCATTTCCAATACCCTCATTGCGTGGGCGGCATTCTACCCGAGTTGCCCTCGCCGCGCGCGCGCGCCTGAAAAATCGCGGGTTTGCCTGGCGCTCCAGTGGCAGCGCCCCGCTCGTCCGATCATTCGGCTGAATTTTTCCACGCCACCGTTGCCGACTCAGCCCGTGGTTTCGAGTTAAAACAGTAAGTTAGGGGTTTATTTCAAAGATTAACTTTGGCTGTTTTCCGCCGCCGCGCTTATTCCCGGAGGATATTTACCAAGCAATTGTCAAGTATTTCCTGTACGATGCCTGGCCAAGTTAATTTTCTACAGGTTAGTGGCCGCCATGCGTGTAAAAGCATCCAACAGCAAAGCAAAGCCAGCTCCCGCCGTTGAAACCAGCGAATCGATCAACAGCCAGATTGCTGCTTTCCTCAAGTCCGGTGGCGAAATCCAGCAAATTGCCAAGGGCGTGAGCGGCCAGACTTTCGGCCCGTCCAAGCAGATCAGCCTGGGTAAAAAGTAACACCGCGCAGCACATCTGGTCCCTAAGCGTCTTGCCTTCAAGGCGCTAGGACTAGAGCCCGAAATACCCTCTCGCGTCACCTTCAGAACGTGCAAATCGACGAACGGGCCTCACCTCCTGGCATTCGCCGGTATGCTTGCACACGTCTAGCACGGGCATCTGCCCTATTTTTCCGATACTGCTCCTCGCTTTTCATGGAGTGAAGCATGCTTAAACGCTGCATTTTCGTGGCCAGTATCCTGGCGGCCAGCCCTCTCGCCGAAGCGCAGATTTTCCAGCGTGAACTGGGTGACTTCGACCTGAAATTAGGCACCACCCCCAGCCGCAGCATGGCCCAGGGCCTGGTCAAGCCGACCTCGCCGGGCAGCGACTCGTTCCATGGCGGGCTGGACCTGAGCCATGACAGCGGCCTGTACTTCGGCCAGTTTTCGCCGAACATGGGCCTGTCCTCGGCCAGCACCCTCGAAGTCGACTCCTACATGGGGTTCAAACACCCCTTCGACCAGACCCTGGGCTACGAAGTCGGCCTGATCCACTACAGCTACCCTAAGCTCAGCCCTCTCGACAGCCAGGAGTTCTACGGCGGTCTGAATCTACTCGGCAATCGTTTCGGCGCCTCCTTCAGCAACGACCCGGACCGCCAGGACAGCACGCTGTTCGCCGACCTCGGCGGTACCCAGCCCTTCGGCATCGGCGTCAGCATGAAGTACACCACCCATCAGCTGGGCACGCCGGCTTCGGTAGAGGGCGGCACCATCAGCAGCTTCAGCGACTGGTCGGTACAGTTCTCCCGCGCCTGGAAAGGCATCGACCTGGACCTGATCTACAGCGACTCCAGCCTCAGCGGCGGCGATTGCTCGGCCTACTCCGGACACAATTCGCAATGCGATGGCCTGTTGACCTTGAAGGCGGTGCGGTCGTTTTATTGATGGGCTGAACTGTCGCATGCGCCGCGGGTTCACATGCATTGACTCCCTCTGCGCAAGGACACGCCCATGTTGCATCGGCTCAAACTGCTGGTGGTATTCCTGACCCTGAGCCTGGTGCTCGCCGGCTGCAACCGCGTGGGCCTGGCCTACCGTAACCTGGACGTGATCATCCCCTGGACCCTCAACGACTACCTGGACATGAACGCCGGGCAGAAGAGCTGGTTCAACGACAAGCTCAAGGACCACCTGGCCTGGCACTGCACCACACAATTGCCGGGTTACCTCGACTGGCTCGACCGCCTGCAAGCAATGGTCGAGAACAATCAGGTCACCGATGCAGCGCTGCAAACCCGCACGGTTGAGTCCAAGCAGGCGATTGCCGAGGTGGCGCGGGAAATCACCCCGTCGGCGATTGAATTGTTACAAGGGCTGGATGACCAGCAGGTCAACGACATGAACGATGCCCTGGCCAAGGACCTGCGCAAACGCCAGGACGAATACCTCAAGCCGCCGCTGGCCAAGCAGATCCAGGACCGCGCCGAGCGTATGAACAAGCGTCTGGATGCGTGGATGGGTCCACTGAGCGATAGCCAGAAGAACCGGGTAATGGCGTGGTCCATCAGCCTGGGCGAGCAGAACGAGCAGTGGATCGGCAACCGAGCCCACTGGCAGGCACAATTCATCGACGCCGTGCAGCAACGCCACAGCGCCGATTTCCCGCAGAAAATCCAGCAACTGCTGGTGGACCGCGAAAGCCTGTGGACACCGGAGTATCGCGCGGCGTATGCCCAGACCGAAGCCGCCGCGCGCAGCCTGATCATCGACGTCATGGCCGACAGCAGCGTGCCGCAACGGCTGAAACTCACCCAGAAAATCGACAAGGTCCGCAGTGACTTCCAGGCGCTCAAGTGCCTGAAAAGCGCGCAGTCCTAATTGGGCGCCAGGGTGCCCAACCAGGCCACCAGCGCGAGGACCAGCGCCCCGGCCCCCATCTCCAGCACCATGCTGCGCCGTAGCGCAGCCATGGCAGCGACATAATCACCGGCCGCCACGGACCGTTGCAGAAGCGGCGTCAGGTGGAAACGATTGAGCGCCGCCAGCCCCAGCATCAGGCCAAACAGTCCCAGTTTCAGGCACAACAGGATCGCGTAGACACCGCCGGTAAGGCCGTCCAGATTCAGCCCGACCACCAACAGATAGTTGGCCACACCGGTGCCGATCAGTACCGCGACAAATCCCGCTCCCACATGCTCGAACCCCTTCAGCGCCCTTGCCAGCACCCGAACGTGATAAGCATCGTGCAAAGACGTGCGCCTCGACAACAACCCGAACGCCGCCAACGCCCCGACCCAGCCACCCGCTGCCAACAGATGCGCGGCGTCGCTGAGGATGTGCCACACACCCAGCGTGCCTTCATGCATCACGCCGTGCCCGGTCCACGCCAGCGTCACCAACGCGGCGGCGCCCGACAACGCGGTCAGTGGCAGGCTAGGGCCAAGCGCAGCCACCACCAGCGCCCCCATACGTAGCCACCACGTCACGCCCAGGTCGGTCTGCCAGAGCATCATGTGCAGATGCGGCCACAGCGTCTGCCAATCCGTCGCGCCACTCATGGCCTGGGTCAGCGCCAACAGCGACGCTATCGACAGCACTATCCCGACGCCAGCCGTCAGCCGCAGCAGGCCCCTCAAATTCAGCAGCACGCGCTCCGGCGCCTTGAGCCCGTAAAGACCAAAGAGCCCCAGGCCAAACAACAGCATCAGGTCAAGATAGAGCGCGAAACGCAGTGTGACTTGGGTCAGTTCGCTCATGGCTGGACGCTGAACACCACGTTACCGGTAATCGGGTGAGTGTCGGATGACACTGCGCGCCAATCGACCCGGTAGGTGCCGGTAGCCAGTGCAGAGGCCGGCTTGATCAGCATCACCCTGGGGTCGGTGCTCGCCGCGACACTGGCCTTGATGGGCATCGGCGAATTGGGCATGCCGGGCATATCGGTCATGCTCAGCCTGGCCCCGGAAAACTGCGTCAGCAGGTTCTCCGAAAAGCGCAGTTCAATGACGGCCGGCGCGGCACCTTGGGCCCCGGCTGGAGGGAGGGACGACAACAGTTTCGGATGGGCCGAGGCCGGCAGGCTGATCATCAATCCGGCCCACAGCGCTCCCCCCGTTAACGCGGTTTTCAACATCGACATGCAAGGCTCCAGGCCGCTTAAGGCGGCGAGTTATAGGAATAAGAAACCGGTTAAAACCAAAGGCGCACACCGACCACCCAGCGCAGCTGGCTGATGTCTTCGTCTTCATCGCGAGCGTACTGCGCCGTCCGCCCATAGCTGCGGTTCCAACTCACCCCCACGTAAGGCGCCAACTCCCGGCGCACCTCATAGCGCAAGCGCAGCCCCAGCTCGCTTTCCGACAGGCCTGCGCCCACCCGGCGCTGCGGATCGTTCTGTGCATAAAAATTGAGTTCGGCCGTCGGCTGAAGGATCAGGCGGTTGGTCAGCAGGATGTCGTAGTCACCTTCCAGGCGTGCCGCGGTGTGGCCCGACTCGCCCACAAACAGCGTCGCCTCGGCCTCGAAGTTGTAGAGCGCCATGCCCTGCAGGCCGAACGCGGCCCAGGTCTGGCTGTCCCCGGGCTTGAAGTCCTGGCGCACGCCGCCAACCAGGTCCCACCAAGGGCTGATGGCGTGCCCCCACAACGCCTGGGCCTCGGCGCTGTCGGTGCGACCGGCGCTGCGCTCGCCTTCGCTGCGCAGCCACAGGCGGTCGATGTCACCACCGACCCAACCCTTGATGTCCCAGTTCAGCGCACCACCGCCACCGCCGCCTTGCCATTCCAGCTGGTTGACCAGCAGCATCGAGTTGATGCCGCTGTCATGCACCACATGCCCACCCGGCGCGTTATACACAGCGGCGCGATCCGCGTCGGTGAGCAGCGGGATCGGCGTACGGCTTTCGGTCAGCGCCGGAACCGCCGGGCTCATGCCTTGAAACTCCTCGGCCTGCACCGGCGAGCCGAATGCCCACCCGGCCAGCGCGATACACACCGATAAAACTCGACGGTTCATGTTCGCGTCCTCATTCATGCACGCGCACTTCACGGAACATGCCCATTTCCATGTGGTACAGCAGGTGGCAGTGATAGGCCCAACGGCCCAGGGCATCGGCGGTCACCCGGTAACTGCGGCGCGAGCCCGGCGGCATGTCGATGGTGTGCTTGCGGACCTGGAACTGGCCGTTTTCATCCTCCAGGTCGCTCCACAGGCCGTGCAGGTGAATCGGGTGGCTCATCATCGTGTCGTTGACCAGCACCAGCCGGACGCGCTCGCCATAAGTCAGCTGCAAGGGCTCGGCATCGGAGAACTTCACGCCATTGAATGACCAGGCGAACTTCTCCATATGCCCGGTGAGGTGCAATTCAAGGGTGCGCGCGGGGTCGCGGCCATCGGGGTCCTCAAAGGTGCTGTGCAGGTCGGCGTAGGTCAGCACTCGCCGACCGTTATTGCGCGGGCCGATACCGGGATCGTCGAGCTTGGGCACCGGGCTCATCGCCTGCATGTCCACCAAAGGATTGTTCTGCTCGCTGGCCGGGTGGCTCTGCATCGACATCGCGCCCATCGCGCTGTGATCCATGCCCGCCATATCCGGCATGTCCGCCATGGCGCCGTGATCCATCCCACCCATGCCCATGTCGTCCATGGTGAGCCAGGGGCGCGGCTCAAGTGCCGGTACGGGTGCCGTCGCCCCCGCCTGGCGGGCAAGCGTGCCACGGGCATAACCCGTGCGGTCCATGGACTGGGCAAACAGCGTGTAGGCCGCTGCCGTGGGCTCCACCAGCACATCGAAGGTTTCGGCGACCGCAATGCGGAATTCATCGACGCTGACCGGCTTGACCGGCTGGCCATCGGCGGCGATGACGGTCATCTTCAGTCCCGGAATGCGCACATCGAAATAGGTCATCGCGGAACCGTTGATAAAGCGCAGGCGTATTCTCTCCCCCGCCTTAAACACTCCGGTCCAGTTGAGGCCGGGGGGCTGGCCGTTGAGCAGGTAGGTGTAGGTCTGGCCGCTGACGTCCGCGAGGTCGGTAGGGTTCATCTTCATCTGCGCCCACATCAGCCGGTCAGAGACGGTGGCCGACCAGCCCTGTTTGCCCACATCCCGTGCGAAATCGCCCACGGTGGGCTTATGCCGGTTGTAGTAATCGGACTGCTTCTTGAGGGTCTTCATCAGGGCGACGGGGTCTTCGTCGGTCCAGTCCGAGAGCATCACCACGTAGTCGCGCTGGCAGGTGAAGGGCTCGGGCTCCAACGGCTCGATGACCAGCGGGCCGTACACCCCCTGCTGCTCCTGGAACCCGGAATGGCTGTGGTACCAGTAAGTGCCATGCTGTCTGACCTTGAACTGATAGACAAACACACCACCCGGCTCGATGCCTTTGAAACTCAGGCCGGGCACGCCGTCCATGGTCGACGGCAACAAGATGCCGTGCCAGTGGATCGACGTCGGCTCGCGAAGGCGGTTGTGCACGCGCAGGGTCACTGTGTCGCCCTCACGCCATCGCAGCAACGGGCCGGGCAGGCTGCCATTGATGGTCAACGCAGTGCGCTGTTGACCCGTGAGATTGACCGGCGTCTGCTCGATAAACAGAGCGAATTCGCTGCCCTCCAGCACCGTGGGTTCGCCCGCACTTGTCAGCGCCCATACCGGCGTGCGCCATAGCCCGAGCCCGCCGAGCAGGCCGCCGGCGGCCAGGCCTTTGACGAAGGTTCGTCTGGAGGTAGTAGAGTGCATGCCGATTCAAGTCCGTCAGTTGAATGGCAGCAGATTAGGGGTCGCCGGCTGTCAGCAACCTTAGCGGCAGATTACCGATCCGACAGTTTCGGCGTGCCCGGCACCGCCTGGGTGCCGGGGCATGGAGGGGTCAGGCGATCTGCGCTTTGGAGGCCACTTCTGCAAAGGTCGCCGGGTCCAACGCATCGGCCTGCTCATCCAGCACCTGGCGCGGATGATCGTTGCCCGGGATGGAGCTGTCGATCAGCGCCAACAGCTGCGCGCCCAGGGCGGTCAGAATGAAATTCTCACCGTTGCCGCCTTCTTCTTCAGGCCGCGACTCGATAAACCCACGCTTGAACAACAGCGCTTCATAGTCCGCGGCGGTCTTTTTCAGCGCATCCAGGTTACCGGTGGACTCGCCCGCCGTGGCCTTCTCGGCCGCTTCCTGCTCGGCGTATTTGCGCGGGGCAAAGCTGCCCTCGCCGTTCTGCACTTCGTGCAGCAGACGTTCGATCAGATCCCAGTTGTAAGTCGTCATCCTGATTCCTCCTGCAGGCCTAAGGAAAGTAGCCCGTCTGTAGGAGTGACCCTGTGGGTCTGTGGCCGTTCAGACCAACCGACGGGCGTCATTTCTCTGAACTTTCCAGACGTTCGCCCCCTCAACTGAGCATCACCGCCAAGGAGGTCCGACCATGAAAACCCTGATGAACCTGGCCATCGCCGCCACGTTGCTCACCGCCCTGCCCGCCTGGGCCTGCACCCCGGAAGAAGCCACGGCCAAGCGCGAGCAACTGGCCCAGGAAGTGGCCAAACTCACCGAGCAGAACCCGACCAAGGCCAAGGAGATGAACGACGAGCTGCAGAAGATGGACCTGGATACTGAAAGCGCGGAGTTTCCCGACAAGTGCCAGTTGATCGACGCCCGCCTCAAGGAATTGAAAGAAGCGGCGGCCAAAGCGAAAAACTGAGGCCATAAAAAAACCGGACAACGTCCGGTTTTTTCACATCCCTCACGCCTTACTCGGCAGCGGGTGCTTCTGGCTTGCGACGCTTGAGCGGCGCCATGCCATCCTTGCTGACCAGCGACAGGTTGTCGGTCTTCGGCCGGTTGGCGATCTTGCGCTTGGTCGGCGACTTGGCGCCGGCCTTTTTCTTCTCGCCCTTGGCGTCGGTCTTTTTCTTCTTCACGCCAACGGCCTTGCCCGATGCCTTGACCTTCTTCGGCCCGGTGTAGGTGCCTTTGACTTCCTTGATGGTGCGGCGCTCGAACGACTGCTTGAGGTAGCGCTCGATGCTCGACATCAGGTTCCAGTCGCCGTGGCAGATCAGCGAGATCGCCAGGCCATCGTTGCCCGCACGCCCGGTACGGCCGATGCGGTGCACGTATTCGTCGCCGCTGCGGGGCATGTCGAAGTTGATGACCATGTCCAGGCCGTCCACGTCCAGGCCGCGTGCGGCGACGTCGGTGGCGACCAGGATCTTCACGCCGCCGGCCTTGAGGCGGTCGATCGCCAGTTTGCGGTCCTTCTGGTCTTTCTCGCCGTGCAGCACGAACGTTTTGTAGTCCTGGGCCACCAGGCGGCCGTAGATGCGGTCGGCGGCAGCGCGGGTGTTGGTAAAGACGATGGCCTTCTGATAGGTCTCGTTGGCCAGCAACCAGTTAAGGATCTGTTCCTTGTGCACGTTGTGGTCAGCGGTGACGATCTGCTGGCGCGTGGTGGCGTTCAGGTCGCTGACGTTGTTGACCTGCAGGTGCTCAGGGTTGTTCAGGACCTTGGCGACCATCTCGCGCAGGGTCGAACCACCGGTGGTGGCGGAGAACAGCATGGTCTGCTGACGGTTCACGCATTCAGCCACCAGGCGCTGCACGTCGTCGGCAAAGCCCATGTCGAGCATGCGGTCGGCTTCGTCGAGCACCAGCACCTCGACTTCCTTGAGGTCAAGGTTGCCCGCATTGAGTTGCTCGATCATGCGGCCCGGCGTGCCGATCAGAATGTCCGGCACCTTGCGCAGCATGGCGGCCTGGACCTTGAAGTCTTCGCCACCGGTGATCAGGCCGGACTTGATGAAAGTGAACTGCGAGAAGCGCTCCACCTCCTTCAAGGTCTGCTGGGCCAGCTCGCGGGTCGGCAGCAGGATCAGGGTCTTGATGCTGACGCGGACTTTGGCCGGGCCGATCAGGCGGTTAAGGATCGGCAGCACGAAAGCGGCGGTCTTGCCACTCCCGGTTTGAGCCGTCACCCGCAGGTCACGCCCTTCGAGCGCGAGCGGGATGGCCGCTGCCTGCACAGGCGTAGGCTCGACAAATTTAAGCTCGGCCACGGCTTTGAGCAGGCGTTCGTGCAGGGCGAATTGGGAAAACACGGGTGCTACCTCGAAGAAATACAAAAAATCAGCTGCATAGGGTACCGGTTTCGGGCGTCCAAACCGAGTGTCTTTACGCGAACGGCGCTAATCAGTTGCTTTTTTGTCAGAGCATTTGTCCACGGCATCAACTTTGTTGCACTTAAATGCTCTAATCGCGCCGTCTTGTCTTACAGAAGAATCGTTTTCATCCATGGATATCAAACAGCTCTGGCTCAACGTCCAAGACCTCTGGGGCACCCTCGACGAACACCCGCTGCTGCATGCCAGCCTCGGTTTCCTGGTGTTGCTGGTGGTGGCCCTGCTGCTCGGACGGGTGGCGCGTTACCTCATCCTCCACGCCGTCAAATTGCTCGGCCGGCAACCGGCGCTGCACTGGCTCAACGACCTGCGGCACAACAAAGTCTTCCACCGCCTGGCGCAGATGACGCCGTCGCTGGTGATCCAGTTCGGCCTGTACCTGGTGCCGGACCTGAGCAAGACCGCCATCCTGTTTATCGGCAATGTGGCCCTGGCCCTGACCATCCTGTTCCTGATGCTGGCCATGAGCGCCCTGCTCAACGCCCTGCTGGACATCTATGCGCGCACCGAACACGCGCGTACCCGCTCGATCAAGGGCTACGTGCAGCTGGCGAAGATGGTGCTGTACGTGTTTGGCGCGATCATCATCGTCGCGACCCTGATTGACCGTTCGCCACTCTTGCTGCTGTCAGGCCTGGGTGCGATGTCGGCGGTGATCCTGTTGGTCTACAAGGACACGCTGTTGTCGTTCGTCGCCAGCGTGCAATTGACCAGCAACGACATGCTGCGCGTCGGCGACTGGATCGAAATGCCCCAGGTCGGCGCCGACGGCGATGTGGTGGACATCACCCTGCACACCGTCAAGGTGCAGAATTTCGACAAGACCATCGTCTCCATCCCGACCTGGCGCCTGATGTCCGAATCGTTCAAGAACTGGCGCGGCATGCAGGCCTCGGGTGGGCGACGCATCAAGCGCAGCCTGTTTATCGATGCCAGCGGCGTGCGTTTTTTGCGCGACGATGAAGAAGTGCGCATGACCCAGGTGCACCTGCTCACCGACTACATCGGGCGCAAGCAGGCCGAACTCAAGGCCTGGAACGAAGCCCAGGGCCACAGCGCGCAACTGTCGGCGAACCGCCGGCGCATGACCAACCTCGGCACCTTCCGCGCGTATGCCCTGGCCTACCTCAAAAGCCATCCGGACATCCAGCCGAACATGACCTGCATGGTGCGCCAGATGCAAACCACCGCCGAGGGCGTGCCGCTGGAGATCTACTGCTTCACCCGCACCACCGCGTGGGCCGATTACGAGCGGATCCAGGGGGATATTTTCGACTACCTGCTGGCCGTGTTGCCGGAGTTCGGATTGAATCTTTACCAGCAACCCAGCGGCACCGACTTGCGCACCGGGATACTGGCCCTGGCAGGCACTGCCCGAACCTTGGAAACCCCGGCGTAGTGACAACGATAGCGACGAGGGGCTGGCAAGCGCCTCGTCGCTATATAGAACGATGGGTGCAAGCGTATTCATCTAAACACGACCGATAAAAGCCGGCATCTATGTATAGCCGCTGCTGCCGTTTATTCAACGGCCCCACCCCATAAAGAAAATTTCTCCTACGCCTTTAGTGAATTTCACTACTTGCGCGCACTATTTCTAATCTGTTTTAAAAAAAACCAACGCCTTAGCATCTGGTAATCAAACAACGCCAGCAAAAGGCCACCCTCATGTTATGGACAACTCAGCTTTCCGATAATGCAGCAGACTTTGTATTAAGTTCGAATGCCGAAGCATTGACCCACTATTGTGGTGCTGGCGCCTTTGCTCAACCCCACGACTTTTATACCCAAAACCCCTACCAGCGCCCTTCGCGGCCGCAGGACGTCACCGATTCAATCATCACCACCTGCCTGACCAGCGACCAGCTTTCAAACAGCCAGCATCTATTGGCACAGCGGTTGTTATTGAATATCTACGAACAAGATCTGGTCTTCTTGCCCAAGCCGCCATTGGAACTCGATTTCAAGGCGTTCAAGCGTTTCTATGATCCGCAGCACGCAGCCAGTGGCAAAAAGATCCGCCCGTTGCTGGAACACTACTTGTACAACTGGCTCAAGGAAGAAGTGCATATCAACGGCCCTTGGTGCCTGGACTCTTTTATCGCCCACACTGATAAAGTCTTGGATGACGTCGCCCAGTCCGAGTCCAAACTCCATGAAGTGCTGACCACCAGCCGCCACCCCGAGCGAGCCGCCAGGTTTTTCATGACGCAATGTGCGGGAGACTTCCTCAGTGAAGCATCGGCCATGGCCCGCAACGTACTGGGTAACAGCGGCGTGTACACCAGCGAATTGTTCAAGATCCTGATCGACGAGTATGGCTACGGCGTCGACAAAAAGAAGCACAGCACCATTTTTGAAGACATGCTCCAGGACATGGGCATGTCCCATCACGTGCACCACTACTGGCAGTTCTATACGCCGGCGTCGCTGTCGCTCACCAACTACTTCCACTATGTATCGGCCAACCATGGCGAGCTGTTCCGCTATATCGGCGCCATGTACTACACCGAAGCCACGTTGGCGCTGACCACCAAGCACCAGTCACGCGCGATCAAGACCATCTTCAACGGCAGCGTCTCCACGGACTATTTCGATGAGCATGCCCACATCGATGTGCACCACGGAAGAATGGCCCTCCAGCGCCTGATCATTCCCATGATCAAGCAGTTCGGCACCAAGATCATCCCAGACCTTATTCGCGGCTTTGAAGAGTTCAGGCTGCTTCAGGACATCGCCGACGAAGAGTTGTATGCCCATATCAACTGGCATGACGCGTTCGAAGAGCATCGCGCGCAGGCAGCGGCGCTCCAGGGCCAAAAACCCGTGGACCTGAGGATTACCGAGACCGAACACGAGCTGTCGGTGCTGCATACCCACCCGAATGACGAACTGTTCTGGGTCGAATCAGGCGAGCTGGAGTTCGTCGCCAGCCCCGAACTGACGGTGCACCTCAAGGCCGGCGAAGGCGTGGTGATTCCCAAGGGAATGCTGCACGGCACCCGCATCACCAGCCCGTCCTGCACGTACACCGTCACCGCCATCTGAGTGGGCAACCCAATGAAAGCCATCAGCCTGAATATCACCCACGCCAACTATGTGGCCGTGGAGGAAAGAACCTATTTTCTCAAGCGTCACGCCTATTCGACGCAATTGCTGCCCACCGCGTGCCCCCATCGCGGCGGCCCGCTGCACATGGGCGAAGTGACAGGTGACGGCCAAAGCGTGATCTGCCCCTGGCACGACAACGCCTACAAGGTCTGCAACCTGGAAAAGAAAGCACTGCCCACGGTGCGCGTCAGGAACCAGATCAGCACCGTCGTCGGCGACACCGAGCGCTGTGTGCCGCTGCTTAAAATCTCCCGTTACGACTGATGAAGCCCATGAATACTAAATCGACATTGACCGCGTTCTATTCAATCGTGACCCTGTTCACCGGCCTCGACATGGCGATTGTCATCGCGATGGTCTGGTTCGGCCTGGAGACCACCGGTTCGACATTCCTGGTCGGCGCCACCTTGTGCGTGGCCACCGTGGTGCCCTATTTGTGCGAACAGTACATCGGCAAGTTCTTTACCATTGAACTCAGCCTGAAACGCCTGCTGTACATTCGCCTGGCGGCCTTCGCCGCAGTACTGGGGCTGTCGTTTACCCAGGCCGCCTTGCTGCCGATCGGCTTCCTGGCCATCGCGTTCGTGGTGGGCGTCACCGACTACTTCACCATCAGCACCCTGGAATCGAAAAATACCAAGCTGGTGCTGGCCGGCCTCACCGACAGCGATACCTGCGCGCGGTTGATGCAAACCTCCATTCAGATCGGTGCCTTCGGCGGTGCGCTGCTGGGCGGGTTGATCGTGGATGTGTTCTCGGTCAACCAGACGCTGCAGATCATCAGCCTGGCGGCGATCCTCTCGCTCGCGGCGATCCTCCTGGTGGCCGACACCCCCAACGAACACACCGGCGAACAGGCCACAGGGCCCTCCACTGCGCGGCCGCTGGACCTGCCGCGCAACCTCTACATCCTCATCATCGTGTTGAGCATGATCGGTTTCCATATCGGCGCGTTCAACAGCCTGGTGCCCATCGTTTTTCAAAAGCTCAATGAGTGGAATGCCACCCTGTTCGGCGTCGCCAGTGGCCTGGCCGGCCTGGGCGCCTTCAGCGCCGCGGTGTTGCCGCGCATCAAGCTCAACAGCTACGGGGCCATCTCGCTGGTGATACTGGCGGACGTGGCAATCGTCTACTTCCAGAACCTCTACGTGATGATGGCTGCAGCCTTCCTGCTGGGTTTTTGCATCAACAGCCTGCGGATCCAGTTGCGTAAAACCCTGATCGAGTCGGCGCCCAACGCCCGGGTCGCCGATGTGATCGCGGCCAAGAGCTCACTCTACTACCTGCTGGTCAGTGGCTCGGCACCGATGATCCTGACGTTCTTCACCACCTCGGGATTTCTCGGACTCGAAGGCGCCCGCCTGTTGATGATCGTCTCCGCCGGCCTGTTGGCCACCGCCGTACTGGCGTGGAACCTGACCCCGGCCGCCGCGCCCACCGCCACCACGGAATAAGGAATGCACGACGTGAAAACCGTACTCATCGTTGACCCGTTCTCCACGGGCAAACTCTACGCGCCCTTGCTCAACGCACAGGGCATACGGTGCATCGCCGTGATCTCCACGCGCGCCTTGCCTGAACACTTCACCAACGACCTGATCACCGAGAACTTCCATGAGGTGTATGCCTGGGAAGAGAGCCTGTTGATCACCCTGGAAGCCTTGTCACCGAACGCCGTGATCGCCGGTTGCGAAACCGCGATCTACCTCACGGACTACC
The DNA here is from genome assembly GCF_059418085.1 of Pseudomonas sp. GW821-FHT09C10. NCBI lineage: Bacteria > Pseudomonadati > Pseudomonadota > Gammaproteobacteria > Pseudomonadales > Pseudomonadaceae > Pseudomonas > Pseudomonas sp. GW821-FHT09C10. Next base: position 149,535 of record NZ_JBWKPE010000012.1, read on the forward strand.
TGACGGAGCTGCTCGACATCCCGGGCAACAGCCGTATCACCAGCGACCTGCGACGCAACAAGTTCTCCATGCAGCAGGCGCTGAAAAAATACCAGTTGGCCCACATCGATTCGCACTTACTGAGCTCACCGAGGCGCATCGGTGAAGTGCTGGCCAAACTCGACGACTCCGCCACCTATGTGGTCAAGCCGCTGAACTCGGCCGCCACCGAAGGCGTGGTGTTTGCCCAGGGCAAGGGCGAAGTGGAGACCGCCTTGAAAAACGCGGCCTGGCAGCAGAAAAACGACCTGGGCGAAGTCAACCTCGGTTTTATCGTGCAATCGTTCATAGCGGGGCCGGAGTACGTGGTGGATATGGTCGCCTTTGACGGCACCTACGTCGTTGCCAGCGTCTGCAAGTACACCAAGATCCAGAAGAACGGCAGCATGTTTGTCTACGAAAGCCTCGACACCCTCGACCCTCGGGCTGAAGAACTGCAACCGCTGACCGACTACGCGCGCCAGGCGGCAGCGGCCCTGGGCGTGCGGGTCGGGCCGATTCATATGGAAATCATCTGGTCTGAGGACGGGCCGGTGATGATCGAGGCCGGCGGTCGCTTGCACGGCGGCATCGCGCCCCTGCTGTTCCAGCAGGTGTATCACCCCGACTTGCTGTCACTGTCGATCGACAGCTACCTCGGCCACCCACGCCCCCAGACCGATGCGGTCAGCCAGATCAGCCATGGCCGGATCGGTTTCTTCTGCTCCGATGAACGCCATGCCTTCGCTCCGCCCTCCCCCCAGGCCATACAAAGCGCCCAGGCGGACGAGGCCTATTGCGGGCACCGTTATTTCATCGGCGCCGGCGATACCACGCCGGTCACGATCGACTTCGCCACCTGTCCGGGGCTGTTCTGGCTGCAAAGCCCTTCGGCGCAGCAACTGGACGCCAGTACCGCCAACCTGCGAAAAAAACTGTGGGGCTAAGGTTATGAAAAGTCGCTTGATCATCAGAAAGTCAGCCTGTGAGCTGGGCATCAATAATGCGTGCGCCGCCGTGATCGAAGACGTCACCGTGTCGGATGACCAGAGCTTCGTCGGGGTACTGCAAAGTAACCTGAACCACGTGGCCTCGCGCCTTAACGAGCTGGACTCGAACGTCGTGTACGAAGGGTTTGCCAAACAGCTCAAGAAACTCGGCTACGAAAATACCGTGAGTGCCAACGAAAAGCTGCTGCGCCGCTTCATCGCCAAAGGCGTGTACCCCATCAACAACATCGTCGACGCCTATAACGCGGTCGCGATCCGACATGGGGTCAGTATCGGCGTGCACACCTATCATCAGAAGGATGACATCTACGTGATGCGGTCGGAAAAGCCGAGGGTGCTACGCCCCCTGTTCGCCAAGAAGGCCATCACCATTCCCGTCGGCGATATCGTCTATACCTGCGGTGATGTGCCGTTGGCGAGCATCGGCAAGGTGGATGCCGATGCCCACGACTTCCGGCTGACAAAAGACTCGTCGAGGTTGTTGGTGGTGATCCTGGGGCACGACGACACATCGTTCCAATTCAACCAGGCGGTCATCGAAGAACTCGTGGACACCCTGCGCCAGAAAATGCCGAACCTGAGCCATCATTTTCTTGAAACCGTACGCGACCACGCCTGAAGCCAGCACATGAAGGAGTGGCCGGCGCCTAGCGCCAGGCCTTCAGCACCGGGTTGACCACCACTTCCTTCACATGCTCGATCTTCAGCAGGCTGTCCTTGAAGACCATCAGCTCTTCAAAGCTCCTGTACCGAACGTCGAGCATCATGTCCACGTCGCCAAACAGTGAATAGGCATGCACCACCTGGCTGAACTGCTGGATCTTCGGAAACACCAGATGGCAGTTGCTGCCATTGAGCGTCAGCATCAAGAACGCCGCTTGCAGGGTCTCATCGCCCTCGGCGACGTTGATGGTGAAGCCCAGGATGATGCCTTTTTCAATCAGCTTTTGAACGCGCGACTCCACTGCGGTTCGAGACTTGTGAACTTGCCGCGCCAATTGCGCCAGGCTGACTCGGGAGTCATCCTTCAAGGCTGCAATGATCAGTTCATCAATCTTGTCCACTCTGCCGCCCCCACACCGTTCTTTTCGATAGCAGACTTTCATTGCCGCTCACGCTTGCCCTCGACCGATCACGTCGCAGACTGTACGCCAGGCGCGGGCTTTACGCCCAATCGACTGATCCACACCGCCCCCAGGATCACCAGGCCACCCAAGGCCAGGCGACCCAGCGGCTCGTGCTGGTTCCAGATCAGCAGGTTCAGCAACAACCCCACGGGCACATGCAGGTTGTTCATCACCGCCAGCGTGCCGCCATGCACCAGGCAGGCGCCCTTGTTCCACCAATACATTCCCAGGGCAGTGCTGACCAGCCCGAGGAACACCAGCACGCCCCACTGCAGCGGCGCTTCGGGCAGGAAGTTGGCCTTGCCGAACAGCAGGAACGCCGGCAACACCACCAGCAACGCGCCGAGGTAGAAGTAACCGAAGCGCCGGTAGTGCGGCAGGTCACTCGGGTAGCGTGCCACCAGGTGCTTGTACATCACTTGCCCGGCGGCGTAGGTGAAATTAGCCAGCTGCAGCAGCAGGAAGCCCATCAGGAAGTGCGGGGTGATCTGGTCGAAGCGAATCACCGCCGCCCCCGCCACCGCCACCAGGGCAGCAACCAGTGCCCACGGGTTGAAGCGCCGGTTGAGGGCGTCTTCGATCAGGGTCACGTGTAACGGCGTGAGGATGGTGAACAGCAGCACCTCCGGCACCGTGAGCACACGAAAGCTCAGGTACAGGCACACATAGGTCACGCCAAACTGCAGCGCGCCGATCACCAGCAGGCCGCGCATAAAGGCAGGTTCCACCGAACGCCAGCGAGTCAGCGGGATAAAGACCAGCCCGGCCAGCACTACACGCACCAGCACCGCGAAGTAGCTGTCGACGTGACCGGCAAGGTATTCGCCGATCAAGCTGAAGGAAAATGCCTGAATCAGGGTGACAACCAGTAGATAGCCCATGTGCGCCTCGCATCGAATGGGCGGGACATTAAAGGTTTTCGGCGATTGAAGAAACTCGGGGCAAAAAAAACCCGACCTCGCTAAAGCGGCAGTCGGGCAGGAGCACTCAGGAGCAACAAGTGCAAAGGGAGGTTCGTACGCGTACTTGAAGGGTTTGCGTGGAGCGATATAAACACCGCGCGATTATCTGACGATTAAAGGATCAACCACCTCATGCCACGAGCTGTACCAGCTGGGCCTTGGCGTGGTTGATGCCCTTTTCCTGGAAGTCCCCGCTCAGGTTCACCCCTTCGGCGTGAATGAAAGTGACATCGTGGATGCCGATAAAGGCCATGACCTGGCGCAGGTACGGTTCCTGGTGATCGGAACTGGCGCCGGTGTGGATGCCACCCCGGGCGGTCAACACAATGGCACGCTTGCCGGTCAACAAACCTTGCGGCCCGGTGGGGGTGTACTTGAAGGTCACACCCGCCCGCAACACGTGATCCAGCCAGGCCTTGAGGGTGCTGGGGATGGCGAAGTTGTACATCGGTGCAGCCATCACCAGCACGTCGGCGGCCAGCAGTTCGTCGGTCAACTCGTTGGAGCGGTCGAGGGAAGCCTGTTCGCTACCGTTGCGCTGATCCGCCGGTTTCATCCAGCCGCCGAGCAGGTTGGCGTCCAGGTGCGGAACCGGGTTGAGCGCCACGTCACGTACCGTGATCCGGTCCATCGGGTGGGCGGCCTGCCATTGGCTGATGAACTGCTGGGTCAGTTGACGGGAGATCGAATCCTGCTGGCGGGCGCTGCTTTCGATGATCAGGACATTGGACATGGCTTCGTAGGCTCCATCTGTAATTGCTGTAAGTCGATGGAGTGGAGATTAAACAGAGCCAATTCGATAAAAAAGCGCAAAAAACTGCTATAACCCATCTATAAATTTGTTTATAAGCGGAGTATCGCGATGGGCATGCTCCGCTGGTGTGTTATTTCGGCGCGCAGGCCAACGCGATACGCATCTTGATAATGGCGCGGTTGAACTTGACCGTGGTGTTGGTGCTTTTCCCCGCCGGCACCGTAACCGTGCGACGACGCGGCGACTCCGGGCCGTTGGTGAACGTTACCGAACACACGGCGTCCTGGGTGCCGTAGTTATTCAGCTGGATCGAGCTGATATCGCCGTCCACGTCGGAGGCGGTGTAATCGATGCTCACGCCGTCGATCTTTTTCGTCACGTCGATGGGGTAGGCAAACGCGCTCATCGGCAGCAGCGTCAGCAACACACAACAGAATTTTCTCATTCGGCAGTCTCCAATAGGGACCGCCAGCTTAGGACAAGAGGAACACATCTTGAAAGCGCCCCGCGTTACCCTCGATCAATGGCGCACGCTGCAAGCCGTCGTCGACCACGGCGGCTTCGCCCAGGCAGCGGAAGCGCTGCACCGTTCGCAGTCTTCGGTGAGCTACACCGTGGCCCGTATGCAAGACCAACTCGGCGTGCCGCTGCTGCGCATCGACGGGCGCAAGGCGGTACTCACCGACGCCGGTGAAGTGCTGCTGCGCCGCTCCCGGCAACTGGTGAAAAACGCCAGCCAGCTGGAAGACCTCGCCCACCATATGGAACAGGGCTGGGAAGCCGAAGTGCGGCTGGTCGTCGATGCGGCCTACCCCAACGCGCGCCTGGTACGCGCACTCACCGCGTTCATGCCGCAGAGCCGTGGCTGCCGGGTGCGTTTGCGTGAAGAGGTACTGTCCGGCGTCGAAGAGCTGTTGATGGAAGGCGTGGCCGACCTTGCGATTTGCGGCTTCAGCATCCCCGGCTACCTGGGCACCGAAATGAGCGACGTGGAGTTCGTCGCCGTGGCCCACCCCGAGCACGCCTTGCACCGCATGAACCGCGAGTTGAGCTTCCAGGACCTGGAAAGCCAGATGCAGGTAGTGATCCGCGACTCCGGCCGCCAGCAACCCCGGGATGTAGGCTGGCTCGGCGCCGAACAACGCTGGACCGTCGGCAGCCTGGCCACCGCCGCCGCGTTTGTCGGCAGCGGCCTGGGCTTTGCCTGGCTGCCACGGCACATGATCGAGCGTGAACTCGCCGAAGGCGTGCTCAAGCAGCTACCCTTGGAACAGGGCGGCAGCCGCCACCCCACGTTCTACCTGTATTCAAACAAGGACAAACCCTTGGGGCCAGCAACGCAGATCCTCGTGGAGCTGCTGCGCACCTTTGACACCGCCCCTCTGGACGCGCCTTTCGCCGCCCCCCGGCAAGCCTGAAACGGAGTTCATGCATGGCCTGGTTCGACCATGAAGGCTGCAGCCTGCACTATGAGGAATACGGCCACGGCACGCCGCTGATCCTGATCCACGGCCTGGGCTCCAGCAGCCAGGATTGGGAACTGCAGGTGCCGGTGCTGGCCCGCCACTACCGCCTGATCGTGGTGGATGTGCGCGGCCATGGGCGCTCCGACAAGCCTCGGGAGCGCTACAGCATCGAAGGGTTCACCTACGACCTGATCGCCCTGATCGAGCACCTGGACCTGCCGCCCGCCCATGTGGTGGGTTTGTCCATGGGCGGCATGATCGCGTTCCAGCTGGCGGTGGACGAACCCGGCCGGGTCAAGAGCCTGTGCATCGTCAACAGCGCGCCGCAGGTGAAGGTGCGCAGTGCCGACGATTACTGGCAGTGGGCCAAGCGATGGACCCTGGCCCGCACCCTCAGCCTGGCCACCATCGGCAAGGCCCTCGGTGACCGGCTGTTCCCCAAACCTGAGCAGGCCGACCTGCGCCGCAAGATGGCCGAACGCTGGGCAAAAAACGACAAACGTGCTTATCTCGCCAGCTTCGATGCGATTGTGGGCTGGGGCGTACAGGAACGACTTTCGAGGATTACCTGTCCAACCCTGGTCATCAGCGCCGACCACGACTACACCCCCGTGGCCCAGAAAGAAAACTATGTAAAACTGCTGCCCGATGCGCGACTGGTGGTGATCGAGGATTCCCGCCATGCCACGCCCTTGGACCAACCCGAAGTCTTTAATACCACCCTGCTCGATTTTCTAGAGACAGTCGAAACCACTACCCAGGATCACTGACCCATGCTGAAAAAAATCGCCTTTTTTGCCGGTTCCGTTCTGTTCGCTGCCAACCTGATGGCCGCCGAGCCTTCCAAGGCGCCACACGTATTGATCTCCACCACCAACGGCGACATTGAAATCGAACTGGACCCGGTCAAGGCGCCGATCAGTACCAAGAATTTCCTCGCCTATGTCGACAAAGGCTTCTACACCAACACGATCTTCCACCGCGTGATCCCGGGCTTCATGGTCCAGGGTGGCGGGTTCACCCAGCAGATGTCGCAAAAGCCGACCGAAGCGCCGATCAAGAACGAAGCCAGCAACGGCCTGCATAACGTGCGTGGCACCCTGTCGATGGCCCGCACCTCGAACCCGGACTCGGCCACCAGCCAGTTCTTCATCAACGTGGCTGACAACGCCTTCCTCGACCCGGGTCGCGATGCCGGTTATGCCGTGTTCGCCAAGGTGGTCAAGGGCATGGATGTGGTCGACATCATCGTCAACTCCCAGACCACCACCAAGCAAGGCATGCAGAACGTGCCTATCGATCCTGTCCTGATCAAGTCGGCCAAGCGCATCGACTGAGGTCTGCAGGTAGCTCCGCGCGCAGCCCACAAGGCCGCGCGCGCATTTGAAAGGAGAGCCCGCCAGGCGGGCGTCAACCCTAATGCTCTATCGTCGTTTTGAACAACTGATCGATATTTTTCGCGACGCCCCCAGCGCCGCCCCTCCCGACAAAGTCCTGCCCTTCTACCTCTACTACCTGCGCCAGGTGTGGCCGCACTTCGCCGCCTTGCTGGTGGTGGGCCTGATCGGTGCGCTGATTGAAGTCGCGCTGTTCAGCTACCTGAGCCGTATCATCGACCTGGCCCAGGGCACGCCACCCGCCAACTTCTTCCAGCTCCACAGCACCGAGCTGATCTGGATGGCCGTGGTCGCCCTGCTGCTGCGCCCGATCTTCGGCGCCTTGCACGACCTGCTGGTGCACCAGACCATCAGCCCCGGCATGACCAGCCTGATCCGCTGGCAGAACCACAGCTACGTGCTCAAGCAGAGCCTCAACTTCTTCCAGAATGACTTCGCCGGGCGTATCGCCCAGCGCATCATGCAAACCGGCAACTCCCTGCGCGATTCCGCCGTGGCGGCGGTGGACGCTATCTGGCACGTGGCGATCTACGCCATCAGCTCCCTGGTGCTGTTTGCCGAGGCCGACTGGCGCCTGATGATCCCACTCGTGACCTGGATCGTTTGCTACAGCCTGGCGCTGCGCTACTTCGTGCCGCGCGTGAAAGAACGCTCGGTGATCTCGTCGGAGGCACGCTCCAAACTGATGGGCCGCATCGTCGACGGCTACACCAACATCACCACCTTGAAGCTGTTCGCACACACCCAATACGAGCAGCAGTACGCCAAGGAAGCGATCATCGAGCAGACCGAAAAAACCCAGCTGGCCAGCCGCGTGGTGACCAGCATGGACATCGCAATCACCAGCATGAACGGCCTGCTGATCGTCACCACCACCGGCCTGGCCCTGTGGCTGTGGACCCAGTCGCTGATCTCCGTGGGCGCGATTGCCCTGGCTACCGGCCTGGTGATTCGTATCGTCAATATGTCCGGCTGGATCATGTGGGTGGTCAACGGCATCTTCGAAAATATCGGCATGGTGCAGGACGGCCTGAAAACCATCGCCCAACCCCTGGCCGTGATTGATCGCGACAACGCCCCGCGTTTAAGCGTGCCCCGTGGCGAAGTCCGCTTCGAGCACGTGGATTTCCACTACGGCAAGCAGAGCGGGATCATTGGCGGCTTGAACCTTGAGATCAAGGCCGGTGAAAAGATCGGCCTGATCGGCCCGTCCGGCGCGGGCAAGTCGACCCTGGTCAACCTGCTGCTGCGCCTCTACGACCTGCAAGGCGGGCGCATCCTGATCGACGGCCAGAACATCGCCGAAGTGGCCCAGGAAACCCTGCGCGAACAGATCGGCATGATCACCCAGGACACCTCGCTGCTGCACCGTTCGATCCGCGACAACCTGCTGTACGGCAAGCCGGACGCCACCGACGAAGAACTCTGGGCCGCCGTGCACAAGGCGCGTGCCGATGAGTTCATCCCGCTGCTGTCGGACTCGGAAGGGCGTACCGGGCTGGATGCCCACGTGGGCGAACGCGGGGTGAAACTCTCCGGTGGGCAGCGTCAACGTATCGCCATTGCCCGTGTACTGCTCAAGGATGCGCCGATCCTGATCATGGACGAAGCCACCTCGGCGCTGGATTCGGAAGTGGAAGCGGCGATCCAGGAAAGCCTGGAGACCCTGATGCAAGGCAAGACGGTGATTGCGATTGCGCACCGGTTGTCGACCATCGCGCGGATGGACCGCCTGGTGGTGCTGGAGAAAGGCCAGATTGCCGAGACGGGCAGCCATGCCGAACTGTTGGCCCATGGCGGGTTGTATGCGCGGTTGTGGCAGCACCAGACCGGGGGGTTTGTCGGCATCGACTGAAGCAAATGTGGAAGGGGGCTTGCTCCCGATATCGGTGGGTCAGTCACCACATTTTGCGACTGACACTCCGCTATCGGGAGCAAGCCCCCTCCCACATTTGGTGGCCTGGATTTGTGTAAAAACCGTGCTGTACTCAGTGCAGTGCCCAGACGGGCGCTGAAGTAAATCTGCAGGGAGCATCACTGATTTACTGATTGGGTAGAGCGATCTATCAAGGACGTGTTGCATGTCTTTGTTCAAGCGTTCAGTCACAGAGGGGTTGGGAACATTTTGGCTGGTGTTGGGCGGTTGCGGGAGTGCGGTGTTGGCCGCCGCGTTTCCCGCCGTCGGGATCGGGTTGCTGGGTGTGGCCTTGGCGTTCGGGCTCACGGTGCTGACCATGGCGGTGGCCATCGGGCATATCAGCGGTTGTCACCTCAACCCGGCGGTATCGGTGGGGCTGGTAGTGGGCGGAAGGTTTCCGGCCAGGGAGTTACCGGCGTACATCGTGGCCCAAGTCATCGGCGGAGTAGTCGCCGCCGCATTGTTGTACTTCATCGCCAGTGGCAGGCCGGGCTTTGAACTGGCCGGCGGGCTGGCCTCCAACGGCTATGGCGAGCATTCGCCGGGCGGCTATTCAATGGCAGCGGGGTTTGTCTGCGAGCTGGTGATGACAGCGATGTTCGTGCTGATCATCCTCGGCGCCACCGACCACCGTGCCCCGAAGGGCCTCGCGCCCATCGCCATTGGCCTGGCCCTCACCTTGATCCACCTGATCTCCATCCCCGTGACCAACACCTCGGTCAACCCGGCCCGTAGTACCGGCCCGGCCTTGATCGTCGGCGGGTGGGCGATCCAGCAGTTGTGGATGTTCTGGCTCGCGCCGATCCTGGGTGCGGTGGCGGGCGGTGTTGTCTATCGATGGCTGGGCAAGGAGGAGCCGGTCTGAGGCAAAGGATCAGCCCTGCCGGTAGAGCAGGGCTGATTTCAATGGGCAAATGCTCAACCCTGATGAGCCTGCATGTATTGGCGCAACAATTGATTGATACGCGTCTGGTAACCCGTACCTTGACCTTTAAACCACTCCAAAACGTCAGCATCCAGCCGAATCGTAACTGCCTGCTTCACCGGCACACGCAACTCTGCACGCCGGAAAAATTCCGCGTCCAATTCAGGAATATCGCTGGTATCAACTTCTTCATCATTCATCTTGGCCAGGCGCTCCCAATCAGTTTTCGATGTTTGCGTCATAATATTTGGCCTCCTTCTTGGTTGCTTTTCGGGCGGAAATGATACGGATCACATCACCGTGCCGCTCGGTGTATACGACCACACCCATTAACAATTTGATCCAGCCAATACTGATCCAACGCTCTTCGCCATAATCCGCTCGATCATCGCGCAAGGCCAGCATTGGATGCCGAAAGATATCCGGAACGTCGTTGAAATCGATACCGTGCTTGGAAATATTGACTTTGTTCTTGGACTCATCCCACTCAAAATGCATGGCGCATCCTGTATGTACTTTTGTACATACAGAATATCGACTCCATTGTGTCTTGCCAGCATTGTCAGACCGATGGTTCAGCCCTGCCGGTAAGGCAGGGCTGCCCTCGCCTCTTCGGCATACGCCACAATCCCCACCCGCTCGCGCTCGAGGAAATCCTCGACGGCATTCTTCAACCCGGGGTGGCGCAGGTAGTGCCACGACCGGGTAATCACCGGTTCAAACCCGCGAATCAATTTGTGCTCGCCCTGGGCGCCGGCGTCGAAGCGTTGCAGGCCGTGGGCGATGGCATAGTCCATACCCTGGTAGAAGCAGGTTTCGAAATGCAGCCGGTCGAACTCCGCCAGGCAACCCCAGTAGCGGCCGTAGAAGCTGTCGCCACCGATCAGGCTGAAGGCCATGGCCACCGGGCGTGTGCCTTGCCTGGCCAGCACCACACGGATCGCCTCGGGCATGCGCTCGGCCAGCAGGCTGAAAAACGCGCGGGTCAAGTACGGTGTCTGGCGGCGTACCGCGTAGGTATTGGCGTAGCAGGCGTAGACAAAATCCCACTGCGCCTCGCTCAGCGCGTGGCCTTGCAACCATTCGAAGTCGATGCCCTGCCCCGCCACTTGTTCGCGCTCCTTGCGCATCTGTTTGCGCTTGCGGGAACTGAGGGCGTCGAGGAAATCCTGGAAGTCACGGTAGCCACGATTCTGCCAGTGAAACTGACAGCCCAGGCGCTGCAACCAACCCGGTTGTTGGGCTAACGCCTCATCGGCCAGGCCGTCGGTGAAGTTGATATGGGCACTGGAGAGCCCTTCGATTTCCAGATAGCCCGGCAGGCTCTTCAGCAGTTCGCACCCATCGTCGGCGCTGGCCGCCAACAAGCGGGGGCCGCTGACCGGGCTGAACGGTACGGCCGTCAGCAGCTTGGGGTAGTAATCAATGCCCGCACGCTCACAGGCATCGGCCCAACCATGGTCGAACACGTACTCGCCGTAGGAATGCCATTTGCGATAACTGGGCAATGCCGCCACCAGGCGGTCGCCTTCCCAATGCAACAAATGTTCGGGTTGCCAGCCCGATTGAGGGCCCAGGCTGGCACTGTCTTCCAGCGCGCTGAGGAAGGCGTGCCGCACAAAGGGCTGGGCGTCCGGCACCAGTGCGTCCCAGGCCTGCGGAGCGATTTCGGACAGGTTGTCCAGGCGTTGCAGCGGCATTGGCATCCTCACTACGTCATGGCATGAAAGCCTGGCGAGTATCGCTTATCGCAGGTCCGGGCACACCCCCGAATCGCCCGACAAGGCTCTAAATCAATAGTTCCATTCTTAAATAATTTGTCATCTACATGACATCACTTCGCCACTGCTCCGTCATAAACGATCGTGATACTGACGCCTGTTTTTAGAGCGCCTGGTTCTATCAGGTGGTTATTTTTCCGTCCGTCATCGGTCGGTTGTGTCCTGGATGGTTTGCCATCCCTCCTCACTTTCGGAGATTGATATGCGTCTTGCTTCCACTAAAACTGCAGCGGCCCTGTGCGGTGGCCTGTTACTGGCCCTGAGCGTTCCGGCCGGCGCTGCAGTCGACGCTAAATTGCTCGACATGCTCAAGGCCAACGGCCAGATCACCGCTTCGCAGTACACCGAACTGCAAAACGAGTTGGCCAAAGACCAGAAAGAACAGCAGATCGCACGGCAAGCTCAACAAGAGACCAACGAACAGATCGCGGCCACCGCGAAGAAAACCAACGAGCTGAGCAGCTTCGACCAGAAGCTGGCCTGGGCCGCCAAGACCCAGCTCAAGGGCGATGTGCGTTTCCGTCATGAGACCATCAAGATCGACGGTACCCCCAACAACGGCGGTAAAGACAAAGATCGCGAGCGCATCCGAGCCCGCCTGGGTGCGTTTACCGAAATCAACTCGCAAGTCGACACCGGCATTCGCGTCGCCACCGGCAGCAACGATGATGCTCGCTCCACCAACCAGGACCTGGACGGTTACTTCAACAAGAAGTCAATCTGGCTGGATCTGGGTTACATCGACTACCACCCGACTCAAATCAATAATCTGCACGTGATCGGCGGCAAGATGCTGCAACCGTGGGTCAGCATGGGCGATGTGATCTGGGACAGCGACATCAACCCCGAAGGCCTGGCCGTGACCTACAAATACCCACTGGGCGGCAGCGCCGAGCTGTTCGGCAGCCTGGGTAACTACAACCTCAAGGACAACGTGAACGGCGACGGCGTGCAGTTTCGCAATGACCTGCGCATGACGGCTGGCCAGTTGGGGTCTCGCTTCTCGCTGACCGATAACCTGAAGTTGACCCTGGGCGGCAGCGTCTACGCGTTCCAGAACGATGAAGACAGCCGTTGCCCGACAACCACTGGTACCACGCCTGGCTGCCTGACCCCAGGCGAAACCGTCGCCAATACCACTGCCGGCAACGCCAGCGAGTACCGCCTGTACGAAGGCTTCGGCCAAGTCGACATCGGCGGCCTGGCCGTGCCGCTGTCGTTCTATGGTCAATACGTGAAAAACAACGAAGCCACTGAAAAAGACCAGGACACCGCCTGGCTGCTGGGTGCCAAGTCCAAAGTGTTCGGCTTCAACCTGGACTACAACTACCGCGACGTACAACGCTACGCAGTGGTCGGCGCCTTCACCGATTCGGACTTCGCCGGGGGCTTCACCGGTGCACGGGGTCACAAGTTCAAGGTGGGTTACGACATCGACAAGAACTTTGCCATCGGCGCCACTTACTTCCTGACCAAGGCCGACTACGCCAGCGTCGCCGGCTATCGCGACGCCAACGCCAACACCCTGCAGCTGGACGCAGAAGCCAAGTTCTAAAAAAGCAGCACTGAGCGGCAAGCGACGCGCCTCAAGGAGAGGCGCGTCACTTGCCGCTTTTCATTTGCAGCTCGAAGCTGCCTTATCGTTCCTTGAGCCGCTCGGCAGCCAGCCGCTGCGCCAAGGCATCCACATCCTTCACCGGTTCCTGCGGCAGCATCCGCAACGTCGCCTGCAGCAGGCGCATCTGGCGGATAAACCGTCGGCAGTTGGGGCAGAACATCAAGTGATGACGCACCAGCAGACGTTCGCGAAAGGTCAATTGCCCATCGAGATAGTCACTGGAACGTACCACTTGTTCTTTACAGGTCAACATTCGCCCGTTTCCTCAAAATGCTCCACCGTGGCGAAGACTTTAAGCCGTGCTCGATGCAACAGCACGCGGACATTGGAGAGTGAGAGCGTCAGAAGATTACAGATCTCTTCCAGCTCCAGGCCCTGGCGTTCACGCAGCACCAGCACGCTGCTTTGCAGTTCGGACAAACTCAGCAACGTGTGCTCCAGGCATTTGCGCAGTTCATCCTCGGTCAGCAAGGCTTCCGGGGTGTCCTGGTGCCAAGCATACGGGGCGACGGCCCAGTGGCCATCATCGGGGGAGAATCGATCATCGCCGATGGTGCCGTGGGGCGAAGGCAAGTCGTCGAGCAGCACTTCCCGGCGATTCTGCTTATAGCGCCCCTTGGCGGCGTTGGCGGTGATGGTCAGCAGCCAGGTCTTGAGGCTGGAACGCCCTTCGAATTTGGCCAGGTTGCGCACCACCGACAGCCAGGCGTCCTGCACCACTTCGTCGGCATGCCGCTGGCCGGCGATGGCATACGCCACCGCCCGCATCGCGCTTTGGTACGTGGTGACCAATTCCTTGTAGGCCCGTTGCTCGCCCTTGAGCAGTCGTTCAAGCAGGTGCGCGTCGTCCGCTGCTGCCATTCAAGACCTCGATTGTCTTAACGCTTGCGCAGGATCACGCTACCGATCGAATAGCCTGCGCCAAACGAACTGAGTACCGCGACAGCGCCCTTGGGCAGATCGTCCTGGTAGGTGTGAAACGCAATCACCGAACCCGCCGAGCTGGTATTGGCGTAAGTATCGAGGATCACCGGTGCTTCTTCCACCGTGGCTTCGCGGCCCAGCAGTTTCTTCACAATCAGGTGGTTCATGCTCAGGTTGGCCTGGTGCAGCCAGAAGCGCTTCACATCGGCCACGTTCAACTGGTTCTCTTCCAGGTGCACGCCGATCAGTTCCGCGACCATCGGGCACACGTCGCGGAAGACTTTGCGGCCTTCCTGCACGAACAGCTTGTCGGGCGCACCGATGCCCTCTTCCGCTGCGCGGTTGAGAAAGCCGAAGTTGTTGCGGATGTTATTGGAGAACTTGGTCAGCAGCTTGGTGCTCACCACGTCGAACTGATGCTCGGAGGTCGCCAGGTCGGCGCGCTCGAGGACCACGGCCGTGGCGGCGTCGCCGAAGATAAAGTGACTGTCGCGGTCGCGGAAGTTCAAGTGGCCGGTGCAGACTTCCGGGTTGACCATCAGGATCGCCCGGGCCTGGCCCAGTTGGATGCTGTTGGCGGCGTTCTGGATGCCGAAGGTCGCCGAGGAGCACGCCACGTTCATGTCGAAACCGAAGCCTGCGATGCCCAGGGCTTCCTGGACTTCGATGGCGATGGCCGGGTAGGCACGTTGCAGGTTGGAACAGGCGACGATCACACCATCGATGTCGGCGGCAGTCTTGCCGGCGCGCTGCAGGGCCTGCTCGGCGGCACCGATGGCCATCTGGCAAAGCACCGACCACTCGTCATTGCTGCGCTCAGGCAGGCGCGGGGCCATGCGCTGCGGGTCAAGGATGCCCTCCTTGTCCATCACAAAGCGGCTCTTGATGCCCGAGGCTTTTTCGATGAACGCAGCGCTCGACTCCGTCAGCGCCTGGACTTCACCGCGCTCGATGGCAGCGGCGTTGTCCGAGTTGAACTGGTGCACGTACGCATTGAAAGACTGCACCAGCTCTTCGTTGCTGATGCTGTTGGCAGGGGTGTAAAGGCCAGTGCCGCTGATGACGACGTTATGCACGGTCGTTCCTCTAAATCTGTCAGGCAGATGATATTGGTACCGTCGTACCAAACTTTAAGTAGTTTTATTCCGCCCAGCGGACATCAAACTGGCAACGCTTTATTCCTTCGCGCCGCAGACTTTTGCGACGATCCCGGCATTTATAGCGGCGAAGTTTGCCACAAACCCTGGGGTTTGGCGCCATATGCCAGACAAACACCCTGAACAAAACACCATCAAGTTTCAATGTGGGAGGGGGCTTTTCCCCGATAGCGGTGTGTCAGACAAAGATTCTGTGACTGATACATCGCTATCGGGGGCAAGCCCCCTCCCACATTTGGACCTGCCTGGTGTGGGTGACCGAGAAAGGATCAGGCCTCGACCAGGCTCCACTGCTTACTCAAGCGCTTGTCGGAAATCGGCACCTTGGTCCCCAACTGCTGGGCAAACAACGACACCCGGTATTCCTCCAACCACCAGCGATAAAGCTCCAGTTGCGGGTCGCGCTTGCCTTCCTGGGCGTGCTTGTTCAAGCGGGTCTGGTACTGCGCCCACAGGCCGCCCAGTTCGCTGCTCCACACCCGATCCTTTTGCACCTGGCTCGGCAGTTTCTCCAGGCGCAATTCGATGGCCTTGAGAAAACGCGGCAACTCCTTGAACCACTGCGCCGGGGTTTCGCGCACAAAGCCGGGATAGACCAGGTTGCTCAATTGCTGCTTGATGTCGTTCAGGGCCACGGCCTGGGCCAGGTCGATCTTGCCCTTGAAGCGCTTTTGCAGGCCATGCCAGAGCTTCAGCACGTCCAGGGTCAGGCGCGCCAGGCGTTCGGCGTGTTCGGTCCAACTGCCACGCTTGCGTTCAGCCAGTGCCGCCAAACCGGCACCGTCACGGGGCAGGCTGGCTTCGCCTTCCAGCACGCAGGTGTCGAGGCTGGCCAGCAGGATGTCTTCCACCAGGGCATCGATACGCCCTAGTTCGCGGTACATCAGGCCCAGTTCAGTGAGGCCGGGCAATTTGCCGCGCAGGAATTTCGCCGGTTCCGCCAATTGCTGCATCAGCAGGCGCTGCAACGCCCGGCGGTGCTGGAACTCAGCCTCGGCGGCAGTGGAGAAACGCCCCTCTTTCACGGTGCCGTTTTCTTCCACCAGTGCCGGGTAGACCGTCATCGACAGCCCGGCGATCTTCTGCTGGGTTTTCTCAGCCACCGCCGCGAACACCTTGGCCTCCACCGGCTGCTGGCTTTTCGCGGTGTGCGGCACGGCCAGCGCGGCCTGGCTGGCTTCGGCAAAGCGTGCAGTCAGTTCGGCCAGGTCGCGGCCCTCGCCAAGGAACTTGCCTTGGCCGTCGACCACTTCCAGGTTCATCTTCAGATGGTTTTCCACCTGCTGCGCCGCTTCGGCCCAGGCCTCATCGCTGACCCGCGCCCCGGTCATGCGCAGCAATTCGCGCCCCAATGCCTGGGGCAGCGAACCCTGGCCAAACTCGATGCGCTGCAGCGCCGCCTTGACGAAATCCGGCACCGGCACGAAGTTCTTGCGCAGGGCCTTGGGCAGGTTGCGCACCAGGGCGATGCACTTGGCTTCGATCAGCCCTGGCACCAGCCATTCCAGGCGCTCCGGCGGCAAGGCTGGCAGCAGCGGTGCCGGTACGCGCAGGGTCACGCCGTCGCGGGGGTGGTTGGGTTCAAAGTGGTAACTCAGGGCCAGTTCCAGGTCGCCCAGGTGCAGGGTGTCCGGGTAATGGGCGGCAGTGACTTCACTGGCCTCGCGGGCCAGCACGTCTTCCTCGCGCATGATCAGCAACTGCGGATCTTTCTGGCTGTTGACCTTGTACCAGCTGTCAAAGGTGGCGGTCTGGTGGATCTCCGCCGGCAGCCGTGCGTCATAGAACGCGTACAAGGTCTCTTCGTCGGCCAGGATATCGCGGCGGCGTGCCTTGGCTTCCAGTTCGTCGAGCTGCTCCAGCAGTTGCTGGTTGGCCGTGAGGCACTTGGCGCGGGACTGGATCTCGCCACGCACCAAGCCTTCGCGAATAAACAACTCCCGCGACACCACCGGGTCAATCGGCCCGTAATGCACCGGCCGACGCCCGACCACGATCAGCCCGAACAGGGTGATCTGCTCGAACGCCACCACCTGGCCGCGCTTCTTCTCCCAGTGGGGTTCGAAGTGGTTTTTCTTGATCAAGTGCCCGGCCAGCGGTTCGATCCAGTCGGCATCGATCTTCGCCACCATGCGCGCATACAGCTTGGTGGTTTCCACCAGTTCGGCGGTCATCAGCCATTGCGGGCGTTTCTTGCCGATGCCCGAGGACGGGTGGATCCAGAAGCGTCGCTGACGGGCGCCGAGGTAATCGCCGTCTTCGGTCTTCTGGCCGATCTGGCTGAGCAGGCCGGACAGCACCGCCTTGTGCAGCTTGGGGAAGTCCGCCGGTTCTTTGTTGACGGTCAACTGCATGTCGCGGCAGATCAGGCTCAACTGGCGATGGGAGTCGCGCCACTCGCGCAGGCGCAGGTAGTTGAGGAAGTTCTTGCGGCACCAGTTGCGCAGCGGGCTGGCGGTGAGTGCCTGGCGCTGCTCTTCAAAGCCACGCCACAAATTGACCAGCCCAGCGAAGTCCGAATCCGCATCTTTCCACTGTGCATGGGCCTGGTCGGCGGCCTGCTGGCGCTCCGGTGGGCGCTCGCGCGGGTCCTGGATCGACATGGCGCTGGCCACGATCAACACTTCCTGCAAGCTGCCGAGCTTGGCGGCTTCGAGCAGCATGCGGCCCATGCGCGGGTCCACCGGCAGGCGCGCCAACTGGCGGCCCAATGGCGTGAGCTGGCTGTTGCGGTCGACCGCCGAGAGTTCCTGCAACAGGTTGAAACCGTCGCTGATGGCCTTGCCGTCCGGCGGTTCGATAAACGGGAAATCGGTGATTTCGCCCAGGCGCAGGTGCAGCATCTGCAGGATCACCGCCGCGAGGTTGGTGCGCAAAATCTCGGGGTCGGTAAATTCCGGACGCCCGATAAAATCCTCTTCGCTGTACAAGCGAATACAGATCCCCGGCTCCACACGGCCGCAACGACCTTTACGCTGGTTGGCACTGGCCTGGGAAATCGCCTCGATCGGCAGGCGTTGCACCTTGGCGCGGTAGCTGTAGCGGCTGATGCGTGCGGTACCACTGTCGATCACATAACGAATGCCCGGCACGGTCAGCGAGGTTTCCGCGACGTTGGTCGCCAGTACCACGCGGCGCCCTGGATGGGACTGGAAAATGCGCTGCTGTTCGGCCGGCGACAGGCGCGCGTACAACGGCAGGATCTCGGTGTGCTTGAGCTGGGCCTTGCGCAGCATCTCGGCCGCATCGCGAATCTCGCGCTCACCGGGCAAAAATACCAGCACGTCGCCGGGACTGCGGCGTTCGCTGCGCTCATAGGCGGCGATTTCATCAAGGGTGGCGAGGATCGCCTGGTCGACGGTCAGGTCGTCTTCGACACGGTTGCCCTCCTCGTCCTGTTCCAGGGTCAGCGGGCGGTACCAGGTGTCCACCGGGAAGGTGCGGCCCGAGACCTCGACAATCGGTGCGTCGTCGAAGTGCTTGGAAAAACGCTCCAGGTCGATGGTCGCCGAAGTGATGATGACTTTCAGGTCCGGACGACGCGGCAACAGGGTCTTGAGGTAACCGAGCAGGAAGTCGATGTTCAGGCTGCGTTCGTGGGCTTCGTCGACGATGATCGTGTCGTAGCGTTCCAGGTAACGGTCGTTCTGGGTCTCCGCCAGCAGGATACCGTCGGTCATCAGCTTGATCAGGGTGTTGGCGTCGCTCTGGTCTTCGAAGCGCACCTGATAGCCGACCAACGCGCCCAGCGGCGTGGCCAACTCTTCGGCGACGCGGCTGGCGACGCTGCGCGCAGCGATCCGGCGTGGCTGGGTATGGCCGATCAGGCCATATTGGCCGCGGCCGATCTCCAGGCAGATCTTCGGCAACTGGGTGGTCTTGCCCGAGCCGGTCTCGCCGGCAATGATCAGCACCTGATGCTTTTGCAGCGCGTCCTTGATCTCATCGCGCTTGGCGGCGATCGGCAGGCTGTCGTCGTAACGAATCACCGGCAGGCTGGCGCGCCGTGCCGTGACCTGGGCGCAGGACGCCTGCATGCGCACCACCCACTGCGCCAGCTTCTCCTCGTCGGGCTTCTTGCGCAGCTCGAGCAACTGGCGCCGCAAGCGGTGGCGGTCGGCGAGCATGGCGTGGTCGAGGTTTTTCAGCAGTTGGTCGATAGCGGGCGCTTGGTCAGTCATCAGGGCGGCAAGGGTCTTTTGGGTGAGGCAGGTGAGGCCTGCGCAGCGTAAGTCATCAGAGAGGACGGGGATTGTCGCAGATTTCGACCAGTATGGAGACGGTCAGTCAATCAGGACTGCGCTGACTTACCGCCGATGACGATATTTACTACGACACGGAGTGGACCATTCGGTAGTTTCAATAGCAGCAGTCCGATGGGATGGATGGCATGTGAACGGTTCAATGAGACTTCCAGACACCCACCTAACGTGAAACGGAGCTTCCATGGAAATCAGGCCGTCCACTACACCCTCAGACAACCCGCCCTCATACGATGAAGCAATGAGTTCTCGGAACCTGCCGCCCAATGAGCCCCCTCCGAGCTATGCGCAAGCAACAGGTACGCAGCCTTCGACCAGTAATAGCCGTACTCCAGCCGAGCCGGCCACCAACCTGACGGAGAATCGAAGCGCAAACAGCGCTACAAGCAGACTGGCAACGCTCGGGATGTTCATATTGTCCAAAGTTTAAAATGAGGGCTGCCCCCAATAGCGACTTGTACTACAGGGCTTTGGGCGCCCGTCACACTGTTAAAAAGAGAAAGTCCGATTTGATGGGTGAGATACGCAGGCTTCAATGAGTTGCCAGATATCTCAAGCAACTCAAAGTACTCCCCATTGAATACGGAGCTTAATATGCCAATCGATTCCGTAACGCCGCGCCAGCCGCCGAGCTACCAAGAGTCCATGCGGTCCCAACCACGCTCGGCAGATACCCTGCCACCACCGAGCTACGAGTTTGCTCCGGCCTATACCAAAAGGCCGTCGTCAACATCAACCAGCAGCCAAGCTTCATCGGAGCGGCCAACAAGCCTGACGGCGAATAGAATCTCGCAATATCATTCTACAAGCCAGGCCATTCGAGGAATGAACTTCATGAGTAACCTTTAACAAACGAAAACCAAGAAGATGCGTCTTTTCCATTCAACACTTGAATACTCTATTAAAAACACAGCGATTTATTTCGCGAAAGGAATAAAGAAGCATCCCGCGCTTTTGTGAGAAAACACTGATGCGCTGATGCAATATCGAAATCATATTCGACGCGCTATTTACCAATCATCAACAACAATGCTCATCGGAGTTTTTATGCCTATAGATCGCATGTCTTCCTCTCGTGTCGGAGGCTATGGACATTCATTTTCAGAAAAGCACCAACGCACGCCAGACAGCATGCCACAAGGTGCCTCGGCCTCTTCCTCCAGTTCGTGGAAAACCATTGAAACTTTAAAAAGTCTCCCCAACGAGTTCCCTACGTCAAAATTCGGTCAAAGTCATGTTGACAAGCCTATAGGTTTGCTACAGAGAAAAATTGAATTACAGGACAAAGGGTATTCAACTAATAATATCGATAAAACGTATAAAGAATCGATGAATGACCTCTATCAGGCAACGGCTACAGGCCAGAGTCGTTCGTCCAACGAAGCTGACAGAAATCGTTTGACTAACTGGAGTGACAGGGTACTGGAAACTAACAAAGACATACCATTCCTGAAGTAACCTCAACCGGACCATTAGACATATTGACTTATAACCTGTACCACCTTGAACTACTGGCATTTTTTATAGTTGCCAGTAGTTTTTTTTCAGTGGGAACACTCCAGGGTGTGCTAAACCACAGTGACTGAGCAGTTCAAGATACTTCTCCCCACTTGCGTCGATACGGAAACACATCAATCACCTTCCCCGCGCGAATAGCGTCCTGCAAACCTTTCCAGTAATCGGCGTTGTACAACTCGCCGTGCAGCTCATCGAACAACTTGCGCTGGCCGGCATCGGCGAACAGGAACGGCGGGAATTCTTCCGGGAATACATCCAGCGGGCCGATGGAATACCAGGGCTCGGACGCCATTTCGTCCTCGGGCGTACGCGGCGCGGGGATGTGGCGAAAGTTGGCCTCGGTGAGAAAGCAGATTTCGTCATAGTCATAAAACACTACGCGCCCGTGACGGGTGACGCCGAAGTTCTTCAGCAGCATGTCGCCGGGGAAGATGTTCGCTGCCGCCAGTTGCTTGATCGCCAGGCCGTAGTCTTCCAGGGCTTCGCGCACCTGGGCGGGGTTGGCGTGCTCCAGGTAGAGGTTGAGCGGGGTCATGCGCCGTTCGGTCCAGCAGTGGCGGATCAGCACGGTGTCGCCTTCCACTTCGACGGTGCCGGCGGCGACGTCCAGCAGTTCCGCCAGGCACTCGGGCTCGAACTTGCCCAGGGGAAAGCGGAAGTCGGCGAACTCCTGGGTATCGGCCATGCGCCCGACGCGGTCGACGCTTTTGACCAGGCGGTACTTCTCGATCACCGTGGCGCGGTTGACGTTTTTCGACGGTGAAAAACGGTCCTTGATGATCTTGAACACGGTGTTGAAGCCCGGCAGCGTGAACACGCTCATGACCATGCCACGCACGCCGGGGGCCATGATGAATCGATCGTCGGTGGTGGCCAGGTGATTGATCAGCGCGCGGTAGAACTCCGACTTGCCGTGTTTATAGAAACCAATCGAGGTGTACAGCTCGGCGATGTGCTTGCCCGGCAGGATGCGTTTGAGAAAGCCGATGAATTCCGCCGGCACCGGCACGTCGACCATGAAGTAGGAACGGGTGAACGAAAAGATGATCGACACCTCGGCCTCGTCGGTGATCAGCGCATCGATCTGGATGCCCTGCCCTTCGCGGTGCAGCAGCGGGATCACCAGGGGCCATTGTTCGTCGCGGGTGTAGATGCGCCCGACGAGGTAGGCACCTTTGTTGCGGTAGAGCACCGAGGAAAACAGCTCGACCTTGAGGTCCGGGTCCTTGCACACCCAGTCCGGCAGGTTTTCCCGCAGTTGGGCTTCGAGGCGATGCAGGTCGGCTGCCAGGTCGGCGTAGGGCTCGCTGAAACGATAGTCGGCAAAAATCTGCGCGAGCATCTCAGGAATCTGGCCGGCGGGCGCGTAGATACGGGTTTGTGCCGCCCGCGCCCGGCGCAGGCTCGGCCGCGTGGTGTGGATGAACATGCAGCCGTCGCTGATCAGGTCATGGCTGAACAGGCCGCAGAAGATCGAGTTGTACCAGGTCTCGGACAGCTCATCGTCAAAGCGCAGGTCGATCAGGCCGATATAGGCGCTTTTCACCAGCGGCCATAGGTCAATGTCGAGCAATGCGCTGCCCTCGAAGTTCGCACGCAGGCGCGCGCTGACTTCACCGACCTTGTCTTCGTACAGGTTGATCCGCGCCGCCGACGCCGCCTGCCCCTGTTGCCACTGGGCCCTTTCGAAACGCTCGCGGGCACCATCGGTGATCTGGCGAAAGTGTTCGCGGTAATCGTCGAAGCCTTCGAGGATGGTGCGGGCGATAGCGAGGGCAGGCGTGGATGGCGACATGCGGGAAACCTCGAGCGGGCATCGGGAAGCCCTGAGCTTAGCCAGTGTACGCAGGCAGGAGAAGGGTCATTTTTTGCACTGACTTATACAAGTCCGTTCATTTCGTACATTTATTTTCAATTTTTTTAATTCGACCATCCGGTCAATAAACGCACCTCATAGTCGATCCGCGTTTGATCCACACGCCTTGAGCGCCGTGGCCTGGCAGGTAGAAGCCGGAAAACCGCCAACCAGAACGGCCGCGGGTCCTCCATAGGGCTTTGGATCCAACTAAGGGAAACCCCGATTACTACCTTGATGGCACTTTGATATATAGCGCGCCCTCTCCCACCCTAACAAGGTCCGAAGACCGATCCGGGAGCAGGTTCTAATCGCCCAAGGAGCATTGAGATGTCATTGAGGAACATGAGGATCGGTCTGCGTGCCAGTCTGAGTTTTGGGGTTTTGGCCAGCTTGCTGGTGATTGTGGGAATGTTTGGTCTGGGCCAGATGGCCAAGCTGCGGGAAAGCGCGCTGGTCATTGAACAAACCTGGATGCCGAGCATCGAGAATATCCACGACAGCGCAGCCCTGGTGGCCACTGTCCGCCTGGAGTCCCTGCGCCTGGTGAGCACCGACGAATCTCGCGTGCGTGACACCAGCAGAGGCCTGATCAGCCGCACCAGCAGCGAACTGCAAGCCCTACTCGAACGTCATGAAACCTTGCTGAGCAATGACGAAGAGCGCGAACTGCTGAAAACCCTCAAGGGCAATGTCGCGACGTACCTGGCCATCGTCGGGCAGATGGTCGCGCTGGTGGACAAGGATCAACAGCAAGACGCCCTCGACCTGCTCGTCAGCCGTCTCGCCCCCCAGGGCACGCTCCTGAGCCAGAGCCTGGAAAACCTGATCGTCTTTAACCAGAACGGCGTCGAAGCGGCGGCTGATTCGGCCGCACAGATGTATTCGAGCGCACAGTGGATTGTCGGCCTGATTATCGCAGTCGCATTGATCGCCACCTTGCTGCTGGCCTGGCTGCTGACCCGCAGCATCACCGCGCCGATCGGCCAGGCCCTGAACGTGGCGCGCACCATCGCCGCCGGCGACTTGAGCCAGCCGATCGTGGTGCGCGGCCATGACGAACCCGCGCAATTGCTGAGCGCCCTGGCGACCATGCAAGCGCAGCTGCAGACCACCATCCGAGGCATCAGCGAATCGGCGCAGCAACTGGCTTCCGCCGCGGAAGAAATGAGCGCGGTGATGGAACAAAGCACCCGCGGCCTGCAGGCGCAGAACGATGAAATCGAGCAGGCTGCCACCGCCGTGACCGAGATGAGCACGGCGGTGGACGAGGTCGCGGGTAATGCGGTGTCCAGCGCCGAGGCGTCCCAGGCTTCCGATGAAGACAGCAAGCACGGCCACTACCAGATCAGCGAAACCATCAGCTCGATCCAGAACCTGGTGGACGAAGTGCTCGGCGCCTCGAACAAGGCCGAAGGCCTGGCGCTGCAAGCGCAGGACATCAGCAAGGTGCTGGAAGTGATCCGTGGCATCGCCGGGCAAACCAACCTGCTGGCGCTCAACGCCGCGATTGAAGCGGCGCGTGCCGGTGAAGCCGGGCGTGGGTTTGCGGTCGTCGCCGACGAGGTGCGTTCGCTGGCACAGCGCACCCAGGACTCCACCGAAGAAATCGAACAGATGATCACCGGTATCCAGCAAGGCACCCAGGCCACCGTCGAGGCGCTGAACAGCAGCGCCGAGCACGCCGGCCAGACCTTGCAACGGGCCAACAGCGCCGGCAGCGCCCTGGAAAAAATCACCGCCGCCATCTCGCAGATCAGCCAGCGCAACCTGGTGATCGCCAGCGCCGCCGAGCAACAGGCGCTGGTGGCGCGCGATGTGGACCGCAGCCTGGTGAACATCCGCGACCTGTCCACCCAGACCGCCGCCGGCGCCACCCAGACCTCGGCCGCCAGCCAGGAACTGTCGCGCCTGGCAGTGGACCTGAATGGGCTGGTGACGCGGTTTGTCCTGTAATCAGTGAAGGCGGCGTGCAACACTCGCGGCCTTATTGATGTAGGAGTGTTCCGTGAGGCCTGTTGACACCCTTTACCTGCTGGGGCTCGCCGCCATCTGGGGCGCGAGCTTTTTGTTCATGCGCATCATCGCGCCGGAAATCGGCACGGTGCCGACCGCATTTTTCCGCGTATCGATTGCCGCCGCCGGGCTATTGGTGATCCTCGCGATGGCGCGGATGCGCTGGGATTTCCAGGGCAAGTTCAAGACGGTCCTGTTGCTGGGGGTGATCAACTCGGGGATCCCGGCGACCATGTATTCGGTGGCCGCCCAGGTACTGCCGGCGGGTTACTCGGCGATCTTCAATGCCACCACGCCGTTGATGGGGGTGTTGATTGGCGGGCTGTTTTTCAGCGAACGCCTCACCCCGTCGAAAATCGCCGGGGTGTGCCTGGGCCTGTTCGGTGTAGGCGTGCTGACCCGTGCAGGACCGGTGGCGTTTGACCTGGAATTATTGATGGGCGCACTGGCTTGCCTGTTGGCCACCACCTGTTATGGCTTTGCCGGGTTCCTCGCCAGGCGCTGGCTGGACCAGCGCGGCGGCCTGGACAGTCGTCTCGCGGCCCTGGGCAGCATGCTGGGCGCGACCCTGTTTCTGCTGCCGTTGTTTGCCTACAGCGCGATCAGCCATCCGCCGGCGAGTTGGGGTGGCTGGCAGGTCTGGTCGTCGCTGCTGGGGTTGGGGCTGGTGTGTACGGCGTTTGCGTACGTGTTGTACTTTCGGCTGCTCACCGCGATTGGGCCGGTGAGGTCGATGACCACCACCTTCCTGATCCCGCCGTTCGGCGTGTTGTGGGGGGCGTTGTTGCTCGACGAGCCGTTATCAATGGCGCATTTATATGGCGGCGTGTTGATTGCCGGGGCGTTGTGGCTGGTATTGCGGCCTCGAAAACCGTAGGCGCCGGCTGGCCGGCACCTACGGGGGGCATCAGTTTTTGCGGAACACGAAGACCAGCCCAATGATGATCAAGCCCATCCCCAACAGGCTCAGCATCGCGAGCCGATTGCCGAAGATCAGGTAATCCATCACCGCCGTCACTGCCGGCACCAGGTAGAACAGGCTGGTGACATTCACCAGGTTGCCCCGGGCGATCAGGCGGTACAGCAACAGCGTTGCCAGCAACGACACCACCAGGCCCATCCACAGCACCGGCAGGTAAAAGCCGGCGTTGTGTTCAACGTGGAACGGCTGGAACGGCACAAACACCGAACACAACAGCAGCCCCGCCAGGTACTGCACCGGCAGGGTGCCGAGGGGGTTGTCGGTGATGCGCTTTTGCATGATCGAGCCGAAGGTCATGCTTGCCAGAGCCAGCAGCCCGAACAGCATCCCGGCCAGGGACATGCCCGCCAGCCCGATGCCTTGGTAGACCACCATGATCAGCCCGGCCAAGCCCAGACTCAGGCCGAACATCCGGCGCCAGGATCGCTGGCGCTCCATCAGCACCACGGTGAGGATCGGCTGCACCCCCATGATGGTCGCCATGACGCCGGGGGTGACGCTGAGGTCCAGGGCCAGCAGATAGAAAATCTGATAGGCCCCCAGCAATACCAACCCGGTTGCCGCCGCGTACAACATGGGCTTGCCGGGACGCGGCAGTTTCAACCGCAGGACCGGCACCAGGATCACCAGCCCCGCCAGGGCGATGGCAAAACGGATCAGCAGGAAGGCGAAGGGCGAAGCATGGGCCAGGCCCAGTTTGGAGAAGATCGCCCCGCTGCTCCACAGCAGGACAAACAGGCTCGTCGAGGCCGCCGCGGCCACGGAGTGTTTCGAAAGAACGGACATGGTTACCACCTGTAATCAGGCAAAAAAAGCCGATTCAGCCGCAGAGGCTGAAATTCAGTAGTTTTTTTCAGGCAGGCAGAGCGGGCACAACAACGTGCCGATCAGCCCGAAATGCCAACACCCGGCGGTGATACGACTGCGTACACCGGCGTGCTACTGACAGGTGGGGGGTAGTGACTGATCTGCACAGGCTGCTTGTTCGCGCACGGCACGCGCACAGCGTTGACCGCTGAATCGACTACCGCTATGCGCAGGGAAGCTGGCATGTGCTGATCTTTTTGAAGGAATAAGGACGCAAGGACTATAACCAGCCGATGACATGTTTTGCAATCACTTGCCCAAGCCCTTTTGCGGGGAGGCGTTTTCACGTTTCGGCACGCAGGTCATCGCTATAATGCCGACCGGTTTTTTCCAAGGATTCCTCCATGCTCCCACTGCCCTGGCTGTACCTGGCGCTTCTTTCCATCGGCTATGTGCTGGCCTTGGCCTACGGGCAACTGGGCGCACTGGCGCTGGTGTCCGTCGCCCTGCTGTTGATCGCCGGCTATGCCGTACGCCAGCAGCGCACGCCGTGGGCGCGTTACCTGGGTCACGGGCTGTTTATCGTGTTGGCGCTAGGCCTGGCGATGCACTGGCTGCCGGGGTTCCATAACGGTCGCGGCATTGCCCCGCAGCGCTTCACCCCCGATGCCGTGCCGTTCTCGATGTACCTGAACCAGGACAAGCCGCTGATTGGTTTCTGGTTGTTGCTGGCCTGCCCGTGGATTGTGGCGCGGCGTCCGTTGCGCCTGTGGATCTGCGTCACCGCGTTGGTACTGACCCTTACCGCCATCGTTGCGCTGGGTGGCGCAACCCTGCTGGGCGTGATCAGTTGGGCGCCGAAATGGCCGGACCAGGCCTGGCTGTGGGTACTCAACAACCTGTTGCTGGTGACCCTGGTGGAAGAAGCCCTGTTCCGTGGCTACATTCAAGGCGGCTTGAGCCGACGCTTCAAACAGTTGCCCTACGGCGAAAACCTCGCGCTGCTGCTGGCATCGCTGCTGTTCGGCCTGGTGCACCTGGGTGCAGGGTGGCAATGGGTGCTGCTGGCGGGCATCGCCGGGGTCGGTTACGGCCTGGCGTATCGGTTTGGCGGGCTGGGTGCGGCGATTGCCACGCACTTTGGCTTGAATCTGCTTCACTTCGGGTTGTTTACCTATCCGATGCTGGCGGGTTGATATCCACTCGAGGAATGACCAACCCGCCGATTGTTGCAAAAATAAGTTAAATAAACCCCCGTTACCGCCGATACCCAATGAAAGCCTTGCGGATTGAACAATCATGCGTAATAACCAGCCCGTTACCCAGCGCGAACGTACCTTCCCCGCTCAGCAACGGTTGATCTCCACCACAGATGCCAAAGGCGTGATCACCTACTGCAACGACGCATTCGTCGAAATCAGTGGGTTCTCTCGCGACGAACTGGTGCGTGCCCCGCACAACCTGGTCCGTCACCCGGACGTGCCAGCGGCCGTGTTCGGGCATATGTGGACCACGCTCAAACAAGGCTTGCCATGGATGGGCATCGTTAAGAACCGTTGCAAGACGGGCGATCACTACTGGGTTAACGCCTATGTGACGCCGGTCTTCGAAGGCAACCAGGTGATCGGCTACGAATCGGTGCGCATCAAGCCCACCGCCGAGCAGATCCGCCGTGCCGAAGCGCTCTACCAACGCATCAACCAGGGCAAGTCGGCCGTTCCCCAGCGGGACAAGTGGCTGCCGGTGTTGCAGGACTGGCTGCCGTTTATCCTGATCAGCCAGTTGAGCTTCATGATCGGTGCGTCGCTCAACTCCCACTGGGGCTTTGCCCTGGCGGCGGGTTTGTCGGTGCCATTGGGCCTGCTGGGCCTGAGCTGGCAACAGCGCGGCCTCAAGCGCCTGCTGCGCCTGGCCGAACAGACCACCTCCGACCCGTTGATCGCGCAGATGTACACCGACAGCCGTGGTGCCCAGGCGCGCCTGGAGATGTCGATCCTCAGCCAGGAGGCACGTCTGAAGACCTGCCTGACGCGCTTGCAGGACACCGCCGAGCACCTCAACGACCAGGCGGCGCAGTCCAATACCCTGGCGCATAACAGCTCCAGCGGCCTGGAACGCCAGCGCGTGGAAACCGAGCAGGTGGCCACGGCGGTCAACCAGATGGCGGCGACCACCCAGGAAGTGGCCAGCCACGTGCAGCGCACGGCCGACGCGACCCAGGAAGCCAATCGCCTGACCGGTCGCGGTCGCGATATTGCCGGGGAAACCCGCGAGGCGATTCAACGTCTGTCGGTGGCCGTGGGGGAAACGGGCGTGACCGTCACCCAACTGGCCAAGGACAGCGACGAGATCGGCGGCGTAGTCGACGTGATCAAAGGCATTGCCGACCAGACCAACCTGCTGGCGCTCAACGCCGCCATTGAAGCGGCGCGAGCCGGTGAGATGGGCCGTGGGTTTGCGGTGGTCGCCGATGAAGTGCGCCAACTGGCGCAGCGCACGGCTGAGTCGACCGGGCAGATCCACGCCCTGATCGCCAAGCTGCAGCAAACCGCTGCCGCTGCCGTACAAACCATGGACACCGGGCATCGCCAGGCCGAAGAAGGCGTGGCGCGGGTGATGGAGGCGGACCAGGCATTGGTGGGCATCAGTGAAGCGGTGGCGCATATCACCGACATGACCACCCAGATCGCGGCCGCCACCGAAGAGCAAAGCTCGGTGGCCGAAGAGATCAGCCGCAATATCAGCACCATTGCGCTGTTGGCGGACGAGACCTCGGAGCAGGCAATGAACTCGGCGCAGTTGAGTGAAGAGCTGACGCATACGGCGAATACCCAGTATTCGTTGGTCGAGCGTTTCAACCGGTAGACCGATATCGGGAGCAAGCCCCCTCCCACAGTTAACCGCGTACATCCCTTGGAATGCGGTCGAATGTGGGAGGGGGCTTGCTCCCGATTGGCCCTAACAGGCGCTGAGAAACTCAGCCACCTGCACGGCCGCAGCCTCCAAATGCTGCTCATGCGTAAACCCCGAAGCCTTCAACGGCTTCAAATCATGATCTCCCGCCACCAGCCACATCACTTCGATGCTCGGCGACAAATCATAGCCCTCCACCGCCCCCCGATTGCCCAGGGCATCCCGTTCGCCCTGCACGATCAGCGTCGGCGTGCTCAGCCCGGCCAAATGCTCGACCCGTGGTTTCTCCGGTTTGCCCACCGCATAGAACGGATACCCCAGGCACACCAGCCCGTCGGCGGCCAATTCGTCCGCCAACAGACTCGCCATGCGCCCGCCCATGGACTTGCCGCCAATGGCCAGTTTCCCAGCGACATGACGTCGCACCTCGGCATACACCCCGCGCCAGGCTTCCAGCAGTCTTGGCGCCGGGTTGGGTGGGCGTTTGCCGCCGTCCACCCGGCGCTGGGCCATATAGGGAAACTCGAAGCGCAACACGTTGACGCCATGCCCGGCAAGGCGTGCAGCCATGTCGTTCATGAAGGATGAGTCCATCGGTGCGCCGGCGCCATGGGCCAGGATCAACGTCACGCAATCACCCGAAGCACGGCCCGACGCGACATCCCAAAGCCACCCGTGTTCCCGCACACACTGCGCCCATTGATCCCCGTCAATACTGGCCTTGTGCTCTTTGCCCATGCTTGCCTCGCTATTCAGTCTGCCTATAACTCCAGCCCAAGTGCCGCATTTGCTTGGGTTGAACCGTGGATGGGGAACCATGAACACTACTTTAAGTACCGCCTATAACTACAAGGTGGTCCGCCAATTCGCCATTATGACGGTGGTGTGGGGCATCGTCGGCATGGGGCTCGGGGTTTTTCTCGCCGCCCAATTGGTTTGGCCCGCGCTCAACTTCGACTTGCCCTGGACCAGCTTCGGCCGCCTGCGCCCACTGCACACCAACGCGGTGATCTTCGCGTTCGGTGGCTGTGCGCTGTTCGCCAGCTCCTTCTACTCGGTGCAGCGTACCTGCCAAACCCAGCTGTTCGCGCCGAAAATCGCCGCGTTCTGCTTCTGGGGCTGGCAACTTGTCATCCTCCTGGCCGCGATCAGCTTGCCCCTGGGCTACACCAGCTCCAAGGAATACGCCGAGCTGGAATGGCCGATCGACATCCTGATCACCATCGTCTGGGTGGCCTACGCCATCGTGTTCTTCGGCACGGTGATGAAGCGCAACACCAAGCACATCTACGTCGGTAACTGGTTCTTCGGTGCGTTCATCATCACCGTGGCGATCCTGCACATCGTCAACAACCTGGAAATCCCGGTCAGCCTGACCAAGTCCTACTCGCTGTACGGCGGTGCGACGGATGCCATGGTGCAGTGGTGGTACGGGCATAACGCGGTAGGCTTTTTCCTCACCGCCGGCTTCCTCGGGATGATGTACTACTTCGTGCCGAAACAGGCCGAGCGCCCGGTGTACTCCTATCGCCTGTCCATCGTGCACTTCTGGGCGCTGATCACCCTGTACATCTGGGCCGGTCCTCACCACCTGCACTACACCGCGCTGCCGGACTGGGCACA
This sequence comes from Pseudomonas sp. GW821-FHT09C10, assembly GCF_059418085.1. Taxonomy (NCBI): domain Bacteria; kingdom Pseudomonadati; phylum Pseudomonadota; class Gammaproteobacteria; order Pseudomonadales; family Pseudomonadaceae; genus Pseudomonas; species Pseudomonas sp. GW821-FHT09C10. The sequence goes on from NZ_JBWKPE010000012.1 coordinate 180,568, forward strand.
GTCCCTGGGCATGGTGATGTCGCTGGTACTGCTGGCGCCGAGCTGGGGCGGCATGATCAACGGCATGATGACCCTGTCGGGTGCCTGGCATAAGTTGCGCAGCGACCCGATCCTGCGTTTCCTGGTGGTGTCCCTGGCGTTCTACGGCATGTCGACCTTCGAAGGTCCGATGATGGCGATCAAGACCGTCAACGCCCTCTCCCACTACACCGACTGGACCATCGGCCACGTACACGCCGGCGCCCTCGGCTGGGTAGCGATGATCTCCATCGGCGCGCTGTACCACATGATCCCGAAAGTCTTCGGTCGCGAGCAGATGTACAGCCTCGGCCTGATCAACGCGCACTTCTGGCTGGCCACCATCGGCACCGTGCTCTACATCGCCTCGATGTGGGTCAACGGCATCGCCCAGGGCCTGATGTGGCGTGCGATCAACGAAGACGGCACCTTGACCTACTCCTTCGTCGAAACCCTGGTGGCCAGCCACCCAGGCTTCATCGTGCGGCTGGTGGGCGGTGCGGTGTTCCTCAGCGGCATGTTCCTGATGGCTTACAACACATGGCGCACCGTGCGCTCGGCACAACCTGTCGAAGCCGCACCTGCCGCGCAGATGGCCTGAGGAGTCAGTGATGAAACACGAAACGATTGAAAAGAACGTCGGCCTGCTGATGCTGCTCATGGTGCTCGCCGTGAGCATCGGCGGCCTGACCCAGATCGTCCCGCTGTTCTTCCAGGACGTGACCAACAAGCCGGTGGAAGGCATGAAGCCCTACACCGCGCTGCAACTGGAAGGCCGCGACATCTACATCCGCGAAGGTTGCGTACAGTGCCACTCGCAGATGATCCGCCCGTTCCGCGCCGAGACCGAGCGCTACGGCCATTACTCGGTGGCCGGTGAAAGCGTGTGGGACCACCCGTTCCTGTGGGGCTCCAAGCGCACCGGGCCTGACCTGGCGCGCGTCGGCGCACGCTACTCGGACGACTGGCACCGCGCGCACTTGTACAACCCGCGCAACGTCGTGCCTGAGTCGAAAATGCCGGCCTACCCGTGGTTGGTCACGGCGGCGGTCGACAGCAGCCACACCGAGACCAAGTTGAACGTGATGCGCACCCTCGGCGTGCCGTACACCGACGACGACATCAGTGGCGCCGTGGCCAGCCTCAAGGGCAAGACCGAAATGGACGCGCTGGTTTCGTACCTGCAAGTACTCGGCACTGCCATCAAGAGCAAGAGGTGAGCCATGGGATTTGAATTCGATGCGGGCACCATCCGCGGCCTTGGCACGCTGGTGGTCGCCATCGCCTTTATCGGCCTGTCGCTGTGGGTGTTCAACAACCGGCGCAATGCGGAATTCGAGCAGGCGCGCCTGCTGCCCTTCGCCGATGAACCCTCTCCAACCGACGCTCAAGAAGAGCCTGTAACAAGGAGCAACCGGCCATGACTACCTTTTGGAGTACATGGATCTGCGTACTGACCCTCGGCAGCCTGATCGGCCTGACCTGGCTGTTGATCGGTACCCGCAAGGGCGAGACCAAGGGCAGTGTCGACCAGACCATGGGCCACGCCTTCGACGGTATCGAGGAATACGACAACCCCCTGCCCCAGTGGTGGTTCATGTTGTTCGCCGGCACCCTGGTGTTTGCGGTCGGCTACCTGGTCCTCTACCCGGGCCTGGGCAACTGGAAAGGCGTGTTGCCGGGCTATGAAGACGGCTGGACCTCGGCCAAGGAGTGGGACAAGGAGATGGCCAAGGCCGACACCAAGTTCGGGCCGATCTTCGCCAAATTCTCGGCCATGCCCGTGGAACAAGTCGCCAAAGACCCGCAAGCGTTGAAAATGGGCGGCCGTCTGTTCGCCTCCAACTGCGCGGTGTGCCACGGCTCGGATGCCAAGGGCGCATTCGGCTTTCCAAACCTGGCTGACAACATCTGGCGTTGGGGCGGTTCGGCCGAAGCGATCAAGACCACCATCATGAACGGTCGCCACGCGGCGATGCCGGCCTGGGGTGACATGCTCGGCGACGACGGCGTGAAAAACGTCGCCGCCTATGTGCGCCACGACCTGGCCAAGTTGCCATTGCCGGCCGACAGCACCGCCGACCTGGCCGCAGGGCAAGCCGCATTCAACACCACCTGCGTGGCCTGCCATGGTCCGCAGGGCCACGGCATGGAAGCCATGGGCGCGCCGAACCTGACCCTGCCCGCCGGCTACATCTACGGCACCAGCCTCGCGCAGTTGCAGCAGACCATTCGCCACGGCCGCCAAGGCCAGATGCCTGCCCAGGAAGTGCTGCAGGGCAACGACAAAGTGCACCTGCTCGCCGCCTACGTTTACAGCCTGTCCCATAACGCTGATGGCGCAACGCCAGAAAGCCCAGCCCAGTAACACCTGACTGCCGCCCCACTCTGGGGCGGCAGCTCTACCGCGCTACGCGACCAAGTGTCGCACCCTTCCAAAGCACACCTTTCCCCTCCTGCCATTCGGGTCTACGCTTGCTTGCACAGCGGACCGATCCTGGCGTACGCGACGACAGTCGTTGCGACCCCCGAAATTTCCTGTCCACTCGATCAGCTTTCGATTTGGGATTTTATCCTTACGCCAAACATGGAAAGGGCGCAGAATCTGGCGTGGAACGCATTGACACAGGTCAGCCTTGCGTTGCAATGGCCCCTTGCTTTCTACATACTTGCGGCCGAATTTTACCTATAAAAAAACCTAAACCGTGGAACCTTAGAATGAGCACAGCAATCAGTCCGACTGCTTATAACTATAAGGTAGTCCGCCAGTTCGCCATCATGACGGTGGTCTGGGGGATCCTTGGCATGGGGCTCGGGGTGTTCATCGCCTCGCAACTGGTTTGGCCGGAATTGAATTTCGGTCTGCCATGGACAACCTTCGGCCGCCTGCGCCCGCTGCACACCAACCTGGTGATCTTCGCCTTCGGCGGATGTGCATTGTTTGCCACCTCCTACTATGTCGTGCAGCGAACCTGCCAGACGCGACTCATCTCCGACAGCCTCGCGGCCTTCACCTTCTGGGGTTGGCAAGCGGTCATCGTCGGCGCCATCGTCACCTTGCCGCTGGGCTACACCACCACCAAGGAATACGCCGAGCTGGAATGGCCGATCGCGATTCTGCTGGCCATCGTCTGGGTGACCTACGCAGTGGTGTTCTTCGGCACCATCGTCAAGCGCAAGACCAAGCACATCTATGTGGGCAACTGGTTCTACGGGGCCTTCATCCTGGTGACGGCGATGCTGCATATCGTCAACCACGCCTCGTTGCCGGTCAGCCTGTTCAAGTCCTACTCGGCCTACGCCGGGGCGACGGATGCGATGATCCAGTGGTGGTACGGCCATAACGCCGTAGGTTTTTTCCTCACCACCGGTTTCCTGGGGATGATGTACTACTTCGTGCCCAAACAGGCCGAACGGCCTATTTACTCGTATCGCCTGTCCATCGTGCACTTCTGGGCGCTGATCACCCTGTACATCTGGGCCGGTCCGCACCACCTGCACTACACCGCGCTGCCGGACTGGGCGCAGTCCCTGGGCATGGCGATGTCGATCATCCTGCTGGCCCCGAGCTGGGGCGGCATGATCAACGGCATGATGACCCTGTCGGGCGCCTGGCATAAGCTGCGCACCGACCCGATCCTGCGCTTTTTGGTGGTGTCCCTGGCGTTCTACGGCATGTCGACCTTCGAAGGGCCGATGATGGCGATCAAGACCGTCAACTCGCTGTCCCACTACACCGACTGGACCATCGGCCACGTACACGCCGGCGCCCTCGGCTGGGTAGCGATGATCTCCATCGGCGCCCTGTACCACATGATCCCCAAACTGTTCGGCCGTGTGCAGATGCACAGCGTCGGGCTGATCAACGCGCACTTCTGGCTGGCCACCATCGGCACCGTGCTCTACATCGCCTCGATGTGGGTCAACGGCATCACCCAGGGCCTGATGTGGCGTGCGATCAACGATGACGGCACCCTCACCTACTCCTTCGTCGAAGCGCTGCAAGCCAGCCACCCTGGTTTCATCGTCCGCGCCCTCGGGGGTGCGTTCTTTGCCAGCGGCATGCTGTTAATGGCCTACAACGTCTGGCGCACCGTGCGTGCCTCGGACCCGGCAGAAGCCGAAGCCGCCGCCAAGATCGCCGTTGTGGGAGCCCACTGATGAAGCATGAAGTAGTCGAGAAGAATATCGGCCTGCTGGCCTTCTTCATGGTCATCGCCGTGAGTATCGGCGGCCTGACCCAGATCGTTCCGCTGTTCTTCCAGGACGTGACCAACAAGCCGGTCGAAGGCATGAAGCCGCGCACCGCCCTTGAACTGGAAGGCCGCGACGTCTACATCGCCAACGGCTGTGTCGGCTGCCACTCGCAGATGATCCGCCCGTTCCGCGCCGAAACCGAACGCTACGGCCACTACTCGGTCGCCGGTGAAAGCGTGTGGGACCACCCGTTCCTGTGGGGGTCCAAGCGCACCGGCCCGGACCTGGCCCGTGTCGGCGGGCGTTACTCCGATGACTGGCAACGTGCGCACTTGTACAACCCGCGCAACGTGGTGCCTGAGTCGAAAATGCCGGCGTATCCGTTCCTCGTGGAAAACAAGCTCGACGGCAAGGACACCGCGAAGAAGATGGAAGTCCTGCGCACCCTGGGCGTGCCCTACACCGACGAAGACATCGCCGGTGCAGCCGCAGCCGTGAAGGGCAAGACCGAAATGGACGCATTGGTGGCCTACCTGCAAGGCCTGGGCACCATCATCAAAAGCAAACGGTGATTCTTCATGGATATCGGGATGATTCGAGGCCTGGGCACCGTCGTGGTGATGGTGGCCTTTATCGGCCTGGCGCTGTGGGTGTTCAGTCCCCGGCGCAAGTCGGAGTTTGACGACGCGACCATGTTGCCCTTTGCGGATGATCCCGAAGCCATCAAGCACGTCGAGCAAGCTTCTAGGAGTAACAAAGAATGACTACGTTCTGGAGTCTGTACGTCACAGTCCTCAGCCTGGGTACCATCTTCGCCTTGACCTGGCTGCTGCTGTCGACCCGCAAGGGCCAGCGCGCCGAGCAGACCGACGAGACCGTCGGCCACTCGTTCGACGGCATCGAGGAGTACGACAACCCGCTGCCCAAGTGGTGGTTCATGCTGTTCGTCGGCACCATCATCTTCGCCCTTGGCTACCTGGTGCTCTACCCTGGCCTGGGCAATTGGAAAGGCCTGCTGCCGGGCTACAACTACCTCGACAACGACAAGCAAACCCCGTTCGCCAACGGCCAGACCGGCTGGACCGGCGTGCACGAATGGGAAAAGGAAATGGCCAGGTCTGACGCCAAGTTCGGGCCGATCTTCGCCAAATTCGCGTCAATGCCGATTGAAGATGTCGCCAAGGACCCGCAAGCCCTGAAGATGGGCGGTCGCCTGTTCGCCTCCAACTGCTCGGTGTGCCACGGCTCCGACGCCAAGGGTGCCTACGGTTTCCCCAACCTGACCGACGCCGATTGGCGCTGGGGGGGCGAACCGGCCACCATCAAGGAAACCATCATGAAGGGCCGCCATGCCGTCATGCCGGCCTGGCTGGACATCCTCAAGGAGCAAGGCGTCAGCGACGTTGCCGCGTTCGTCGTCACCAACCTCGACGGCCGCAAGCTGCCGGAAGGCGTGAAAGCCGATGTGGCCAACGGTGAGAAACTCTTCGCCGCCAACTGCGTGGCCTGCCACGGCCCGGCCGGCAAAGGCACCCCTGCCATGGGCGCTCCGGACCTGACCCACCCGGGTGCATTCATCTACGGTTCGAGCTTCGCCCAACTGCAGCAGACCATCCGTTGGGGCCGCCAGGGCCAGATGCCTGCGCAGGAGCAACTGCAAGGCAACGACAAGGTGCACTTGCTGGCGGCGTATGTTTACAGCTTGTCCCATGGGGATAAGAAGGCCGAAGAGCAGTAAGGTTCTCGAAAATAAAAGAGCCCCGCCCAGCGAAAGCTGGCGGGGCTTTTTCATTTCCAAGGCCGTGACACCCCCCATGGGAAAAGCACGTTGACCGCTTGTAGCTTTAAGCTTGTGGCTTGCCAAGGCCAAGTAGTAACGTAACTACATTCAACCCGTTCCAGGGGAGGCGCACCATGACTTTCACCACCATTTCCAGTCGCGAATTCAATCAAGACACAAGCGGTGCCAAAAAAGCCGCTCGCCAAGGCCCGGTTTTTATCACCGATCGCGGCAAGCCTGCCCATGTACTGCTAAGCATTGAGGACTACCAAAAGCTGACAGGTCTCAATGCCAACATCGTTGACCTGCTGGTGATGCCGGAAGCGGCCGATATCGACTTTGAAACCGAACGTGCCGTGATCACTCATCGACCCGTGGACCTCTCTTGATGTATCTGCTCGACACCAACGTCATCTCTGAACTGCGTAAACCCCAGGCTGATGCAAACGTGGTCGCCTGGGCCAAAAGTGTCATCGCACCGCGTATGTTTATTTCGGCAATCACCCTGAAAGAATTGGAAACCGGGGTCTTGCGCATTGAGCGGCGCGACCCGGCTCAGGGGAAGGTGTTGCGAACCTGGCTCAAGCGTCATGTGATGCCGGCCTTTGATGCCAGAATCCTGCCCGTCGATGCTGCAGTTGCGTTGCGTTGCGCACACTTGCATGTGCCGGACCGCGCCAATGAAAGTGACGCATTAATTGCCGCGACCGCGCTGGTGCATGGGCTCACGGTTGTCACGCGCAACGTCAGCGACTTCAAATCCAGCGGCGTTCCACTGATCAATCCTTGGGACGAATGACCGCCTCCCCCACGAAAACCGTCCATACTTCCCAAGTCAATTGATCCAGATCACGTACACCATCAATTGATTTCCCCCAACGCGACCAAAGGTCGCACCCTTTGAGCCGTACCGGGGGCGTATCATTACGCCACTGCAAGACCCTTAATTTGACCCCGGTTGGCACGTACTGGCCGAGGCAAATCTCCACCGCCGTGGGATGCAATGATGAGCAACCAGATACCGGTACATGACGTTACCCCGCCTGCCAAAAACGCCAGCAGTGCTGACACCAAGACTGTCGACCTGTACGCCTCGCGCGAAAAAATCTACACCCGCGCCTTCACCGGCCTGTTCCGCAACCTGCGCATGCTCGGCGGCGCCGGCCTGTTCCTGCTCTACTTCGGCACGGTGTGGCTGAACTGGGGCGGCCACCAGGCGGTGTGGTGGAACCTGCCGGAACGTAAGTTCTTTATTTTCGGCGCGACCTTCTGGCCCCAGGACTTCATCCTGCTGTCAGGCATCCTGATCGTCGCGGCGTTTGGCCTGTTCTTCATCACGGTGTACGCCGGCCGCGTGTGGTGCGGGTATACCTGCCCGCAAAGCGTGTGGACGTGGATCTTCATGTGGTGCGAAAAGGTCACCGAAGGCGACCGCAACCAGCGCATCAAGCTGGACAAGGCGCCCATGGGGGCCAACAAGTTCCTGCGCAAATTCAGCAAGCACACGCTGTGGCTGTTGATCGGTTTTGTCACCGGCATGACCTTCGTCGGCTACTTCTCGCCAATCCGCGAGCTGGTGTTCGACTTCTTCACCGGCCAGGCCGACGGCTGGTCGTATTTCTGGGTCGGCTTCTTCACCCTCGCCACCTATGGCAACGCCGGCTGGCTGCGCGAACAGGTGTGCATCTACATGTGCCCGTACGCACGCTTCCAGAGCGTGATGTTCGACAAGGACACCCTGATCGTTTCCTACGATCCACGCCGTGGCGAAGTGCGTGGCCCGCGTAAAAAAGGCACCGACTATAAGGCCCAGGGCCTGGGGGACTGCATCGACTGTACGATGTGCGTCCAGGTATGCCCCACCGGTATCGACATCCGCGACGGCCTGCAAATCGAGTGCATCGGTTGCGCCGCCTGTATCGACGCCTGCGACACCATCATGGACAAGATGGAGTACCCGCGCGGCCTGATCAGCTACACCACCGAGCACAACCTGTCGGGGCAGAAAACCCACACGTTGCGCCCACGCCTGATCGGTTACGCCCTGGTGTTGCTGGCGATGATCAGCCTGTTGGCCGGGGCGTTCTTCATGCGTTCGCTGGTGGGCTTCGACGTGAGCAAAGACCGCGTGCTGTACCGTGAAAACGCCGAAGGGCGCATCGAAAACGTCTACAGCCTGAAGATCATGAACAAGGACCAGCGCGATCACACCTACGTGCTCGACGCCGCCGGCCTGCCGGACCTCAAGCTGCAAGGCCGACGTGAAATCAGAGTGGCGGCGGGCGATATCGTCAGCATGCCGGTGGAGCTGTCGAGTGCGCCGGAGCAACTGCCGTCGAGTACCAACGAGGTGAAATTCATCCTCACCGATGCCGATGACGCCAGCGTCCACGTTGAAGCCAAGAGCCGATTCATCGGCCCACAAGTTCGATAACGAGAGAACTGAACAATGCCCGTAGCCACTGCCGCAAGCCCCTGGTACAAGCACCTCTGGCCCTGGATCATCATTGGGATCCTGGCCTGCTCGGTGACCTTGACCTTGTCCATGGTGACCATCGCGGTGAACAACCCGGACAACCTGGTCAACGACAACTACTACGAGGCCGGCAAAGGCATCAACCGCTCCCTGGACCGCGAACGTCTGGCCCAGACCCTGCAACTGCGCGCCAAGCTGCACCTGGATGAGCTGACCGGCGAAGTCGAGCTGCAACTCACCGGCTACAGCAACCCGAACACCCTGGAACTGAACCTCATCTCCCCGACCCAGCCGGAGAAGGATCGCAAGATCAACCTGACCCGCAGCGACAGCGAACCGGGCCGCTACATCGGCCAGGTCACCGACAAGGTCGAAGGCCGCCGCTTCGTGGAATTGCTGGGTGTGGAGGGCGACAAGACGTGGCGCCTGTTCGAGGAAGAGGAAGTCAGCCACGACAAGGACTTGCTGCTGGGTGATGAGCCGTTGCTGGGTGCTGAAGACCTGAAAAAATAGCAGCGCCCATGACCAGCCCAACCCCCTGCTACCACTGCGCCCTGCCGGTCCCGCCCGGCAGTCGGTTCACCGCCGTGATCCTCGGCGAGCGCCGCGAGCTGTGCTGCCCCGGCTGCCAGGCCGTGGCCGAAGCCATTGTGGCCGGTGGACTGGAAAGCTATTACCAGCACCGCAGCGAAGCCTCGGCCAACCCCGAGACGCTGCCGGTGCAACTGGTGGATGAACTGGTGTTGTATGACCGCGCCGACGTGCAAAAACCCTTCGTACATCATCAAGGCGAGCTCGCCGAAACCACCCTGTTGATGGAAGGCATCAGTTGCGCCGCCTGTGGCTGGTTGATCGAGAAACACCTGCGCAGCCTGCCCGCCGTGGCCGAGGCGCGGCTGAACCTGTCCAACCATCGTCTGCAGGTGCGCTGGGCCGACGGGCAATTGCCGTTGAGCCAGGTGCTCAGTGAACTGCGCCATATCGGCTACGCCGCCCACCCGTATCAAGCGGACCGTGCGGCCGAGCAACTGGCCAGCGAGAACCGCCTGGCCCTGCGCCAGCTGGGGGTCGCCGGGCTACTGTGGTTCCAGGCGATGATGGCGACCATGGCCACCTGGCCGGAATTCAATATCGACCTGAGCCCCGAACTGCATGTGATCCTGCGCTGGGTGGCGATGTTTCTGACCACCCCCATCGTGTTCTACAGCTGTGCGCCGTTTTTCAAGGGCGCCATGCGCGACGTGCGTACGCGTCACCTGACCATGGACGTGTCGGTGTCCCTGGCCATTGGCGGGGCTTACCTGGCCGGGATCTGGACCGCGATCACCGGCGTGGGCGAGCTGTATTTCGATGCGGTGGGCATGTTTGCGCTGTTCCTGCTGGCCGGTCGCTACCTGGAACGCCGTGCCCGGGAACGCACGGCCGCCGCCACCGCGCAGTTGGTCAACCTGCTGCCCGCTTCATGCCTGCGCCTCAAAGGTGACGGCCAGAGCGAACGTATTCTCTTGAGCGAACTGGCACTGGGCGACCGCGTGCTGGTGCATCCGGGCGCGGTTCTGCCGGCAGATGGGGTGATCCTCGACGGCCGCTCCAGCATCGATGAATCGCTGCTCACCGGGGAATACCTGCCGCTGCCGCGCCACACCGGTGATGCCGTCACCGCCGGCACGCTGAACGTCGAAGGTGCGTTGACCGTCGAAGTGCGCGCCCTGGGCCATGAGACCCGCCTGTCCGCCATCGTGCGCCTGCTGGAACGGGCCCAGGCCGAGAAGCCGCGCCTGGCGCAGATCGCCGACCGCGCCGCGCAGTGGTTCCTGTTGTGTTCGCTGATTGCCGCGGCGGTGATCGGTCTGTTGTGGTGGGAGCTGGATTCATCGCGGGCGTTCTGGATCGTGCTGGCAATGCTGGTCGCCACCTGTCCGTGCGCGTTGTCCCTGGCCACGCCGACCGCCCTCACCGCCGCCACCGGCACCCTGCACAAGCTCGGCCTATTGCTGACCCGTGGCCATGTGCTCGAAGGCCTGAACCAGATCGACACGGTGATTTTCGACAAGACCGGCACCCTCACCGAAGGCCGCCTGGCGTTGAAAGCGATCCGGCCCCTGGCCGCTCTGAACAGCGACGAATGCCTGGGCCTCGCCGCCGCCCTGGAAAACCGCTCCGAACACCCGATTGCCCGCGCCTTCGGGCGTGCGCCGCTGGCCGCCGACGAGGTGCTCAGTTCCCCGGGCCTCGGCCTGGAAGGCCGTGTCGGCACACGCCAGTTGCGCATCGGCCAGCCGGGGTTTGTTTGTGCACTCAGTGGTTGCCCGATTCCCGCCGCTCCGGAGGATGACGGCCAATGGCTGCTGCTGGGCGACGGCGACGGTGCCCTGGCCTGGTTCGTCCTCGACGACCGCCTGCGCAGCGATGCCCCCGCCCTGCTGGCCGCCTGCAAGGCGCGCGGCTGGCGCACGCTGCTGCTGTCGGGGGACAGTTCGCCGATGGTCGCCAGCGTCGCTGCCGAACTGGGTATCGATGAAGCCCACGGCGGCCTGCGCCCCGACGACAAGCTCCACGTGCTGCAACAGTTGCACAAGGAAGGCCGCAAGGTGCTGATGCTCGGCGATGGCGTCAACGATGTGCCGGTGCTGGCCGCCGCCGACATCAGCGTGGCCATGGGCTCGGCCACCGACCTGGCCAAGACCAGCGCCGATGCGGTGCTGCTGTCCAACCGCCTCGGCGCGCTGGTGCAGGCCTTTACCCTGGCACGACGCACCCGTCGGGTGATCATTGAAAACCTGCTGTGGGCGGGGCTGTACAATGGCCTTATGCTGCCGTTTGCCGCCCTCGGTTGGATCACCCCGATCTGGGCGGCGATCGGCATGTCCCTCAGTTCGTTGACCGTGGTGCTCAACGCCCTGCGCCTGACTCGCCTGCCGAGTGCGCAGGCCACAAGCGCCCCTTTGGTAACCCGCCCGCTGCCGGCTTGAGCCGCGCGGGCATGGAGTGCAGATGCCAGCTCTATACGTGATGATTCCGGCGGCGCTGCTGTTAGTGGGCGTGGCCATCTACATCTTCTTCTGGGCGGTGGACAGCGGCCAGTACGACGACCTCGACGGCCCGGCCCACAGCGTGCTGTTCGACGACCAGGACCCCAACCACCTGGCGGCCGTCGACGAAGCCAACGGCCCCGAGCAACCGCCCGTGCCCAAAGACCCGCCCCATGCTTGAGCTGGCGCCGCTGCTGGTTTCTGCGCTGATCCTCGGCCTGCTGGGCGGCGGCCATTGCCTGGGCATGTGCGGCGGGCTGATGGGCGCGCTGACCCTGGCGATTCCCAAGGAACAACGCAGCCGCCGATTCCGCCTGCTGCTGGCCTACAACCTGGGGCGCATCCTCAGCTATGCCAGCGCCGGGTTATTGATCGGCCTGGCCGGCTGGGCCGTGGCCAACAGCCCGGCGGCGCTGTTCATGCGTGTGCTCGCCGGATTATTGCTGATCTGCATGGGGCTGTACCTGGCCGGCTGGTGGAGCGGCCTCACCCGTATCGAAAGCCTCGGGCGCGGCCTGTGGCGCTGCATACAGCCCGTCGCCAACCGTTTGCTGCCGGTGTCCAGCCTGCCCCGCGCGCTGCTGCTGGGCGCGCTGTGGGGCTGGTTGCCGTGCGGGCTGGTCTACAGCACCCTGCTGTGGGCCGCCAGCCAGGGCAATGCGCTGGACAGTGCGCTGTTGATGCTGGCTTTTGGCTTAGGCACATGGCCGGTACTGCTGGCGACCGGGTTGGCGGCCGAGCGCGTGACCGCGTTATTGCGCAAGCGCAGCGTGCGTATGGCCGGTGGCCTGCTGGTGATTATTTTCGGTATCTGGACCCTGCCAGGTCCGCACCAGCACTGGCTGATGGGCCATTAAAAGGCTATGTGGCATAGCGCCGCTCCCCGTTGATGCAAATCAAGATGCCCTACCGGCCACGCCCCTAGACTCGGCTCACTAGCCTATCCGGGGAATGCCCGCATGCTCGACGCCATTCGTTGGGACCCACATCTGATTCAACGCTACGACTTGGCGGGACCGCGCTACACGTCCTACCCCACCGCCGTACAATTCGACAGCCAGGTCGGCACCTTCGACCTGCTCCACGCCCTGCGCGAAAGCCGCAAGGCCACGCGACCGTTGTCGCTGTATGTGCATGTGCCGTTCTGCGCGAACATTTGCTACTACTGCGCGTGCAACAAGGTGATCACCAAGGACCGCGGCCGCGCCCAGGCCTACCTGCAACGCCTGGAGCAGGAGATTCAGTTGGTGGCCTGCCACCTCGACCCGAAACAGTCGGTTGAACAACTGCACTTCGGCGGCGGCACCCCAACCTTTCTCAGCCACGACGAACTGCGCCAGGTCATGGGCAGCCTGCGCCAGCACTTCAATCTGCTCGACGACGACTCCGGCGACTACAGCATCGAGATCGACCCGCGCGAAGCCGACTGGGCGACCATGGGCCTGCTGCGTGAACTGGGCTTCAACCGTGTGAGCATCGGCCTGCAAGACCTCGACCCCGACGTGCAGCGCGCGGTCAACCGCCTGCAAAGCCTGGAAGAAACCCGCGCGGTGATCGACGCCGCGCGTACCCTGCAGTTTCGCTCGATCAATATCGACCTGATCTACGGCCTGCCCAAGCAGACGCCGATCAACTTCGCGCGCACCGTGGAGGAAGTGATCAAGCTGCAGCCGGACCGCCTGTCGGTGTTCAACTACGCGCATCTGCCGGAACGCTTCATGCCCCAACGACGGATCAACAGCGAGGAACTGCCGTCGCCGGAATCCAAGCTGCTGATGCTGCAGACCACCATCGAGCAACTGACCCAGGCCGGCTACCGCTATATCGGCATGGACCACTTCGCCCTGCCGGACGACGAACTCGCCATTGCCCAGGAAGAAGGCACGCTGCAACGTAACTTCCAGGGCTACACCACCCACGGCCATTGCGACCTGATCGGGCTCGGCGTGTCAGCCATCAGCCAGATCGGCGATCTGTACTGCCAGAACAGCAGTGACCTGAACGGCTATCAGAACGCCCTGGCGAGCGCCCAACTGGCCACCAGCCGTGGCTTGATCTGCACCACGGATGACCGGTTACGTCGGGAAGTGATCCAGCAGTTGATCTGCACGTTCAGCCTGGCCTTCGAGCAGATCGAACAGGCGTTCAACATCGATTTTCGCGGGTATTTCGACGAGGTCTGGCCGCAACTTGAGGCGATGGCGCAAGACGGCCTGATCGAGCTGGATGCCCAAGGCATTCGCGTGCTGCCCGCCGGACGGCTGCTGGTGCGTTCGGTCTGCATGGTGTTCGATGCGTACCTGGAGCACCAGAACCGGCAGCGGTTTTCGCGGGTGATCTAGTTACATCGACAACGAAGCGGCTTTGAGCGCGTCATCGGCGCTCATGGTCTTCATCGCTTTGGCCAGAGAGGTCTGGGCCGTCATCAAACCTGCCTGCAACGAACTGATCGCGCCTTGCACATTGGCGGTCTTGGCCCGGGCCTGCTCCGGGGTCAAGCTTTTGTCTGCCGCGATCGCCTGAAGCTCAGCCATTTTCTCGGCGATCTGCTGTTTCAGCTTGCGGATCATTTTCAGCACCTCCTTGACGTTATCGTCCAGGCCGCTGTCGTCGATATCGGCATTCGCGCTTTTGGGCGCCCCGGCCGCCTTGAACGCGGCGGCGGAAATAGTCACCGTCACCCCTTCAATCACCTTGGTTTCAGGCGCCGGCGCGGCCACGGGCAGCTTTTGCTCGGCCTCGGCAGCGGGCTTCAAGTCCTGCACGCTGGGTACACGGATGGCAGGGTTGTAAGCCGCGATAACAGACATGATCCGAGCTCCGAAGGATAGATATGCAACTGTATCGGCATCGGTACAAAAAGCTTTATACCGTTGCCTGTTTTTTGTACAGGCTGGCTTCACTGCCCGCCAGTGCGGTACCCTTACGTCTTATGTGTGTTTTCCCACAAGGATTTAAGAAATGTCCGAGCCAGTCAAACTGCGCGCTCACAGCCAGGCTCACTGCAAGGATTGCAGCCTGGCTCCCCTCTGCTTGCCACTTTCGTTGAATCTGGAAGACATGGATGCGCTGGACGAAATCGTTAAACGCGGTCGCCCGCTCAAGAAAGGCGAGTTTCTGTTTCGCCAGGGGGACAAGTTCGATTCCGTCTATGCAGTACGTTCGGGTGCGCTGAAGACCTTCAGCCTGAGCGACAGCGGCGAAGAGCAGATCACCGGTTTCCACCTGCCCAGCGAGCTGGTCGGGTTGTCGGGCATGGACACCGAGATTCACCCGGTGTCGGCCCAGGCCCTGGAAACCACGTCGGTGTGCGAAATCCCCTTCGAGCGCCTGGACGAACTGGCTCTGCAACTGCCACAACTGCGCCGTCAGTTGATGCGCGTGATGAGCCGCGAGATTCGTGACGACCAGCAGATGATGCTGCTGCTGTCGAAGAAAACCGCCGACGAGCGCATTGCCACCTTCCTGGTCAACCTGTCGGCGCGGTTCCGTGCCCGTGGTTTCTCGGCCAACCAGTTCCGCCTGAGCATGTCGCGCAACGAAATCGGCAATTACCTGGGCCTGGCAGTGGAAACCGTATCCCGTGTGTTTACCCGCTTCCAGCAGAGCGAACTGCTGGCCGCCGAAGGCAAGGAAGTGCACATCCTCGACCCGATCCAGCTGTGCGCACTCGCCGGTGGTTCCTTGGAAGGCTGATGCAGACGCTTGCGGCCGCGCCAATCGGTGAGGCCGCAGGTATACTTCGAGTCCGTTTTCCGCCCAGGACTCTTCGACGATGACTTTCGATTCGTTCGACATCAAATCCCTGATCCGCCCCGTCATCGACTTCCCCAAGCCTGGGGTGATCTTTCGTGACATCACACCGCTGTTCCAATCGCCCAAGGCCCTGCGCCTGGTGGCTGACACCTTTGCCCATCGCTATGTCGAGGCCGATTTCAGCCATATCGGCGCGATGGATGCGCGCGGCTTCCTGATCGGTTCGATCATCGCCTACCAACTGAACAAGCCGCTGATCCTGTTCCGCAAGCAGGGCAAGCTGCCGGCTGATGTGCTGTCCGAGGGTTACCAGACCGAATACGGCGAGGCCTTCCTCGAAGTGCATGCCGACAGCCTGTGCGAAGGTGATTCGGTGCTGATGTTCGATGACCTGATCGCCACGGGCGGTACCCTGATCGCGGCGGCCAACCTGGTGCGACGCATGGGGGCGAAGATCTTTGAAGCGGCGGCGATCATTGACCTGCCGGAACTGGGCGGCTCGCAACGCCTGGAAGACATGGGCATCCCGACGTTTTGCCTGACCCGCTTTGCCCTCACCGAGCGGTAACGGCTGCGCGGACTGACGCTATCAGGGGCAAGTGGATTCGCCGCACTGCCCCTCCCACATTTGATCCTGCGCTGATCGTCAGAGTGCGATCGGTTTACGACCGGCGAACGAATGCGCCAACGTGCCGCCGTCCACCAACTCCAATTCGCCACCCAGCGGCACGCCATGGGCGATGCGCGAAGTGACCAGGCCTTTGTTGCTCAGCAGTTGGGCGATGTAATGCGCGGTGGCTTCACCTTCCACGGTCGGGTTGGTGGCCAGGATCACCTCGGTAAAGGTGCCCTGCTCCTCGATACGCGCCACCAGCTGCGGAATGCCGATGGCCTCCGGCCCCAGGCCATCGAGCGGCGAGAGATGGCCCTTGAGCACGAAGTAGCGTCCGCGATAACCGGTCTGCTCCACCGCGTAAACATCCATCGGCCCTTCCACCACGCACAGCAGCGTGTCGTCGCGGCGCGGGTCGGCGCATTGCGGGCAGAGTTCTTCTTCGGTAAGGGTACGGCACTGGCGGCAGTGGCCCACCCCGGTCATGGCCTGGCTCAGGGCCTGGGCCAACCGGGTACCGCCGCTGCGATCCCGCTCCAGCAGTTGCAGCGCCATGCGTTGGGCGGTTTTCTGGCCGACACCCGGCAACGTGCGCAGGGCGTCGATCAGTTGGCGAATCAGGGGGCTGAAGCTCATGGGCGAGTGGTCCGACAAAACAACGAGACGCGGTTTATACCCGCGCCTCGGATTAGCGTCAAATGCTCAATCCTGCGCGACCCGTACCACCAACTTGCCGAAGTTGCGCCCTTCCAGCAAACCGATAAAGGCTTCGGGCGCCTGCTCCAGGCCCTCGACCACGTCTTCGCGGAACTTGATCTTGCCGTCGCGTACCCACGGTGCCATGGCGCTGAGGAACTCCGGCTGGCGATCACCATAGTCGTCAAACACGATAAAGCCCTGGATCCGTACACGCTTGGTCAACAACGTGCGTTGCAGCGCCGGCAAACGGTCAGGCCCGCTGGGCGCTTCATGGGCGTTATAGCCGGCGATCAACCCGCACAGGGGGATGCGCGCCTTAGGGTTGAGCAACGGCAGCACGGCGTCGAACACCTTGCCACCGACGTTTTCGAAATAAATGTCCACGCCCTTGAAGCAGGCCTGGGCCAAGTCGTCGGCAAACGTTGCGCTCTTGTGGTCGATGCAGGCATCAAAACCCAATTCGTCCACCACGTAGCGGCACTTCTCGGCACCGCCTGCAATACCGACCACACGCAGGCCCTTGAGCTTGGCCACCTGGCCGACCACCGAACCCACCGCGCCGGAGGCAGCCGCCACCACCAGGGTTTCTCCGGCTTTCGGCTGGCCGATGTCCATCAGGCCCATGTAGGCGGTCATGCCCGGCATGCCCAGCACCCCCAGGGCCATGGACGGGCTGGCCAGGCCATTGGGCACCGGGATCAGGTTGCGGCCGTCGGAAATGCTGTGGCTCTGCCAACCGGTGGCGCCGACGACCAGATCACCCACCTCGAATTTCGGATTACGCGATTGCTCGACACGGCTGACAGCCCCGCCGGTCATCACCTCGTCGATTTCCACCGGTGCGGCGTAGGACGGTGCGTCGCTCATGCGCCCGCGCATATAAGGGTCGAGGGAAAGGTAGAGCGTTTTCAGCAGGACCTGGCCGTCTGCCAACTCCGGCAAGGTCACCCGTTCCAGGCGGAAGTTTTCCGGCGTGGGTGCGCCTTGAGGGCGTGAGACCAGGACAATGCGCTGGTTCAAAGTCGGTTCGTGAGGCATGAAGGGCTCCTTGATCGAATCTATCGGTATAGGGTGCAGACCATGGGTGCCGCGCCAGGGTTCGATTGGATTGGCACAAACAAAAATGCCAGGCACGAGGCCTGGCATTGGAGTCTAGCTAAAGCCTGGCGATCAGAACGGCAGCTTCATGCCCGGTGGCAGTTGCATGCCGGCGGTCACGCCGGACATTTTGTCCTGGCTGTTGGCTTCGATCTTGCGCACGGCGTCGTTGACGGCCGCGGCGAACAGCGCCTCGAGCATTTCCAGGTCATCTTCGCCCACGCCTGGCAATACGCTTGGGTCGATGCTCACGCGCTTGATGTCGTGACGACCGGTCATCACCACACTGACCATATCGCCACCGGCTTTACCGGTGACTTCGGCGTTGGCCAGCTCTTCCTGCATCTTGGCCATCTTTTCCTGCATCTGCTGCGCCTGCTTCATCAGGCCGGCCATGCCACCTTTCATCATGGGAATCACCTCAAAAGTACGTGGATCAATGAATAGCCCGGTGTCAGGACGCCTGGGGCACCGGGGCTTCGACAGGTTCAATTGTATCTTGGCGAACGACCGCACCGAACTGCTGCATCATTTGCTGGATGAGCGGATCGCCGTGGATCGAGTCCTCAGCCTCCCGCTGGCGGTTGATACGCCGGCGGGTCGCGGCCTGGGCAGGGGTTTCCTGCTCGGGCTTGATCAACTCGATGGCGATGGTCAGCGTGCGCCCATGGTACTGGTTCAGGGCGTCATTGAGGCGCCGCTGCTGGGTCGCGTTGAACAGCGCACTGTGGGCCGGGTCCAGGTGCAACAGCCAGTGGTCGCCGTCGATGGCGATCAGGGTGCAGTTGGCGGCGATGCTGCCGGTCATGCCGGAAATCGGCAGTTTCGGGAACAGCTCCAGCCATTGCAGGGCCAGGCCGGTGGCCGGTGCCGCAGCAGGCTCCGCCTCGGGTTCCGGGGCCGGCCCGGCGGTGTGCTCGCTGGCCAGATCGTCCAGGTAGCTGTAGGCCGAATCCATGTCCGGCTCGATGTAGTCTTCGTCCAGCGGCGGTTCGTCGTCGAGGTCGATGCCCGGGGTTGCGGCTTCGACCTGGGCCACAGTCGGCTCGGGAACCGGGGCCGACACCCACTCGGGGGCGGCCGGTACCACGCTGTCCGGCGTCGGCGCAGGCATCGGCGTCAGCTCAGGCTGCTCACCGACGGTTTCCAGGACGGGCTCGACATAGGGCTGCTGTTCGACCTCGACCTCAGCGTCTACCGGCTCATTCCAGGGCAGGTCGACCACAGGCTCGGGCTCGACAACCGGTTCCGGCTCAACCACCGCTGCCGCCACCACCGCTGCCGGCTCAGGCACCGGTGCGACGGGGGCAGCAACCACTGGCGCGACCACCGCCGCGCCAGCCACTGGTTTGGCGGAATCAACTGTGGCCTGGCTGATCCCCACTGGCTTTAGCGGCTGTCTCGGTGCGTCCGCCGAATCGGCAGGCCGGAAGGCCAGCATCCGCAGCAGGACCATCTCGAAGCCTCCGCGCGGGTCGGGTGCCAAAGGCAAGTCGCGACGACCGATCAGGCCCATCTGGTAGTAGAACTGCACGTCTTCGGCCGGCAACGCCTGGGCCAGTGCCAACACGCGGTCGCGGTCGCCATGGCCGTTGTCGACACCTTCCGGCAACGCCTGGGCGATGGCGACGCGGTGCAGCACATTGAGGATTTCCGAGAGCACGCCGTTCCAGTCCGGGCCTTGCTCCGAGAGGTGGCGCACGGCTTCGAGCAACGCTTTGGCATCGCCCTCGATCAGCGCGTGCAGCACGTCGAACACCTGGCCGTGGTCCAGGGTGCCGAGCATGGCGCGCACATCGGCGGCCATGACCTTGCCTTCACCAAAGGCAATGGCCTGGTCGGTGAGGCTCATGGCATCGCGCATCGAGCCATCGGCGGCGCGGCCAAGCAGCCACAGTGCGTCGTCTTCGAACGGTACGTTCTCGACGCCCAGCACGTGGGTCAAATGCTCCACCACGCGCTCGGGGGTCATGTTCTTCAGGGAGAACTGCAGGCACCGCGACAGGATCGTTGCAGGCAGTTTCTGCGGGTCGGTGGTGGCCAGGATGAATTTGACGTAGGGCGGCGGCTCTTCCAGGGTTTTCAACAAGGCGTTGAAGGAATGGCTGGAAAGCATGTGCACTTCGTCGATCAGGTAGACCTTGAAGCGGCCACGGCTGGGCGCGTATTGCACGTTATCGAGCAGTTCCCGGGTGTCTTCGACCTTGGTGCGGCTCGCGGCGTCGATCTCGATCAGGTCGACGAAACGCCCTTCGTCGATCTCACGGCATACCGAGCAGGTGCCGCAGGGCGTCGAGGTGATACCGGTTTCACAGTTCAGGCATTTGGCGATGATGCGCGCAATGGTGGTCTTGCCCACTCCCCGGGTACCGGTGAACAGGTAGGCGTGGTGCAGCCGCTGGCTGTCCAAGGCATTGATCAGAGCCTTGAGCACATGGGTCTGGCCGACCATTTCGCGGAACGAGCGCGGACGCCATTTACGTGCAAGAACCTGATAACTCATCGAAAACCGTCGCAACTGGGAAGCGGAAGCGGGTAATGCTAGCGGAGCAAGGGGGAAATTGCATCCGGCACGCTCGCCTAATCTGACTAAGCTCTGCTGACTGGCCCCGAAAAGGCCTGAACCCGGAGAGTGTATGCGCGTAGTCCTGGGCGCTTTATGGATGATGACCACGGCTTGCCTGGCGGCGCCTGCACCGCTGCGTTTCTCGGTTTCCGACAGTTGGGCGATGCCTATGGTGCAGGTGGAGAACGGCCGGCCTACACAGGGTATTTTGTATGATTTGATGTTGAGCCTGGCCACCCAGGTTGGCCAGCCGGCGGAATTCCACGTGCTGGCCCGCGCCCGTATCGCCACAGCCATGGGCCACGGGGATATTGATGTGCGCTGTTATGTCACCCAGGCGTGGGTCGACAACCTGTCCGGCGACTACATCTGGAGCTTGCCTTTAATGGTGCAGCGCAATGTGCTGGTCAGTGTGCGCAACCAGCCGGTGCAGGTGCTCAAGCTGACACCCCAGCCGATCGGCACGGTGCTCAACTATCGCTATGGCGCCCTCGATCCACTGTTTGCCAACGGCCAACTCACCCGCGACGATGCACGCAGCGAAGAACAGGTGCTGCACAAGCTGGTGGCGGGGCGATTCAACTACGCGGTGAGTAACGAATGGATCGTCGACCGTTTCAACCAGAAAATGCCAATCAGCCAGCGCTTGCACAAAGTTGCGGTAATTGAGGAGCAAAACCTCGGTTGCATCGTGCGCAACGATCCCGACGTGCCGGCCCAAAAGATCCTGCGCACTTTGCTGCGGATGAAAATGTCCGGCGAAATCGACGACATCATCAAGCTATACACTGGCGAAGACCCGGTGCCCCTGCACGCTCCTGACAAAAACTGACAGGCACTCCTTATAGACTCGGCTCCACACCACGCCCGTTCTCAAGGAACCCACATGAACACCCTCGCCCATTACTTCCTGCTGTACGTCGACAGCCCAGCCACCAGTGCCAATTTCTATAGCCGCCTGCTGGGCAAGCCGCCGGTCGAATTGAACCCGACCTTTGCCCTGTTCATTCTGGACAACGGGGTAAAACTCGGGCTGTGGTCGCGTCATACCGTCGAGCCGGCAGCCCGGTTCACAGGCGGTGGCGGTGAAGTGGGCTTCTCGCTGCCCGACACGACCGCCGTGGACGCGTTGCACGACCAATGGGCAGAACGGGGTGCCATCATTGTCCAGTCACCGACGGCCCTGGATTTCGGCTACACCTTTGTCGCCCAGGACCTCGATGGCCACCGCTTGCGCGCGTTTTGCCTGAACGACTGACCGCCAGCGCCCTTCCAGGCTGATGGCCGCCACGCTGGTCAGCACGATCACAGCGCCCAGCATCACCTGCACGGCAATGTGTTCGCCCAGCAACGTCGCGGCCATCACCATTGCCACCGGCGGGATCAGGTACATCGCCACCGACGCGCGACTGACCTCCACATGCTTCAACACATACCCCCAGGCCAGATACGCCAAGGCGCTGGGGAAAATCCCGAGCACCAGCACAGCCACGTTCTCCGCCAACGGCGCCTGCACCACTGCAGCCGGCAGGCCCGGCAGGTTCACACACAGCATCAGGGTGCCCGCCCACACCATGTAGCACGCCATGGTCAGCGGACTGTAGCGGTGGGCATAGTGTTTCTGCAGGGCGAAGTACACGCTCCACGACACCGCCGCCAGCAGGATCAACAAACCACGCGGGTCGATCTCACCCAGCCCCTGATCCCCCCAGATCACCACCAGCACGCCGAGCAGCCCCAGCAAGACGCAGCCCCAGCGCCAGGCACTGACCCGCTCGTTCAGGCAGAAAAACGCGATCAGCACACTGAACAACGGCGCCGACTGCGCCAGGACGCTGGACGCCGCCGCCGTCACCCATTGCTGCCCATAGTTGAGACTGGTGTGATGCAGGAACACGCCGAAGAACCCCAGCACCAGCAACCACGGAACATCCCGCAGGCGCGGCCGGCCGATGCCCATCACCAGTGCCACACCGCCCATGAACAGCGAGGCAATCAAAAACCTTAATAACGCCAATTGGCCCGGACTGTAGCTGTGCAGCCCCATGTGCACGCCAATCGGCGAATAGGCCCAACACAGGATGACGCTGGCGATGACTAGCGTAAGCTTTACGGGTGAAGGGGTATTCATCGACGGCGTCCAGAAACCGGGAAGGAGTGCCGTCAGTCTTGGCCCGGGCAAGGCGCAGGACAATTAACCGTTTCTGACTTCTGCAATCACTGGAACTGAGCAATGGAACTGGCCCAACTGAAAATGGTGCGAGCCGTGGCACAAACCGGCAGCGTGGCCCAGGCGGCCGTGCTGCTGCATTGCGTGCCGTCCAACATCACCACGCGCATCAAGCAGCTGGAAGGCGAGCTGGGCACACCGCTATTCATCCGCGCCGGGCGTGGACTGGCCATCAGTGCCGCCGGTGAGATTTTCCTGGATTACTGCGAGCGCATCCTGGCGCTGGTGGATGAGTCCAAACGCGCCGTGGACGCCAATGCGATTCCCCGTGGCACCTTGCGTATCGGCGCGGTGGAGTCCAGCGCCAGCGGGCGTTTGCCGCCCCTGCTGGCGGAGTATCACCGGCGCTACCCCGATGTCAGCCTGGAACTGGTGACCGGCGCCTGGGGCCCGTTGCTCGACGACCTGCAACACCACCGCCTGGATGTGGCGCTGGTGGCCGCCGGCAACACACGCACCAAGCTCGAACACAGCGTGGTCTACAGCGAGCGCCTGGTGCTGATCGCCAGCGTGTCCAGCGACCCCATCAGTGGCGCCGAGGACCTCGCCGGCCGCACCCTGCTGGTATGGCCACCCGGCTGCCCCTATCGCGCAGCCCTGGAAAACTGGGTCAAGCCCCATGACTTCAAGCCGACTATCGCCAGTTATGCCAGCTGGGGCACGATCATCGGCTGCGTCAGCGCGGGGATTGGCGTGGCGTTGGCGCCGGAGGGGATCCTGGCCCGCTATGAGCAGGCCAATCAGCTGGCGTCCTATCGATTTGAAGAGCTGGCGGCCGTGGATAACCTGCTGTTCTGGCACAAGGACACCCAGCGGCATCTGGCCCGGGATGCGTTTGCCGAGCTGTTGCGCGAAACTTTTGGCTGACACATAAAAAAGGTGGAACGGACTTGCGCCCTCCCACCTTTCGATTTCAAACATCTGCGCAATCAGCTTTCCGGAGCGGTCAACCGTGTGTATTGATCCTGGCTGATCCAGCCACTGAACGAGCGGTCGTCGGCATTGATGAACTCGACCTGGGCCCAACCGTCCTTGAAGGCCAGCACACCGACCACATCGCGTTTGACGATATACGGACGCTTGGCGGCCTTGGCGCCTGGGGCCTTGAGCAGGTAAGCCTTGTCGGCAGACACCGTCACCAGGCCGATCCATTGTTTGCTGGCGGTCTGGGTCAGGTCCAGGCCGGTGGCAATCTCCGGCATCAGCACATTCAGGCAGCCGGGGTGCTGGCGGCCCTCTTCCACCGTCAGGGTCACGCCATCGGACGAAGGCGCCAGGCTGCCGGGATGAGCCTCGTCAAGCCACGTGGTGAGCGCCTCAGGCTTGCCTTGCAGGTAAAACGCGCAACGGCGGGTGACGCCCTCGCCCATGGCTTCCGAATAGAACCCTTCGACCTGATGCTCCGGCGTCACCGCCAGCATCAGCCCTTCGTACTTGCCCGAATGCAACGCGGCCGAACCGGCCAAGGCAGGGCCCACGGCGCACAACGACAACACACCTATCGCTAGAAAACGGATCATCCTATTTTTTCCCTTCAAGTTTTTCGTAGGCTTTTTGCATAAGGACGTCGTAGTTGCCGTAGTCCTCGCCGTTATAGTTACGTGCCATGCCGGTAAAATCCTTGGCTTTCATGGCCTTCATCAATGCCGGGCTCTTGCTGCAAAAACCGAGGAAGGCTTTTAGTTGGTTGCCGGCATTTACCTTTAATGCTGCAGCGAACTCAAACACCGTCTTGTAACCGCACGACGCGTAGTTGAAGCCCATGATCTGGAACATGCCCCACGACGCCGACATGAGGGCCGCTTCCTGGTCCAGGCCAAATGCGGTGGCCATGGTTTCCCAAGCCTTGGCCTGGTCCTTGTTATTGGCCTGCCACTGCGGCCCGGCCTTTTTCTTGTAGGGGTAGGACAGCAGCGGGTGAGCCTGGTCGTAGATGTGCTTGGTGTACTTGCGAAACAAGTGCCCTTCAAACGCGATCACCGGCAACTTGGCCGGCCCGAACCCGGAACGCCCACCTGATTCCACGGTGGCGAAGGCCTTGATGATATTCACCGAAATACCGCTGCCCAATTGCGTGGCGGCGTTCTGGAAGTCCGTTTCGCTGAGGGTCATGCCCCCGTCGCACGTGGCCTGGAGCATCAATTGCCGGTTACGCCGCTCGGCCTCGATCATCGCGCGCATGCGGTCCAGGTACACATTGACCGTGGCCTGCACCGCATCGCCCTGGTTGTTGCCGAATGCATTGAGAAAACTCGGGATGCGCATCGTCGGGAAGGCCTTCACCGGCACCTTCACCGCTTCTTCGATCAGGCTGTTGAACGTACGACCGGTGGGATCGACCACGCCATCGGGATGGGCATACTTGAGGTGGCGAAACTGGTATTGGCTGATGCACTGCACCAACTGGCCATCGCACTTGCCGTTTTCGGCCAGCGGGAAACCCATCTTGGGAATGATCAGATTGAATAAATACTGGATGCACTGCACATCGGCGGGCAAGTTGCGGGCTTTACCCGGCGCACCTACCGAAGCACTGATAAGACGGGGTAACCCTTGCAGGCTTTTCATCACAGACATCCTTGTTAGTTAAAGAAGTGATGGCACTTCAATATCAATTCGGCGCCCTCGTCATACTCTGTAACAAGTGGCCGGCGGAAACTAACAAGGCAGTTTGGGGTTGTCCAGAGGGGTGTTGGAAAGTTGTGAAACAACCATCATCGACCGCGCAATAAAACATCGGCAGTTGACTGAAAACAGGTCATTTGAATTTGAATCGAAGGGGGACTGCAAGGAAGAGCGTTATGGAGGCAACCCCACCAGCCACACCCCGGCACACAATGTTCCCGCTGTGGCTGCTGCCTTCCGGCTCTGACCAGGTTCACGGGTAATCGTTGCGGGGGGACCGATGGGGTCACCATAACGACGCTGGCCTCTCGGCAAGCGGGGCCATTCAAATCAAAGACGAAAGCTCTCTCAAATTCGGTTCTTCACGTCACGCTGGCGGATGTGAATTTGGCGGCATTGTACGGCGAAGACGGGCAGGTCTGGCAAGGTATTTGTACCACCAGCTTGCCCCCCTTTTGTACCACCCGTGCAGTACAGATTAAGAATGCACGGGAGGCATCAGCCTTAGTCGAGATTTTCTCTGAGCAGTCAACACATGGAGCTCAAACACTCGAAGGAATATCCCTCCACCCCTTATGAAAAAATAACTTCCAGATTTTCTCTCGACCAAATTCTTTTCGCCAAGGCCTCATAAAACTCGTTTCGTGCGGCCAATGAGGCTGCATCAGCATGCATCATCGCATTGTAAATTATACCTGACTCAGCAGAAAACTTAGTCCAGTTAGGCTGATTTAGAAAGAAGCTTTCAGTTAAGGTCTGCGCCAATACGTTCTCCCCTGCATACCGTTGAAGTTTAGCGCTGTAAGCCATATCCCTCATAGAGCGGTTCCTACTTCTAGGAAGTAAAATCAACCCAGCAATGTTATTTCTACTCGCTACAAAATCATTGTTATTAGAATATGCAACGCCACCCGAATTAAGAACATCAGTATTGGTTGCTGCGAAATCATGAGAAATCAAGTGTTCAATATCAAACGTTCTAGAATCTCTAGTCCGGCTTGCATAGTCTGCAAAGCCTACTCGGTTCGTCATATCGAGAGAGACCTCAAGGTGATCTGACATCCTCCCTAAAATATGCAGCAAATCTTGACGCTTCATATTCGTATAAGAGCAATTCTTGATATTCTCAATCTTGTCTCGATCCGCATCAATCCGACCTAACAACTTAGTCTTTAGACTGGCAAGATCTAAATCCCTCAACTCCTTCGTGAGCTCAAAGATAATATCTCTAATGTTATCATAAGTATTTTCCTTACCATTTATCGCGCGAGCCGTCGCCAAATGATCTAAATAATAAGAAATCGACTTAATCTTTTTTGTGGCTTCTGATGTTGTATCTGTAGCCTTAACCGCACTAAGAATAACCATCGACTGCAACGTAAGGTCTCGAGCACCATTAAAAAAAGCATGAGGAAAATTAGCTTGAAAGCTCTGCTCGCTTTTTTTGATTTTGCAATACAAATCAACATAGTAAGGCAACGCGCCTGTCAACAGGTTAGAGAAGTCGTCACTTGTCTTCAACCCTACTGAATCTTTGTTGTCCATAACCCAGCGGTGGTAACTGTCGCCAACCACCTCGAAGTCTCCAGGCGCATCACCCCGCTTCTTTCCTCGACTTGTATTAGCATATTTTGACCTTATCCAAGTCTTGAAAAAATTAGAGTCCTCGTCACTCCCCAAAGACTTTAACTTATTTATACATTCATTCCAGGACGCATGCGCAGTTTTATTCTCGCTATCGGTCGAGATACTGGAAAGCAAAAACCCTTTCAACAAATCTATGGGTCCTAGCTTCAACCCCCTATCGTTCATCGTAACAAAAACCTTGTGACCATCCTGCTCACGAGGCACGCCAATCTCGAACATGCACACACACTCAGTGATGAAGTCAAAAAGGTGCGGCACTAGATTTTCAGACGTAACATCAGCGGCCAACGCACCTTCGATTTGCTGATAAAGCTCCCAAATCCTGATTGTCCCCGAATCTTTATTAGGAATACTTTCAACAACTGAAATTAGATCAGCCTCGTCGTCGGGGCCATCAATTAGCGCATCAAACAATGCGTGCCGAGAAGGATCCATATCAAGATTATATTCACTTTGCCCAGCCACTTGACGCCTTATGGCTTGCTCCACGGGAGATATATTGAGCGCAGGATGCTTTTTCCTTAGTCTATGAATGTAAGCAAAGAGCAATGTCAGAGTCGTCACCCGTTGCTGGCCGTCTACAATAGCCTTTCCGCCCTGACCTACCTGCGTCGTTATTATCGTACCCAGAAAATAGGAGTCGTAGCCTAAAACATCTTTCCTGCCATGCGCTGGCTTCCAACAAGCCAAAAATGCTTCTTGAATGTCGGATAGCAATTCATGAAGATGCTTTGACTCCCACTTATAATCGCGCTGATACGTCGGCAGCACAAACTTTTGCTGCAAGCATGTATTTACAGTTTTTCTATCAAACGTTATTTGCATATAAAATTCAAGTCCTTGTGAAAGCATGCGAAGAAATGAAAACCCAGCCTTACGCCCCCGTGAAACCCGCAGACCGAAACGCCTAAGCTCATGCCCATTACGCTACCAACGTTAGAGGCAAAATGCCATCCATCCTTTGAAGATGCGACCAGCTGACCATTGCTGTAGGGCTTATCACTAGACAAAAAGAGCATGGCCGAGAATCGTGAGCTGCTTACTGCTTTATTCCGATAAAGTATATGAAACACACCGATTAGGTAGAAGACATGCGCGCGACTTAGGTTAACTCAGCCTTACTCACTGCATGATGTAGAGTATTTTCTACCGAAAAATCTGTCCCCCTTTTAGCAATATAGGCACCGGAGTTTTCCCCCCTCCCCCCCCCCTTTCCTCACATCTTCGAACTAGGGGGCGGATACGGCGCAACGCGAACGTCATAGCCTGTGACTAGATCAGTCGCTTTGGTAACAGAGATACATCCAAGATAGACGCCATCAAAATCTGGGCTGCTAGTAAGTCGTCGTGCCGCTTGCCATGAATCAATGCTCGTGTCCGCCCCCCCCCCCCCGTTTTCTAGTCAATGCATAGCTCAGTAAGTACACCTTATGAGCCAGCCTCGCCGGCCATGTCCGTGGGTGGAGGAATGCGGCCTGCAGGATGGATCACAAGTGTTGACTTGATATGAGCTAGCCTGTAGCTTTATGATCCTACATTGTGAACCAGGAGCTTCGACCGTGACCGCCATCATCGCCTACACCCGCGTCAGCACCGACGGCCAGTCCATCGAGTCGCAGCGCCACGCCATCGGCCACCGTTTCAACGTATCGGAAGATGGCTGGTTCACAGACGAAGCCACCAGCGGAACGACCAAGGCGATGCAGCGGAAGGGGTTCGCAGCCCTCTTCAGCTATGCCAGGAAAGGGGACACCGTTGTCGTCGCCGCCATCGACCGACTGGGCCGTAATACCATCGACGTCCTAGAGAGTGTTGAATCACTGAAAGCAAAGGGAGTCACTGTCGTGTCGATGCGCGAGGGCTTCGACCTGTCCACCCCCACGGGGAAACTCATGCTGACACTATTGGCCGGTGTCGCGGAGCTGGAGCGGGAGAACATTAAGGCGCGGCAGATGGCGGGAATCAACAAGGCCAAGGCCGACGGTCGCAAGCTGGGCCCTCCCAAGCAGCACGACGATGCCGCTATTGCCGCGTGGAGGAAGGAGACCAGCTCCAGCATCAAAGCCACTGCTGACCACTGGGGAGTGTCGACGGCCACCGTGAAGCGGGCCTGCAAGGCTAGCTTGTCTTCCGATTGAATCGCATCCGGCGACCTCTGCGGGCGACATGGCGTGTGTTCAGTGGGAGGGGGGATGCTTCAACTATCACGCCAGCAATTCTGGCGCCTTCATACAGCGAAGCATTGAGGCGGTCTAAACGTTTTGTATTGCTGGGTATCTACGCCGTTGTAGGTCGAATGACTATTGCAGACTTTGTCCATGCAATAAGCCATGGCCTAAGAACTTTGTGGCAAATAGCCACAAACAGGTCCGGTTCCGGGTCTCAAAGATGGTAGCTAAGGCCCGCAGCTACTGGGCTACAGGGCATAGAGTCAACGTTATCACACTTCCCAACCAGACTGTTTTGAACCTGTCAGCGCTGCTAAAAAGTGGGCTCCAATTACCTGGAGTCACCTACGAAATGACGAAGAAAAAGAAGTCGAGAAGCAAGCGCACAATCAAGGCTCAGGCTAGGTTCAGACCCGATAAGGCGCTGGTGAAGACGGGTATCTACGCTGTAGAGGAACCCAAGTCACAGAAGAAAGAAGCCGAAGAGGCAGAGCGGCTGAACGCCATTGAAACTAAGGCGTCTCGGATTGCCATGGAGAAAGGGAAAAAAATGGCCAAGATCGAGGCTTACGCAAAGGAACACCGCATCACTATCACCCAGGCCATGATCCACTTCATGTAGGCAAACGAAGCCCTGGGGAGGACAACCTGGCGCACTGCTGCCCCCTATACAGTCCGGAGGGGGGCTTATCACTAACTCCGGCCCCATAGCCCGTGTTGAGCCATCAGGTAGACGTACCGCCTCATGGTTCACATCAGGGCGAACCATCGCCTCTTTCCGAGCAATCCCGCTGAACAACCATTTCTCCAGCATCTGTAATGTGCCTGTAACCCTTGGCCCTGCTGGGCTTGAGGACTAAAAACATTAATTAGTGCCAGTCAGTAAGAAAGGCACCCGTCATCCCCCTTCAGACGGCACCCAGGGGAATTACTGCCAGTCTTTGTATAACCAGGCCGGCGTCCCGACCGGCGGCACCTCAATCCCACCTCCTACGACCCATCAACCCTGCCTGGCAAACCACGGCGGGGCTTTGGTGTTGCTATCACTGGACTTCAATCCCATGAAACAACCCATGCGCCTTGTGCGCCTCAATCTACACCTACGTGCAGACCACCTTGACCGCCTGACCCACCTTGCCCGCGCCATTAGTCGGCGCAAAGGACGCGACACACGAATTGCTGAAGCCCTGGAGCTGGCCATGGTCAGCGGCCTTACGTGGAACAACGCCGACATACTTGACCTTCTCCAGCCCGACTGGGAGGCACCTTACTGGCAAGCCCTCGGCCCTATCGTGCGGGCACGGTGAACCAGCCATGACTAATGGAAATAAGACCGCGACTCAAGGTGATAAAAAGCTCGACCCACGCCAAGTCCAAGAAATGTATCAACGGATGAAGGCTAACGCCGACCTGCTAATCAAGCAGCGCTTAGCAATCTACAAAGCCAAGGGGGACCGACCAGCCACATCAAAAAAAGAAGTGGTAAAGAAACCTGGCGAGCGACGGGGACGCCCCGCAAAACAGATCCAGAACCCCTTTAATGGAATACTTGGCCCCTACACCTTGTATGGCCGATACCCGTACTTTGCCCAGGAAATCATTGAGGGCATCGCTAGGCTTGACTGGCATGACCGCGCTACAGGCCAAGGAGGCTCATCCAAGCCTCTTTCCGTTAAAAGTCTGATGGTCGTTCTAGAAAGCCTTGAAACAATCACTTCAAACAATGTTGGTGATTTGCTTGGGATACAGGCTCGGCACGCTCAGCGTTATGTGAAAGCGGTCGAATTAGCATTGCCGTACCTCATGAAATCCAGACCGGCATCACTTGTCTACGAGATGGATCTTCCAACCGATGAGGTAGCGAATGCCGAGTACCGGAAAAAACTCCTCCAAACCCACCCGACAATTGACTGCCAAACAACTATGCCGACACGTGAAGAACTGACAATACTTCGACGCGCTCTTGGCGATGATGCCTTCGACCCTGGCTACTTAATTAACGCCGCATACTATAAGAGAGCCCCAGAAGACCCCTCCATGGTGCCTATTTCAGATGTAGTAACTCAACGAACTAACGATTCAGGGGCAGGCGTGGCACAGGCAGTAGCGTAGCTGCTGCATGGGACCGTAGAGCCGGACCAACAATAAAGGCCAGGTTAGAGGGCCATGCTTAGTAGTCATCCACCAAAGTTTTAATCAGGTTTCACCTTTACAGAAGCCAACAACGGATTATCCCCAACACCCTCCCTTGTTGTTGGTCGTCCTCGTTGGGCACCCGACAGCAGCTTCGCTACTGCCGGCTACCACGGCCGCCCTTGTGTCGATGCCCAATCATTGGCTCGGTCTGTTCGCCTTTATACATATGTGCAGAATTGGCCCGGTGCGTTTCTACCCTTCATTTAAAAACCCTCACTGGTAGACACAGAGCTATCTGGTCTGCCACTGCACACCCACTTTCAAAGGACATCAATCCATGACCACGTACATTGCTTACGTCGACGGCGCCTGCCCGAACAACGGTAAACCCAATGCCAAAGCAGGCTGGGGCGCCTACATCACCAACCCCGAAGGCAAGACAATGAAACTTGCCGCTCCGGTCCCCCGTGACCAGCCCCAGACCAACAACAGAGCCGAACTGCTGGCTGCCCTGGAGGCGCTGAAGCGGTGCAACAAGCCAATGCCTATCACGCTCTACAGCGACTCCCAGCTTGTGGTCAAAGGGGCAAACGAATGGCTGCCCAACTGGAAGGCCAAGGGTTGGAAGAATAGTAAGAAGAAGCCTGTTGAGCACCGTGACCTCTGGGAGCAGATCGACCAGCTCATAGAGCACCGGGAGGTGACTTTCGTTTGGGTCGAGGGGCACACCGGTAACCTGGGTAACGAGGAGGCCGACTCCCTGGCCTGCCGAGGAGCTAATGGCGAGTACCTTTATGAGCTGACCATGGCGAGCGAGGCGACGTAATCACCGATGGGGGAATGGGGCGTGTGCCCAGCCCCCTGTCGTTTTAGCTTGCGCTTCAGTGCAGGTCGGCGTCAGTGCCATCCCGAATGCGCTCCATGTATGCCTGCATGACGCTGGACTTTTTAGCCACGACCAGCTCCAACCGGGATGCTACTTCAGAGTCCCCAGCCTCCTTAGCCTTGTCGTAATCTTTCAAGGCTTCGCCGTATTCACGACACAGACGCTCCATCACTTCAAGGTAGGCGTCGGATCGCTCCTTATCATCGATTGCTCCCATAACCGCCTCCATTGCGTTCCGGTAATCCAGTGTAGCCAGCTATTCGCGCCACGATGTAACCACGACCAGGCTAACGCCAAGGTCGAGCAAGCCGAAGCCCTGGACACCCAGGCCGTGGCCCTCCGTGACGAAGCAAAAGCGGCAACGCAAGCGGCCCTGAACATTCGCGTCCTGGTCGGTGACGTCCAATGAGCCGGCGTCTTGAAAGCATCCTGGAGCTGTTCCAGGAACAACTGGAAGTCGAAGGCTATGACGCTGACGACATCGAGCAGGTTCACAAAAGCATTGCCCCGGACCTGCCCGTCACGACGGCCCTGGAGCTGATGATTTACATGCAGCAAATGACGCGCCGCCTTCACACCACCCGGCCGGTGCTGGAGTGCGCTGTATGAGCCCCCTTCAAAAGTTCGCCTTTGGCCCCTTAGACGTCCGCGTGGTCGAGCTGGAGGGTAGCCCCTGGTTTGTCGCCTCCGACGTCCGTCGCGCCCTGGGCATTGCTCAAGCGGGTACAAACTTCAGCTTCCTATCAGCCAACGAGATTCGCACCTTACCCAGGGGTTTAACCTCTGCCAAAGGCATGGGCACCGCGAAAATCCTTGCGGAGTCCGGCGTGTACAAGCTGGTCATGCGCTCCAACAAGCCCGAAGCCCGCGCCTTCCAGGATTGGGTGACACCTCCCAGCCATCCGCAAGGACGGCGCCTATGTCCTGGGCGAAGAAAAGGTTGCGACCGGCGAGCTGTCCGAAGATGAGCTGGTCACCGCCTTCCCTGCTACCATCGAACAACATGCACTGACCGGGGTTACACATGCACTACATCGACTACGCGAAGCTGGACGCCGATTTCAAGCAGTACGTCGAGCGCGCATACAGCGGGGAGGAAGTCGTCATCACTCGTGACGGAAAGCCGCTGGTGAAACTTGTCGCGCTCCAACCGGTGTTGCCACGCATTGGCGCCTTGAAAGGTCAATACACATTCGACGCCAGTGCATCCAACGCGATGGATAAAGAAATCGAAGACCTTTTTTATGTAGGCAATCCACTCACTGAAGGTACCACCGCCGCAGGACTTACACCGACGAAGTCAGGCGATGGCGACAAGGGTTCCTGACAGCACACTGGAACACCTGGACAGTATTCATCCAAGCCCCCTAGAAAGACTCAAGGGTGACCAGTTCCATTACGGGTGCCAGTACATCCGGCCTGAAGTCCTTTCCATAACGACCAAACGTGATGCCCCCCGTCTGATGCCCCAGTAGCCCACCGACAAGTGACTCCGCGACCCCCTTTTGTTTTAGGTGGTCAGCCAAGGTGTGGCGGAAGCTGTGAAAGTCCTTCTTGGCAGCGTCATCGCGGAAGCCCAACTGTTCACGCACCCGAGTAAACCACTTCGACGGCGCGGCACTGTAACCATGCTTCTTATGGCAAGTAAGCTCTGGGAATACACGCTCGCTCCCCGCCTCTTTCACCTTTGTCACGTACTCTAAGAAGCCCAATGCCAAGAGCCTGGAATGTAACGGTACAAGTCTTTCGGATGACGCCGTTTTGAGCTTCTGGTCGGGCCTTGTAGCTCGTATGTGAATGCAGGCGATACCGTCTATGGTCACCACGTCGTCAGTGTAAAGCTGGCACAGTTCGTTGAGCCTAGCCCCTGTGTAGAGCCCTAGGAGCGGAAGCCAGTATTGATTTGGCTTAGGGCCATGGGCTGGCGCATAGGTGGACTTGTTAAACAACGCCTCCAAGTCATCAGCACTGAAAGCGCTTCGTTCCTCGCTGACCTTGCGCCGAATACGCACACGCAGACCATCGAACGGATTGCGACTGCAATAGCCCTCCCTGACCGCATACGAAAAGAAGGTCGTAAGGTTCTTCACGTAGTTGTTGAACGTCGTAACGCTGATGGTCGTGGTCGCCTCCGCAACTGATTGCTCAAGGGGCTGGTCGGGCAACTGATGAAGTCGCGGCGGAAGCTTCAAAGCAGTCTCCCGGAACAGGTGTGCATCCTTCCGGGTTATCTGGTCGATGGGCATGTCGCCAATGATTCGGGTCAGCAGCACGGCGACCGCACGCTTGTCGTCCAGCGACTTCACCGCAACTCCCTCCCGGCGTTGCTGGACCAGTTGTTCATCCACCACAGCAAGGAAGCCAGGTGATTGCTGCACAGGCCCCTTTGCTATCACGGAAGGCGCGGCTGTGGGTGCATGTACGGCGACTGAGGGCGTTTCCCGTAAGACCTCAGGCGAAGGCATGGCGACGCCAAGCAACTGCTGCTGACGCAGCCACGACGCCCAACAAGCAAGGCGCTTCCCCCCAGCCTCCCAGGCACCGCGCAGAAGCTCAACACAGGGTCTATTCCCCTGGAACGCTTGCGTGAACAGACCTTGGACCTGGGCCAGAATGTCACGCCCACGAATCAGCGCCTCCCGCTTGCAACGAGTTTGCAGGGAGCGACGAATTTCTCTTTGGGGGAACAACGGGCGAATGACATCCGGCACCACGATTCGGAAGTAGTAGACCGAGTGGCGGGACAGCAAAAGGTAGGACGGGATGGTCGACACGGATGTATCACTCCTTGTACCACCGCGTGGTAAAGAGTGAAAAACCGTTAAGAATCAATTACTTGAGCGTTATGGAGGCAACCCCACCAGCCACACCCCGGCACACAATGTTCCCGCTGTGGCTGCTGCCTTCCGGCTCTGACCAGGTTCACGGGTAATCGTTGCGGGGGGACCGATGGGGTCACCATAACGACGCTGGCCTCTCGGCAAGCGGGGCCATTGTACCGATCTCATCGGAAGTTACAACCGTTGGCAACGGATTAAAAATATGAAGAGGTTCAAGCACTTGCCATGGCCGTCAGCATCCCCTCCCACAGGGGTTCATCATTGTGCCTGCAACACCTCGTCCGCCCGGCCACCCTCTTCCTGGATCACCAGGTGGATGAAGTGCAGCTTGGCAATCACCGCCGGTGGCAGCACGAATGGGTAGAAGTCCGGCTGGCCCATGGCGCGGGACAGTTCATTGAGCATGCCCGCCAGTTCGATCCAGGCGTTGACGAAGGACAGGAATGCCACGCCGCCGGGATGTTCGGGGTCGTAGAGGGTGGTGAGGGGGAATGGCTGGTAATCCAGGTCCATCTCACGGGCGCTCATGCCAAAGCCCAGGGCGGTGTCGACGGCGTCCATCATGTGCAGGTAGTGGGCCCAGGTTTCGGCCCAGTCCTCCCAGGGGTGCATGGTGGCGTAGGCACTGACGCAGGTCTGCTGCCAGTCGGGGCGCGGGCCGTTCTGGTAGTGCTGGTCGAGGGCCTCGGCGTAACTGGCGCGTTCGTCGCCGAACAGGCTGCGAAAAGGCTCCAGCCAGTGGCTGTTGGCGATCAGGCGATCCCAGTAATAGTGACCGACCTCATGGCGAAAGTGGCCCAGCAAGGTGCGATAGGGTTCGCGCATCTGCACGCGGATTTTTTCTCGGTGGGCGTCGTCGGCTTCCTTGATGTCGAGGGTGATCAGGCCGTTGGCATGCCCGGTCATGGGCGCGTTGCCTTCCAGGTCGATGCCGACGAAGTCGAACGCCAGGCCGCTGTCCTCGTCGACGCTCTTGGGCACCACTTGCAGGCCCAGGCTGATTAACTGTGCTACCAGCCGACGCTTGGCGGTCTCCACCTTGCGCCAGCGCTCGGGGTTTTCCGGGATCGACAGGTCGGGGATGGTGCGGTTGAGGCTGCACGCCACGC
This sequence comes from Pseudomonas sp. GW821-FHT09C10, assembly GCF_059418085.1. Classification (NCBI taxonomy): domain Bacteria; kingdom Pseudomonadati; phylum Pseudomonadota; class Gammaproteobacteria; order Pseudomonadales; family Pseudomonadaceae; genus Pseudomonas; species Pseudomonas sp. GW821-FHT09C10. Next base: position 216,444 of record NZ_JBWKPE010000012.1, read on the forward strand.
ACAGCGGTGCGGTGCTGTGGGCGGGAATCAGCCAGTTGCAGGCCGCCGCGGTGTCGAGGTTGGCGCAGCGGCGGAAGGCGCCGGCGTCGAGGTTGTCGTCCTGTAGCCAGGTGCCTTCCACGGGCCCAGGCTGCAAGGAGGACAAGCGGCTTTGCTGCGGTTGATAGCCCAGCAGCGCGTGGCAGGCCAGGCATTGGCTGTTGCGAAAGAACAGCGCTTGCCCGCACCGACACTGCCACACCTTGCCGTTGCGCGAGGTTTCGGCCATGAACGGTGCAGCGATGCGCGAACTGAGTTGCTCGAAGTAGCGGAACATGGCGATCTCTCCCTGGGTGACTGAGACTAGATCATCTGGGACTCAGGATCGTTCCACTTTCTTCAAGGGCGGCTTCGCAGTCCGGCGCGGGCGGTGCGACGATTCGACAAGCCCGCTCACCACCGGCGCCGCGTCAGACCGAAATGTTGTGTTTGGCAAGGAATGCGACAAAGGCCTCTTCGTCCAGCACCTTCAACCCCAGTTCGCTGGCCTTGGCCAACTTGGAGCCGGCACCCGGCCCGGCCACGACGCAATGGGTCTTGGCCGACACGGAACCGGCCACCTTGGCGCCGAGGCTTTCGAGCTTGTCCTTGGCCACGTCGCGACTCATCAGCTCCAGGGAGCCGGTGAGCACCCAGGTATGCCCTGCCTCGGGCAGGCCTTCGACCACCTTCTTCTCGCTCTGCCAGTGCATCCCGAAGTCCTTGAGCTGCTGCTCGATGGCCAGGGCACGGCTGGCGTTTTCCGGATTATCAAAAAATTCGCGCACGGCCTTGGCCTGCTTCTCCGGCAGCGCCTGGCGCATGTCGAGCCAGTCCGCCTTGATCACACCTTCCAGGCTGCCGAACTTGTCCGCAAGTTTCTGCGCGGCGCCGGGGCCGACGGAGGGTACGTGCAGCTTGTCGAGGAAACCGCCCAAGGTGGTACTGGCGGCGAACTCGGCGCTCAGCTCGCCCTGATCCTGCAATTGCAGGCCGCATTCATCAGGCGACAGCAACGCGCCGATCACTTCCTGGTTGTGGCTGTCTTCGAAGAAGCTGTGGATCTCATGGGCCACTTCCAGGCCCACATCCGGCAGGTACGTCAACACTTCCGGCAAGGCCTTCTGCACACGCTCAAGGGACGCCAGGGAGCGCGCCAGCACCTTGGCCGTCTCTTCGCCCACATCGGGAATGCCCAGGGCATAGATAAAGCGTGCCAGGGTCGGGGTCTTGCTGTTTTCGATGGCGGTGATCAGCTTCTTGCTGGAAATATCGGCGAAGCCTTCCAGGTCGATGATCTGCTCATATTTGAGCTTGTAGAGGTCGGCCGGCGAACCGATGAGTTTTTCATCCACCAGTTGCTCGATGGTTTTGTCACCGAGCCCGTCGATGTCCATGGCCCGGCGCGAGACGAAATGGATAATCGCCTGCTTGAGCTGGGCACCACAGGCCAGGCGCCCGACGCAGCGGTACACCGCGCCTTCGCTGACGGTTTCCTTGCCCTTGCTGCGCTTGACCAGTTGCGTGCGCTCCACATGGGAACCGCACACCGGGCAGCTTTCGGGAATCTGCACCGCACGGGCGTGTTCCGGGCGGCGCTCGGTGACCACGGAGACAACCTGCGGGATCACATCCCCGGCACGGCGGATGATCACGGTATCGCCGATCATCAAGCCCAGGCGCGCAACTTCATCCATGTTGTGCAGGGTGGCGTTGGACACGGTGACGCCCGCGACCTTGACCGGTTTCAAGCGCGCCACCGGCGTCACGGCGCCGGTGCGGCCGACCTGGAACTCCACGTCGAGCAACTCGGTGAGTTCTTCCATGGCCGGGAATTTGTGCGCGATGGCCCAGCGCGGTTCGCGGGCGCGAAAGCCCAGTTCACGCTGGGAGGCGATGCTGTTGACCTTGAACACCACACCGTCGATTTCATAGGGCAGGCTGTTACGACGCTCGCCGATATCGCGGTAATAGTCCAAGCACTCCTGGATGCCCTTGGCCAGTTTCAGCTCATGACTGATAGGCATGCCCCACTTCTGCAGTTGCTTCAAGTTACCGATATGGGTGTCGCTGATATCCCCGGTCACCTGGCCGATGCCGTAGCAGCAGAACTCCAGCGGACGGCTGGCGGTGATCTTCGAATCCAGCTGACGCAAGCTGCCCGCCGCCGCATTACGCGGGTTGGCGAAGGTCTTGCCGCCGACTTCCAGTTGCGAGGCGTTGAGCCGCTCGAAACCGGCCTTGGACATGAACACTTCGCCGCGCACTTCCAGGGTCGCCGGCCAGCCGCTGCCGTGCAGTTTCAACGGGATATTGCGCACGGTGCGCACGTTGACGCTGATGTCCTCGCCGGTGGTGCCGTCGCCACGGGTGGCGCCGCGTACCAATTCGCCATCCTGGTAAAGCAGGCTGACCGCCAGGCCATCCAGCTTCGGCTCACAGCTGTATTCCACCGCCGCGCCACCGCCGAACAGATCGCCCACGGGCAAGTCAAGCCCCTCGGTGACCCGGCGATCAAATTCCAGCATGGTGGTTTCATCAAACGCATTGCCCAGGCTGAGCATGGGGATCTCGTGACGCACCTGGGTAAAGGCTGACAATGCCGCACTGCCGACCCGCTGCGTCGGTGAATCACGCGTCACCAGGTCCGGATGCTCGGCCTCCAGGGCCTTGAGCTCGTGAAACAAGCGGTCGTACTCGGCGTCCGGAATGCTCGGCTCGTCGAGCACGTGGTAACGGTAGTTGTGCTGATCCAGTTCAGCGCGCAGTTCGAGGATGCGGGTGTGGGCGGCGGTCATGGGTGTTCTCTCATAAAGCAAAAGAGCAGCCGAAGCTGCTCAAATGTTGGTGCGCTTATTCTAATGACAACGCTGGAAACCAATCCTCAGCGTTTCTGTGTCAGGGCGCGACGCTCGAACTCGACGATGCGCTGACGGTAGTGTTCGATGGTCTGGGCGGTCAGGACGCTGCGTTGGTCATCCTTGAGCTCGCCGTTGAGTTCCTGGGACAGCTTGCGGGCAGCGGCCACCATCACGTCGAAGGCTTGTTTCGGGTGACGCGGGCCCGGCAGGCCGAGGAAGAAGCTCACCGCAGGGGTGCTGAACAGGTCGATGTCGTCCAGGTCGAACGTGCCTGGCTTGACCGCGTTGGCCATGGAGAACAGCACTTCGCCGTTGCCGGCCATGCTTTCGTGGCGGTGGAAAATATCCATCTCGCCAAAGCGCAGGCCGCTTTCGAGGATGTTCTGCAACAGGGCCGGGCCCTTGAAGCCGGCGGCGTCGCGACAGATCACGCTGATTACCAGCACTTCTTCGGCGGCAGGCTGATCGTTGACGGATTGACGCGGCGCATTCTTGCCGGCGTTTTCATCCGGGAAATCGTCATCACGGCTGCTGAAGCTCGGGCCTTCATCGACATCGAGGTTCAGGTCACCCTGATGGGGTTCGGCAACAGCTGCACTGGCGCGCTTGCCACGCTTGGACGAGGGCTCGCGGGCTTCACGCACCGGTGCACTCATCGACGGCAGGTCATGCTCGTCCAGTTGCGGTTCCTTATGGGTATCCAGCACACGGGGCGGCCCCAGCAGCTCGGCGCTGCCGTCGTCGTCGGGCAAGTTGGACAGGTTGCGGTCCAGACGGAATTTGAGCTTGCCCTTGCCACCGCGCATGCGGCGCCAGCCATCAAAAAGAATACCGGCAATGACAATAATGCCGATGACGATCAGCCACTCGCGCAGACCGATTTCCATGTAATCCCGTGCCTCTAATAAAAAATGCTGAAAAATAAGAGGTTTAGCACCGTGCAAACCGCTTTAAAACGTGGCGCCAACTCTATGTTCTGACTGACGTTTTGCCCACGCACACGAAAAATTGACATTAAACTAGCACGACCAAAGATAACTTTACACCGCCTGTCAAAATGCCTTGAACAAATATGTCCATTTGCCACTTTCACCAGGCCGGTAAATCACCTGACATCGCGCTGAAAACTTTCTCTCATGGCCCAACTCAAGATTCCACCATCGCCATCGCTTCTTCCACATCCACCGCGACCAACCGCGAGCAGCCTGGCTCGTGCATTGTCACCCCCATCAACTGATCAGCCATTTCCATGGCGATCTTGTTGTGGGTGATATAGATGAACTGCACCGTCTGGGACATCTCCTTGACCAGTCGGGCATAGCGTCCAACGTTAGCGTCATCCAATGGGGCGTCAACTTCATCGAGCATGCAGAACGGCGCCGGGTTCAACTTGAAGATGGCAAACACCAGGGCCAACGCGGTCAGGGCTTTTTCGCCGCCGGACAACAAATGGATGGTGCTGTTCTTCTTGCCCGGAGGCCGCGCCATGATCGTTACCCCTGTATCGAGTAGATCTTCGCCCGTCAGTTCCAAGTAAGCGCTGCCACCACCGAAAACTTTCGGGAATAACGCCTGTAAACCGCCATTAATCTGATCAAAGGTATCTTTGAAGCGGTTGCGGGTTTCCTTGTCGATCTTGCGGATCACGTTTTCCAGGGTGTCCAGGGCTTCCACCAGGTCAGCGTCCTGGGCATCCAGATAACGTTTGCGCTCGGACTGCTGCTGGTATTCATCGATGGCCGCGAGGTTGATCGCGCCCAGTCGCTGGATACGTGCGGCAATCCGTTCAAGTTCTTCCTCGGCTTCTTTCTCGCTGGCCTGGGCGGTCAAGGTATTGAGCACGCCATGCAAGTCGTAGCCGTCTTCGAGCAATTGGTCTTGCAGGGCCTTGCGGCGCACGGTCAGGGCTTGCCATTCCATGCGCTGTTGTTCGAGCTGGCCGCGAATCAGCTGGGATTGCTGCTCGGCCTGGGTCCGGCGTTTTTCTGCGTCGCGCAGTTCGCGGTCGGCGTCTTCCAGGGCGATCTGCGCGGTCTTGAGTTCTTCGTCGACGGTCATGCGCTTGTCGAGCAACTCTTCAAGCTTGAGGCGCAGCTCTTCCAGCGGCGCTTCGCCCTCCTCCAGGTTGAGGCTCAGTTGCTCGCGTTTTTCGGTGAGGCGTTCGGACTGCATCTCCAGGCGCTCAAGGGCCTGGGCCGTGGACGCGTGCTGGGCCTTGAGCGAACCCAGGCGCACGGCCAACTGATGGGCGTGGTCCTTGTGCTGGCGGGCTTCCTGGCGCACGCGGTCGAGGCGTTCGCGCAAGCTGTCACGCTGGGCCAGCAGCAATTCACGCTGCTCGGTGTCCAGGGCCATGCTGTCGAGGGCCTCCTGCAACTGCAGGCGCGCTTCGCCGATCTGTTCGTGTTCCAGGGCGCGCTGCTCGCCCATCTCGGCCACTTCTTCGTCGAGGCGGGTGCGGCGCAGGGTCAGTTGCTCGGCCTTGGCTTTGCTCGCGGAAAGCTGGGCTTTCAATTCGCCTTGCTGGCGCGCTTCGTCCTGCAACAGGCGCCGCAGGTGCTCGCGGCCGGTCTCTTGCTGGCGCTGGGTGGCGCGCAGGGTTTGCAGTTCGGTTTCGAGGCTTTCCAGGGTGGCTTCGCGCTCTTCACGCTCGGCGATCAGGTTGACGATTTCCTGGCCTCGGGCCAGAACACCGCTTTCCGCTTCACTGGCGCGGCGCACCCGCAGGAAGTGGCGGCCGACCCAGTATCCGTCGCGGCTGATCAGGCTTTCGCCGCCCGCCAGTTGACCGCGCTGGGCCAAGGCCTGTTCCAGGGACTCCACCGGCTTGACCTGGCCCAGCCACGGCGACAGGTCAATCGCCGCTTCGACCTTGTCCAGCAGGCTGCCCGGCACTCGCGTGCCATCAGCGGCGGGGCTGAGCAAACGCAGATCGCCCTGGGCAAAACCGGCCAGGTCGAAGCCGCCAAAATCATCCACCAGTACGGCTTGCAGGTCGGCGCCTAGAACGGTCTCTACCGCCAGTTCCCAACCGGCTTCAACTTTCAAGCCTTCGGCCAAGCGCGGACGCTCGGCCAGGTGCTGGTCACGCAGCCATTCGGCGGTGCCGGTGCCTGGGTCCAATGCCGCTTGCTGCAAGGCTTCAAGGGAAGCCAGGCGGCCGTTAAGCCGCTGCAAATCGCCCTGGGCCTGCTGCTGGGCCTGGGTCGCCTGTTGCAGTTGCTGACGCAATTGCTCCAGGCGCTCCACTTGTTGTTCTTCGCTGGCTTCCAGCTCTTCCAGCGTCATTTCGCTTTCGGCCAGTTGCTCGCTGAGTTCCATGATCGCCGCGTCTTCCGGGTCGGCGGCAAGCAGCACGCGCTCTTCCTGCAGGCGACGCTGGCGCTCGGCCAGGCGTTCCATGCTGGTTTCCAGTTGCTGGATGCGCGACTGCTGCACCTCGGCCTGGCGCCGCGGTTCGGCGGATTGCAGGTTGAAGGCGTCCCACTGCTCCTGCCAGCCGTGCATGGTGGTTTCGGATTCTTCCAGCGCAGCGGCGGCCTCTTCGGCGGCGGCGTTGGTGATGTCCTGCTCGGGGGTGAGCATGTCCAGCTCTTCGCCCAACGTCAGCAGCAAGGTGCGGTCGTGGCCCAGGTGCGATTCGGTTTCCAGGCGCGCGCGTTCGGCTTCTTTCAGATCATCCTGCAACTGACGCAGACGCTGCTGGCCGTGCTGGATGCTTTGTTCGACGCGGGCAATATCACCGCCCACCGAATAGAAGCGGCCCTGCACCAGATTGAAGCGTTCGGACAGGTCATGGTGCCCGTCGCGCAGGCGCTCGATGGCGGCGTCGGCATTGCGCTGCTCGGCCACCAGCGCTTCAAAGCTGATTTCCTGGGTGCCGATGATCGCTTCGCGCTGGCCCACCTGATCGTTCAACGCCTGCCAGCGCAGGGCCGACAGTTGCGCCTTGAGCTGGCGCTCTTCGCCCTTGTATTCCTGGTACTTCTCGGCCGCCTGGGCCTGGCGGTGCAGGCGCTCCAACTGGCGCTCCAGCTCTTCGCGCAGGTCGGTGAGGCGGGCGAGGTTTTCATGGGTGCGGCGGATACGGTTTTCGGTCTCGCGGCGGCGCTCCTTGTACTTGGAGATGCCGGCCGCTTCTTCGATAAAGTTGCGCAGGTCTTCGGGCTTGGCTTCGATCAGCTTGGAGATCATGCCCTGTTCGATGATCGAATAGCTGCGCGGGCCCAGGCCGGTACCGAGGAAAATGTCGGTAATGTCGCGGCGCCGGCACTTGGTGCCGTTGAGGAAGTAACTGTTCTGGCTGTCGCGCGTCACTTTGCGGCGGATCGAGATTTCCGCGTAGGCCGCGTACTCGCCGATCAGGGTGCCGTCGGAGTTGTCGAACACCAGTTCGATGCTGGCCTGGCTCACCGGCTTGCGGCTGGTGGAGCCGTTGAAGATGACGTCGGTCATCGACTCGCCACGCAGGTTTTTTGCCGAGCTCTCGCCCATCACCCAGCGTACGGCGTCGATGATGTTCGACTTGCCGCAGCCATTGGGCCCGACCACTGCCGCCATGTTACTGGGGAAGTTCACCGTGGTCGGGTCGACGAAGGATTTGAACCCCGCCAGTTTGATGCACTTGAGCCGCACGTTTAGGCGTCCGCCAACGCAGCGATGACCAGCGAGCTGCTGCGCTGGCAGTAGGCCGACAGCACCTGGCGGATCTGCTCCAGGTCACGGGCGAGTACGGCGGCGAGCAGTTGCTCGAACAACGCCAGGTACTCGCTCATGGACGCCTTGCGCTGATCCAGGGCCAGGTAATAGGCACGGTTCATCGCCGGCTGCAGGTTCTCGACGGTTTCCTGCAAATACGGGTTGTTGGCGAAGGGGTACGCGGCGCGCATCACATTGAAGCATTCTTCGACAAAGGCGCGGATGTCCTGGCGCTCGAAATTGCTCACCAGGCGCTGCTGGATCTGGACGAACGGCGCCATGTCGGCCTGGGTCTGCCAGCCCTGGGCGACCGCATTGCCAAGCAGGATATACAGCTCACTCATCAGCGTGCACAGGCTCTGCACCTTGTGCGCCGTGAGCTCGGTGACATGGGCGCCACGGCGCGGCAGGATCGCGATCAGGTGGCGGCGTTCGAGGATCAATAAAGCTTCACGTACGGAGCCACGGCTGACATTCAGCGCCAGCGTGACTTTCTGTTCCTGGATCCGCTCCCCAGGCTTGAGATCGCCGCGAATGATACGTTCGGCGAGGTGGTGAGCGATTTGCTCGGCGAGACTGTCCGGCGCCTTGAACGTCATGTTTTCCCTTCAAAATCGTCTATCGGTACAAGCGCGGCAGTGTAGCGCATTGGCCCGCTGATGGCGCTACGCCCACCGTGGCGAATTTGGCATGAAATAAGCAACGCTGAACACCCACACGCCCCCAAAAACGCCGGTTTCAGAAGACTGAACCATAATTGAAAGTGTTGTGATCGCATTTTCCTGACCTTCTGGTCAGAAAATCATTGACCGAAAAGTCAGACATGACTAGATTCGGCGCAAAGCGGTTAACAACAATAATGAGTCTGCGAGGCCTTCCGTGATCCAGTTTTTACTTAACCAGGAACTCCGTAGCGAGCACGCCCTGGACCCCAACCTGACCGTGCTCAACTATCTGCGCGAGCATGTGGGCAAACCCGGTACCAAGGAAGGCTGCGCCAGCGGCGACTGCGGTGCGTGCACCGTGGTGGTCGGCGAGTTGCACACCGACCCTCAGGGCGTGGAGCAGATCCGTTATCGCAGCCTCAATTCCTGCCTGACATTTGTATCGTCGCTGCACGGCAAGCAACTGATCAGCGTCGAAGACCTCAAGCACCAGGGCCAACTGCACAGCGTGCAACAGGCGATGGTGGAGTGCCACGGTTCGCAATGCGGCTTTTGCACCCCCGGTTTTGTGATGTCGTTGTTCGCCCTGCAAAAGAACAGCGACGCCCCCGACAGCCAGAAGGCCCACGAAGCCCTGGCCGGCAACCTGTGCCGCTGCACCGGCTATCGGCCGATCCTGGCCGCCGCCGAACAGGCCTGCTGCAACAAACCGGCGGACCAGTTCGACAGCCGCCAGGCCGAGACCATCGCCCGCCTCAAAGCCATCACGCCGACCCAAACCGGTGAACTCAACAGCGGCGACAAACGCTGCCTGGTGCCCCTCACCGTCGCCGACCTGGCCGACCTCTACGACGCCTACCCGCAAGCCCGCCTGTTGGCCGGCGGCACCGACCTGGCGCTGGAAGTCACCCAGTTTCACCGCACCCTGCCGGTGATGATCTATGTCGGCAATATTGAAGAGATGAAGCGCATCGAGGACTTCGACGACCGCCTGGAAATCGGCGCCGCCACTGCCCTCTCCGACTGCTACACCGCGCTGCACCACGAATACCCGGATTTCGGCGACCTGCTGCACCGCTTCGCCTCCCTGCAAATCCGCAACCAGGGCACCCTCGGCGGCAATATCGGCAACGCCTCGCCGATTGGCGATTCGCCGCCGCTGTTGATCGCCCTGGGGGCGCAGATCGTGCTGTGCAAAGGCGAGGTGCGCCGCATCCTGGCGCTGGAAGACTACTTCATCGACTACCGCGTGACGGCGCGCCAGGACAGCGAGTTCATCGAGAAAATCATCGTCCCCAAGGGCCACGCGCTGTTCCGTGCCTACAAGGTTTCCAAGCGCCTGGACGACGATATTTCCGCTGTGTGTGCAGCCTTCAACCTAAAGATCGACAACGGTGTGATCAGTGATGCCCGCGTCGCGTTCGGCGGCATGGCCGCCACGCCCAAACGCGCAAAACATTGCGAGGCGGTATTGGTCGGCGCCACTTGGAACGCTGCCACCGTGGAAAAAGCCTGCGCCGCCCTGGCCGAGGATTTCACCCCGCTGTCGGACTTCCGCGCCAGCAAGGAATACCGCCTGCTCAGCGCCCGGAACCTGCTGCGCAAATACTTCATCGAACTGCAAACGCCGCACATCGAGACTCGGGTGACCGCTTATGTCTAACCATCACGCCGTGGAAAAAACCCAGGCCGAACTGGCTGCGCTGTTTGCCCAGGACCTGACCTCCGGGGTCGGCCGCAGCGTCAAGCATGACAGCGCCGCCAAGCACGTGTCCGGTGAAGCGCAGTACATCGATGACCGCCTGGAATTCCCCAACCAGTTGCACCTGTATGCACGCATGTCCGACCGCGCCCACGCCCGGATCATCCGCATCGACACCACGCCCTGCTACGCCTTCGACGGTGTGCGTATCGTCATCACCCACGAAGACGTGCCGGGCCTGAAAGACATCGGCCCGCTGCTGCCCGGCGACCCCTTGCTGGCCATCGACACGGTGCAGTTCGTCGGCCAGGTGGTTTTGGCCGTGGCCGCCCGCGACCTGGACACCGCACGCAAGGCCGCGATGGCCGCAGTGATCGAATACGAAGACCTGGAGCCCGTGCTGGATGTGGTCGAGGCCTTTCGCAACAAGCATTTCGTGCTCGACAGCCACACCCACCAACGCGGTAATTCGGCCGGCGCGCTGGCGACCGCCAAGCACCGCCTCCAGGGCACCCTGCATATCGGCGGCCAGGAACACTTCTACCTGGAAACCCAGATTTCCTCGGTAATGCCCACCGAAGACGGCGGCATGATCGTCTATTGCTCCACGCAGAACCCCACCGAAGTGCAGAAGCTGGTGGCCGAAGTGCTGGGCGTGTCGATGAACAAGATCGTCGTCGATATGCGCCGCATGGGCGGCGGTTTTGGCGGCAAGGAAACCCAGGCGGCGAGCCCGGCGTGCCTGTGTGCGGTGGTGGCGCGCCTCACCGGCCAGCCGACCAAGATGCGCCTGCCGCGCGTCGAAGACATGCTGATGACCGGCAAGCGCCACCCCTTCTACATCGAATACGACGTGGGCTTCGACGACAGCGGTCGCCTGCACGGGATCAACCTGGAACTGGCCGGTAACTGCGGCTGCTCGCCGGACCTGTCCAACTCGATCGTCGACCGCGCCATGTTCCATGCCGACAACGCCTACTACCTGGGCGATGCCACGGTGAACGGCCATCGCTGCAAGACCAACACCGCGTCCAACACCGCCTATCGCGGCTTCGGCGGCCCGCAAGGCATGGTCGCCATCGAGGAAGTGATGGACGCCATCGCCCGTCATCTGGCGCTGGACCCGTTGGCGGTGCGCAAGGCCAATTACTACGGCAAGACCGAGCGCAACGTCACCCACTACTACCAGACCGTCGAGCACAACATGCTCGAAGAGATGACCGCCGAACTTGAAGCCAGCAGCCAATACGCCGAGCGCCGCGAAGCGATCCGCCTGTACAACGCCCACAGCCCGATCCTGAAAAAAGGCCTGGCGCTGACCCCGGTGAAATTCGGGATCTCATTCACGGCGAGCTTCCTGAACCAGGCCGGTGCGCTGATCCATATCTACACCGACGGCAGCATCCACTTGAACCACGGCGGCACCGAAATGGGCCAGGGCTTGAACACCAAGGTCGCGCAAGTGGTGGCCGAAGTGTTCCAGGTGGACATCGACCGCGTGCAGATCACCGCCACCAACACCGACAAGGTACCGAACACCTCACCGACCGCCGCGTCCAGCGGTGCGGACCTGAACGGCAAGGCCGCCCAGAACGCCGCCGAAACCATCAAGCAACGCCTGGTGGAATTCGCCGCGCGCAAGTACGACGTGAGCGAAGCGGATGTGGAATTCCACAACGGCCATGTGCGCGTGCGCGAGCAGATCCTGACCTTCGAAACGCTGATTCAACAGGCGTATTTCGCCCAGGTCTCGCTGTCGAGCACCGGTTTCTACAAGACCCCGAAAATCTTCTACGACCGCAGCCAGGCCCGCGGTCGGCCGTTCTACTACTTCGCCTTCGGCGCGGCGTGCTGCGAAGTAATCGTCGACACCCTGACCGGCGAATACAAGATGCTGCGCACCGACATCCTCCACGATGTGGGCGCCTCACTGAACCCGGCCATCGACATCGGCCAGGTGGAAGGCGGCTTTATCCAGGGCATGGGCTGGCTGACCATGGAAGAGCTGGTGTGGAACAACAAGGGCAAGCTTGAGACCTGCGGCCCGGCCAGCTACAAGATCCCGGCGGTGGCCGACATGCCTTTGGATTTGCGTGTGAAGCTGGTGGAAAACCGCAAGAACCCGGAAGACACGGTGTTCCATTCCAAGGCCGTGGGTGAGCCACCGTTCATGCTCGGGATTGCCTCGTGGTGCGCGATCAAGGATGCGGTGGCGAGCCTGGCTGATTATCGCCATCAGCCGAAGATCGATGCGCCGGCGACACCGGAGCGGGTGTTGTGGGGGTGTGAGCAGATGCGCAAGTTGCAGACGGCGACAGCTGTCGAACCTGAAACTGAAATGGCTTCGCTCTAGACCGAGGCGCTGCCATCGGGGGCAAGTCGAATCGTCGCACCGCCCCTCCCACATGGGAATGCATTCCAAATGTGGGAGGGGC